>NZ_LIQR01000063.1 GCF_001418575.1 Peterkaempfera griseoplana
TCGCCACCGGCGCCACCGCGCTCAGCGGATGTGTCTCCCCCGGGGAACGCGTCATCGCGGCCGACCCCGCCACCACGTCCGCCTCCCAGGCGGTGCAACCGCCCAAGGTGCCCTGCGGCAGGCCGCCCGTGCAGCTGGAGAAGCCCGTCCAGCAGTTCCTCGACCGGCTCGCCGCGGCCGGAGGGCCACCGCTCTACCGGCTCTCCTACCAGGCGGCCCGGGAGGTGCTGAACAAGCTGCAGGCCGGGGCGGTGGCGATGCGGCCCGCGCAGATCACCGAGCGCACCGTGCCCGGCGCCCCGACCGGCCCGGTCGGCGTGCACATCGTGCGGCCCAAGGGGGTCACGGGGGATCTGCCCGGCATCGTCTACATCCACGGCGGCGGCTGGGTTCTGGGCAACTTCGGCACCCATGAGCGCCTGGTGCGGGAGATCGCCGAGGGTGCCCGCGCCACCGTGGTCTTCGTCGACTACACCCCGTCGCCGGAGGCCCGCTTCCCCGTCGCGCTGGAGCAGGCCTACGCCGTCGCCGCATGGGTGGCCGGCCACGGCCGCGAGATCGGGGTCGACCCCGGCAGGCTCGCCGTGGCGGGCGACTCGGTCGGCGGCGACATGACCGCCGCCGTCACCCTGCTGGCCAAGCAGCGCGGCGGCCCCCGCTTCCGCAAGCAGGTGATGCTCTACCCGGTCGTGGACGCCGACTTCAACACCCGGTCCTACCGCCGATTCGCGGAGAACTGCTGGCTCACCCGGCCGGCGATGGGATGGTTCTGGAACGCCTACGCGCCCCGGATGACGGACCGCTCCAACCCGCTGGCCTCTCCGCTAAAGGCCACCGTCAACCAGTTGCGCGGCCTGCCTCCCGCCCTGGTGATCACCGACTCCGACGTCCTGCTGGACGGAGGGAACGCCTACGCCGCCAAGCTGCGCGCGGCGGGCGTACCGGTCACCGCCTCCCACTACGGCGCCATCACGCACGACTTCATGATGCTCAACGCCCTCGCCGCCACCCGGAGCAATCTGCAGGCCGTCGCCGAGACCACCGCCGCCCTGCGCGAGGCCCTGTACGCGGGGACGGGCTCCGGGAGCAGGTGAGATGCGGCCTGCCGGGAACGGCGGAGCCGGGTCCTCCTCCGCACCGTCACCTGTTCGGCCGCAGAGGTGAAGCCGCCCGGACGGGTGCCGACTACCGTCGGACGGGAGGGGGCGTACGACACCGGCCTGCGGAAACCACGGCGACGATCCCCGTCCCGGCGTTCCCGCGAGAACGCGCCGACTGGGAACAAGGAGACCTCCCGCGATGAAGGAAACCGCAACCCTGCGCCTGCTGATACCGCTTGCGCTGCTGGCCTCGGCGGCCACCGTCGCCGGCACCACACTGACGTTCACCGGCAGCACCGACGGTCGCGCCCCGGCGGCCGTGAGCAGCCCGTCCGCGCCCTCCGCCGGTGCCGCGGCACCGACGAGCGGCGGCCGTCCCGTCGTCGTCCTGGTCCACGGGGCCTGGGCCGACACCTCCAGCTGGAGCGGCGAGGTCCGCATCCTCCGGCGCGCGGGATACACGGTCCGCGCCATCGGCAACCCGCTGGAGAACCTCACCACCGACTCGCGCACCGTCGCCGACCTGGTCCGGAGCATCCCCGGCCCGGTCGTGCTGGTGGGCCATTCCTACGGCGGGTCGGTGATCACCAACGCCGCCGCGGAGACCGGCAACGTCAAGGCGCTCGTCTACGTCGACGCCGCGGCGCCCGCCGTCGGGGAGACCAACGGCTCGCTGAGCGGCGCCAAGTCGGCCCTGCGGGGCCCGGCGAACACCCTCTTCGACTCCGTGCCCTACGCGAACGCCCCGGCCGGAGCCTCCAACCTCTATCTGAAGCAGCCGGTCTTCGTGCGGCAGTTCGCCAACGACCTGCCCGTGCAGCAGGCGACCGACCTCTGGGCCTCCCAGCGGGCGGCCTCCACGGCCGCGTTCGACACCCCGTCCAAGTACGCGGCCTGGAAGACCATCCCGTCCTGGTACTTCATCAGCAGCGGGGACCGGATCATCACCCCCGAGTCGCAGGAGATGATGGCCCACCGCGCGGGATCGAAGATCACCGTCTTCCCCGGTGGTTCGCATCTCACCCTGATCTCCCATCCGGCGGCCGTGGCCAAGATCATCGAGTCGGCCCTGCGCGCCGTGGGGTGACCCCGCCTCGGGTGAGCCGTCCGGACCGGCACGGTGTCCGGGCGGCTCCCCCGAGGACCGGTCGGGCGGCGCCCGCCCTGAGCGGGACGCCGCCCGCTGGGCTCCGGACGCCGGAGGACGGCCGGAGTGACGCACCGAGGCCGAGCGAGAGACCGGAGGGCTGATGAGGGCGTTTGTGATGAAGGGGATCGGCCGTGTGGGCTTCATGGACAAGCCGGTGCCGCGGCCCGGTCCCGGCGATGCCGTCGTCCGCACGACCAGCGCCCTGATCTGCACATCGGACACCCACACCGTCGGGGGCGGGATCGGGCCCAGGGAGAACCTGACCCTCGGCCATGAGGCGGTCGGCGTCGTGCACGAGGTCGGCAGCGAGGTGAGGATCTTCCGGCCCGGCGACCGGGTGGTGGTGGGCGCCGTCACTCCCGACTGGGGCGATCCGGCCTCGCAGAACGGCCATCCGTCGCAGTCCGGCTCGGCCCTGGGCGGCTTCAAGTTCGCCAACACCAAGGACGGGGTCTTCGCGGAGTACTTCCATGTGAACGAGGCGGACGCCAACATGGCACGGATCCCCGACGGGGTGTCCGACGAGGCGGCGGTCTACTGCGCCGACATGCTGTCGACCGGCTTCATGGGTGCGGAGAAGGGCAACATCCCGATCGGCGGGACCGTGGCCGTCCTCGCCCAGGGCCCGGTGGGCCTGATGGCGACGGCGGGAGCCCGGCTGCGGGGCGCGGGCCTGGTCATCGGCGTCGAGTCGGTCCCCGACCGGCGCAGGCTGGCACGGACGTACGGCGCGGACGTGGTCGTGGACTTCACAGCGGAGGACGTGGTGGGGCGGATCATGGAGCTGACGGACGGCCAGGGGGTCGACACCGCCGTCGAGGCGCTCGGTACGGACGCCACGTTCCAGACCGCCGTCAGGATCACCAAGCCCGGCGGGACGGTCGCCAACATCGGCTACTTCGGGGAGGGGGAGTTCATACGGATCCCCCGGGTGGAGTGGGGCGTCGGCATGGCGGAGAAGACCATCGCCACCGGACTGTGCCCCGGGGGGCGGCTGCGGCTGGAGCGGCTGCTGCGGCTGGTCCAGGCGGGGCGGGTGGACCCCACCCGGCTGACCTCCCACCGGTTCGGCTTCGAGGAGACGGAGCGGGCCTTCGAGATCCTGGACAAGAAGCTCGACAACGTCGTGAAGCCGCTGATCCTCTTCTAGGCGACCGATTCCGGGGGCTCGGCGGTCTCCTGCCGGATCCGGCGGCACGCCGCCGATCCCTGCCGGCTCGGTGGCATGCCCGGATGGCCACGGTGCGCCTGCGTCACTCCGTCCGCGCGATCGTTCTCGACGAAGAGGACCGCATCCTGCTGTGCCGCCACACCGCTCCCGAGCCGCCCGGCACGGTCGTCTGGGCAGCACCTGGCGGAGGCGTCGAACGCGGCGAGACCCCGGCCGACCACGATCTGAAGGCCCTGGAACAGATCGCCTGGGCGCGCAGGTCCGGACGTTCCGGCGGGGCTCAGGGGAGTCACTCGGGGGCCCACAGGTAGTGCACGATACTCCCGCCGTCGTCGGAGACGGCGGTCCCGCCGGTCAGCCGGAAACCCGCACTCTCGTAGAGGCGTTGAGCGCGGACGTTGTCGGCGTGGGTGAACAGCTGGAACCGGTCGTAGCCGAGGGCGCGGCCGTGGGAGAGCACCGCCCGCAGGAGTCGGCCGCCGACCCCCTCGCCCCAGCGCTCCGGCCGGACGGCGACCATGGTGATGTGGCAGAGCCCGGGGATGGCCGGGCCGGTGCCGCCGTCCCGGCGGCCGTTCATTCCCGCTGCGAGGCCGATCGGCCCGCCCGTGGCGTGCTCCGCGACGAAGAAGAAGGTGTCGGGACCGGCGAGTCTGCGGCGCATCCGGTCACGGCTCGCCTCGTCGCCGGACGCACGCCCGATCCGCCGCGCCTCGGCGGCGCTCAGTGTCGTCAGCCCCTCCTCGATGTCGGTCGCGGTTCCGGGGCGGACGGTGACGGCATGGTCGGCTGACACGGTGACACCGTAGCCGTCCGCCGGCAGGCGCGGTCAACACCACCATCCGCCGACCGGAACGCCGGTGCCAAGGCCGACCGACCGCCGACCCTGCCGCGGTGCACCTGCACCCGGGACGCGCCTCGGGCGGCGACTCACGGTGCGAGGTTCGGCACCCGACGGACAAAAGGCGCTCGCTGTAAAGTAATTGATCAAGCGTCAGCTGCGACGCAAGGGTGAGCCGTCAAGATCCGACGCACCCCGGAGGCGAGCGCGCATGCGGAGAATCCTCAACACCGCCCATATCTACATGATCATCGGTGTGGTGAGCGGCCTGTACTACCGCGAGCTCACCAAGGCCAGGGACTTCACCGGGGACACCCAGCTCGCCGTCGTGCACACCCATGTGCTCGCACTCGGGATGCTCTTCTTCCTCATCGTGCTGGTGCTGGAGAAGCAGTTCACCCTGACCCGCAGCGCACTCTTCGGCTGGTTCTTCTGGATCTACAACGCCGGTCTGGCCGTGACTGTGGGCATGATGGCACTGCACGGCACCCTGACGGTGCTGGGGCACTCCAGCGGTGAGGCGGTCGCCATGGTCGCCGGGCTGGGGCACATCCTGCTGACCGCCGGACTGGTGCTGCTCTTCGTCACCCTGGGCAAGTGCCTCCCGGCCGCGTCGGCCGCCGGGAGCGGTACGGCCCCCGACACGGCGCAGGCGGCCGCGCCGCTCTCCCCGTCCCCGTGAGAGGCCGCCCGGCGGGGCGGCCGGGCACCCTGCCCGACCGCCCCGTCACCCTGCGGTTCAGCGGTCCGCCGCCGCCGACCGGTGGGACACCACGCTGCCCTCCGCCACCCACTGCTCCAGTCCCGCGACATGCACCGCGGTGGTGGCGGCGGCCAGCGCGGGGTCCCGGGCGGCGAGCGCCGCCAGGATCGCCTCGTGCTCCCGGTGCGCGGAGACCAGCGCCGCCGCGGTGTCGATGCCGCGCAGCACCCGCACCCGCTGGGTGCGGGTGGAGACGACCTCCAGGAGCAGGGACAGCACGGGATTGCCGACCAGTTCGATGATGTGGCGGTGGAAGGCCACATCCAGTTCGACGAACTCCTCGGCGGTGGTGGCGTGCGCGGACCGGTCGAGGATGGAGCGGAGCTTCGCGAGATCCTCCTCACCGACCCGGGAGGCCGCCAGTGCCACCGCCTGCGGCTCCAGCAACCGCCTGACCTGGAGCAACCTGCCGACGGCTGGGCCCTGGGCGACGTCGGAGGCGAAGGTGAGGCCGTCCAGCAGCAGATGCGGTTCCAGGCTGGAGACATAGGTTCCGTCGCCCTGGCGGGTGATCAGGATCCGCATGGCCACCAGCGCCCGGACCGCCTCACGCAGGGAGTTGCGCGACAGGCCCAGCTGGTCGGCGAGGGCCTCCTCCCTGGGAAGCCGGGAGCCCTCCGGGAGTTCACCCGAGACGATCATGGCCTTGATCTTCTCGATCGCGTCGTCGGTGACCGCCATGGACGCTACTCCTGCTTCTCGCCGGAGGCGAAGCGGGAGATGACCAGGGCGACGATGATGATCGCGCCGTTGAGGAACTGGTTCCACAGCGGCGGCACCCCGGCCAGAGTCATCACATTGACCACCAGCTGGAGGGTGAGCACGCCGGTGAGGGCACCGAAGAGGGTGCCGCGGCCGCCGTTGAGGCTGACCCCGCCGATGACGGTGGCGGCGAACACCTGGAAGATCCAGCCGTTGCCCTGGTCGGCCGAGACGGAGCCGTAGTGGCCGGTGTAGAGCACACCGGCAAAGGCCGCGAGGGTGCTGCCGATGATCAGGACGATCCAGGTGATGCGCTCCACCCGGATGCCGGCCGTACGCGCCGCCTCGCTGTTGCCGCCGATCGCGTACAGCGCCCGGCCGTGCCGCAGCCAGGCCAGCGCGCTGCCGCCGAGGGCGAAGAGCACCACGCAGATCCACACCGCGGCCGGCACCCCCAGCCAGGAGGTGCTGCCCAGGTAGCGGAAGGAGTGGGGTACGTCGACGATCGACTGGCCCTGGGAGATGGCGACCTGCAGTCCGCGCAGCATGGTGAGCGCGCCCAGGGTCACGATGAACCCGTTCAGCTGCAGCTTGAGGACGAGGAAGCCGATCACGCTGCCGATCACCGCGCCGACCAGCAGGCAGACCGGAATGGAGGTCCAGGCCGGCAGCAGTCCCAGCCCGTGGAAGCGGCCGCCGGAGCTGGGCAGCACCAGCCACATGGCGATCACCGGGGCCACTCCGATGGTCGACTCCAGGGAGAGGTCCATCCGGCCTGCGATCAGGATCAGCGCCTCCGCCAGCACCAGCAGGCTCAGCTCGGTGGACTGCTGGGCCACTCCGATGAGGTTGTCGGAGGTGAGGAAGGCGGGCGAGACGATGAAACCGATCAGGCCGAGGACCAGCAGCACCGGGACGAGCGAGAGGTCCCGGTAGCGCTTGAGGTCGAGACCGGGCCGCCGCCCGGCGGTCGGCACCGCGGTGGTGGTGCCCGCGGACGCCGCGGCGTCAGTCGTGGCTGGCATGGCTGGGTGTTCCCTTCACCTTGTGCGGGTCCTGCGGGCCGGCCATGCCCTCCATGGCGGCCACCAGTTGCTCGTCGGTCCAGCCGGGCTCGAACTCCCCGGCCGTCCGGCCGTGGAACATCGCCACCACGCGGTCGCAGCTGCGCAGGTCGTCCAGCTCGTCCGAGACGATCAGCACCGCGCCGCCGTCGTCGGCGACCTGCCGGAACCGGTCGAGCAGGAATTCCTTGGACTTGACGTCCACACCGTTGGTGGGCCGGATCGCCACCACCACCCGGGGCCGGGTGGCCAGTGCCCGGGCGACGACGACCTTCTGCTGGTTGCCCCCGGAGAGCGCCGAGACGGGGGTCGCGGCGCCGGGGGTCCTGATGTCCAGGTCCTCGATCATGCGCTGGGCGAAGGCCCGGGTGCGCGAGGGCAGCACCGTCCCGTACGGGCCGAGCTGGTCGGTCACGGTCAGGGTGGCGTTCTCCGCGACGCTGCGCTCGGTCACCAGGCCCTGCAGATGCCGGTCCTCGGGGACCAGGCCGACGCCGGCCGCCAGCGCGGACGGCACATCGCCGGTGCGCAGCTCGCGGCCGCCCACGGTGATCCGGCCGGCCTGCGGCCGGTGCAGTCCGGCGACGGTCTCGCCGAGCCGGACGTTGCCGCTGGCGGTGGCTCCGGCGAGGCCCACCACCTCACCGGAGCGGACGGCGAGCGAGACCCCGGTGTAGGCGCCGGGCAGCTCCAGGTCGCTGATCTCCAGCACTCCGGGGGCGTCCGCCGGCACGGTGCGCCGGGCGGGACCGGCGGCCCCGGACCCGCCGCTCTCCCCGGTCATCGCCTCCACCAGCGCCTCGTGACCGAGTTCGGCCACGGGTGCGGTGAGGATGTGGCGGGCGTCGCGGTACACCGTCACACTGCTGCACAGGTCGTAGACCTCCTGCAGATGGTGCGAGATGAACAGGAAGGCCACACCCTGTTCCTGGAGCTGGCGCAGTTTGGCGAAGAGCCGGTCGATGCCCCGGGCGTCGAGTTTGGCGGTGGGCTCGTCGAGGATGATGAAACGGGAGCCGAAGGAGAGCGCCCGGGCGATCTCCACGAACTGGCGCTGCTCGACCGTCAGGTCCTGGGCGCGGGCCGCCGGGTCGACCTCCACCCGGTACTCGGCCAGCAGGTCGGCGGCGCGGCGGCGCAGCTCCTTCCAGCGGATCGGACGCAGAGCGCCCTGGCTCTGCCGGCCGAGGAAGAGGTTCTCCGCCACCGTCAGCTCACCGATGATGGTGGAGCGCTGGTACACGCAGGCGACCCGGGACCGCCAGGCGTCGGTGTCGCCGAAGGCGGGGGCGGGGCTGCCGGAGAACAGCAGGGTTCCGCCGTCGGGCTGCTGGATTCCGGTGAGGATCGAGACCAGCGTGGACTTGCCGGCACCGTTGCGGCCGACCAGCGCATGGGACTCTCCGGGAGCCACCGTGATGCGTGCGTCCTGCAGGGCGACGGTGGCGCCGAACCGCTTGGTGATCCCGGTGGCCTCGACCACGGGGGTCGGGTCGGCCGTCCCCGCGAGGGGGGCGGTCACCGTGTCGGCCATGGTGGGTGACTTCCTTTCGGTAGGGGCCCGGTGGCGGGGGCCGGACGGCTGCTCACTTGGCGATGTTGTTGCCCCACAGGCCCTTGTCGTCCACGTTGTCCTTGGTCACCAGCGGCGCGGGCAGCTGGTCCTCCAGCCCGTTGGGGATCTGGACGATGGTGGAGTCGTGGTCGGTGGCGCCGGGCTTGAAGGTCTTGCCCTCGGCCGCCGCCTCGGCGTAGAAGAGCGCGTACTTGGCGTAGAGGTCGGCCGGCTGGGAGACGGTGGCGTCGATCTGACCCTTGCGGATCGCGTCGAGCTCCTGGGGGATGCCGTCGTTGGAGATGATGCTGATGTGGCCGGGCTGACCGGCCGGCTTCAGCAGGCCCTTCTGCTGCAGCAGCGCCAGGGTCGGCTGCAGGAAGGCACCGCCGGCCTGCATGTAGATGCCGTTGAGGTCGGGGTTCTGGGCGAGCGTGCTCTGCAGCTTCGCCGAGGCGACGTCGCCCTTCCAGTCGGTGGCCAGCTCGAAGACCTTGATGCCGGGGAACTTGGTCTTCATGCAGTCGGCGAAGGCCTCGGAGCGGTCGCGCCCGTTGATGGAGTCCAGGGCGCCCTGGAACTCCGCCACCTTGCCCTTGCCGCCGAGCTGCTTGCCCAGGAAGTCGCAGGCCTTGGTGCCGTACGCCCGGTTGTCGGCGCGGACCACCATGTACACCTGGCCCTTGTCGGGGCGGGTGTCCACGCTGACCACCGGGATCTTCTTGGCGGCGAGCTGGTCGAGGGTGGAGGCGATGGCGCCGGTGTCCTGGGGGGCCATCACCACGGCCTTGGCGCCGGTGTTCTGGAAGACCTGGACGTTGGCGACCAGCTTGGTGATGTCGTTCTGGGAGTTGCTGAGCGGCAGGGTGTGCAGGCCCTGGCTGGAGACGTCCTGCCTGATGTACTGGGCGTAGGAGTTCCAGAAGTCGGTGTCCGCGCGCGGCAGGTCGATGCCCAGCGCGGGCTTGCTGTTCCCACCGCTCCCGGCGGTGGTGTCGCTGCCGCGGTTGCAGGCGGTGGCGGCTCCCGCGAGCAGGACCACTCCGGCGACTGCGGCCGCGGTACGGACAGTGTGGAGCTTCATCGTCGGTGCTCTCCTCTTTGCGTACGGCAGGGGTGTCTCGCGAGAGAGTTGTCATCGGATGTCTCCGTGGCGCTGAGGACGTTACGACCGTGTATCACGGCTGGCAAGACCTTTCATCGGGTGAATCTGACCGACCGTCTTCCGGACCCACCCCGGGGATGTGAACAAAACCGTCAAACCCTCTCCATAGCAGCGCTTTGACGGGCACTCACACGTCTGCCCAAGGCCACTCCCACCTGCATCGCAGAAAACATCGGATGACTTCCTTGCGGGCGTCGAGGCGGGTCAGTAGTGTCCAGACTGTCGCAGCGATAGATCCGATCAATGACGACTGGGAGGGTTGACACCCGTGAAACTGATGCGCCTGGGTGCGGCAGGCCAGGAACGGCCCGTGGTACGCACCGACGACGGCCGGACCCTGGACGCCACCTCCGTCACCGGGGACTTCGACGCCCGCTTCTTCGCCGGCGGAGGTGTCGACCGGCTGCGCGAGGCACTGCAGGCGGGCACGCTGCCCCCGGCCGACCCCTCGGGGCTGCGCGTCGGCGCCCCCGTGGCCCGCCCCGGCAAGGTGGTCTGCATCGGCCTCAACTACCGCGACCACGCGGCCGAGACCGGCGCCGCGATCCCCACCCGGCCCGTGGTCTTCATGAAGGACCCCGGCACCGTGGTCGGCCCCGAGGACCAGGTGCTCATCCCGCGCGGATCGGTGAAGACCGACTGGGAGGTGGAACTGGCCGTCGTCATCGGCGCCCGGGCCCGCTATCTGCAGTCGGACGAGGAGGCCCTCGCCGCCGTCGCCGGCTACGCGGTCAGCAACGACGTCTCCGAGCGCGAGTTCCAGCTGGAGTACTCCGGCCAGTGGGACCTCGGGAAGTCCTGCGAGACCTTCAACCCGTTGGGCCCCTGGCTGGTCACCCCCGACGAGGTGGGCGACCCGCAGACGCTCGGACTGCGGCTCTCCGTCAACGGCCGCACCCGGCAGGACGGCAGCGCCAAGGACATGATCTTCGGTGTGGCCCACATCGTCCGCTACCTCAGCCAGTACATGGTGCTGGAGCCCGGCGACGTGATCAACACCGGCACCCCGGCCGGCGTCGCCCTCGGCCTCCCGGACCATCCCTACCTGCGCGCCGGGGACACCGTCGAGCTGAGCATCGACCGGCTCGGCCGCCAGCGCCAGACCTTCGCCCAGGCCTGACGGCCGGGACAGCCCCGAGAGGAACCCGCCTTGTCCGCAAAGACGGCCCGGATCACCGCTGTGGAGACGTACGACATCCGCTTCCCCACCTCACGGGAGTTGGACGGCTCCGACGCGATGAACCCCGACCCCGACTACTCCGCCGCCTACCTGGTGCTGCGCACCGACGCCGGCGACGGCCTGGAGGGCCACGGCTTCGCCTTCACCATCGGCCGCGGCAACGACGTCCAGGTCGCCGCGATCGAGGCGCTGCGCGAGCACGTCGTCGGACGTCCGGTCGACCAGCTGTGCGCCGACCCCGGCACGCTCAACCGCGACCTGATCGGCGACAGCCAGCTGCGCTGGCTCGGCCCCGAGAAGGGCGTGATGCACATGGCCATCGGCGCCGTGGTCAACGCGGTGTGGGACCTGGCGGCCAAGCGCGCCGGCAGACCGCTGTGGCGGCTGCTCGCCGAGGCCGACCCCGCCTGGCTGGTCTCCCAGGTGGACTTCCGCTACATCGCCGACGCACTCACCCCCGAGGACGCCCTCGACCTGCTGCGCCGCGGCCGGGAGGGCAGCGAGGCCCGGACCGCGACCCTGCTGGAGCGCGGCTACCCCGCGTACACCACCTCGCCCGGCTGGCTCGGCTACAGCGACGACAAGCTGACCCGGCTGGCCCGGCAGGCGGTCGCGGACGGCTTCACCCAGATCAAGCTGAAGGTCGGCGCCGACCTCCAGGACGACATCCGCCGCTGCCGGGCGGCCCGGGCCGCGGTCGGCCCCGGCATCCGGATCGCCATCGACGCCAACCAGCGCTGGAACGTCGGCGAGGCCGTCGAGTGGACCCGGGCGCTGGCCGAGTTCGACCCGTACTGGATCGAGGAGCCCACCAGCCCGGACGACATCCTCGGCCACGCGGCCGTGCGCAAGGGGGTGGCCCCGGTCAAGGTGGCCACCGGCGAACATGTGCAGAACCGCATCGTCTTCAAGCAGCTGCTCCAGGCCGGCGCCATCGATGTGCTGCAACTGGACGCCGCCCGAGTCGGCGGGGTCAACGAGAACCTGGCGATCCTGCTGCTCGCCGCCAAGTTCGGCGTCCCGGTGTGCCCGCACGCCGGCGGGGTGGGGCTCTGCGAGCTGGTGCAGCACCTGTCGATGTTCGACTACGCCGCACTGTCCGGCACCACCGACGACCGGGTCATCGAGTTCGTCGACCACCTGCACGAACACTTCGTGACCCCTACGGTGATCCGGGACGGCCACTACACCGCGCCCACCACCCCGGGCTTCTCCGCACAGATGCACCCCCACTCCATCGAGACCTACAGCTACCCCCGCGGCTCCTTCTGGGTCGCGGACGCTGCGACCACCAAGGCGGTGACGGCATGACCGAACTGCAGGGCCTCCGGGCCGTCGTGACCGGCGGGGCGTCCGGCATCGGCCGCGCGACCGCGCAGCTGCTCGCCGGACGCGGGGCGGCCGTGGCCGTCCTGGACCTGGACCCGGCGGCCGTGCCGGCGCCGCTGACCGGCCTGCGGGCCGACGTCGGCGACGACGCCTCCGTCCGCGAGGCCGTCCGGCAGGCCGCCGGGATCCTCGGCGGGATCGACATCCTGGTCAACAACGCCGGGATCGGCGCCGCCGGGACCGTCGAGGACAACCCCGACGAGCAGTGGCAGCACGTCCTGGACGTCAACGTCCTCGGCATCGTCCGCACCACCCGTGCGGCCCTCCCCCATCTGCGGGCCTCCCGGCACGCGGCGATCGTCAACATCTGCTCCATCGCGGCCACCGCCGGGCTGCCGCAGCGCGCCCTGTACTCGGCGAGCAAGGGCGCCGTACTGTCGCTCACCCTCGCCATGGCCGCCGACCACGTCCGCGAGGGCATCCGGGTCAACTGCGTCAACCCCGGCACGGTGGACACCCCCTGGGTGGGCAGACTGCTGGACGCCGCCGACGACCCGGAGGCCGAGCGCGCCGCGCTCAACGCCCGCCAGCCGCACGGGCGCCTGGTCAGCGCGGACGAGGTCGCCGCCGCGGTGGCGTACCTGGCGAGCCCGCTCTCCGGTTCCACCACGGGCACCAGCCTGGCCGTCGACGGCGGCATGGCCGGACTGCGCGTGCGCCCGGCGGGACGGTGAGCACCGTGCACCAGCGGACCCTCGGCCGCGGCACCGTACCCGTCACCCGGCTGGCGTTCGGGGCCGCCGGGATCGGCAACCTGTTCAGCGAGGTCGGCGACGACCAGGCACAGGCCGCGGTCCGGGCCGCCTGGGACGCGGGCGTGCGCTACTTCGACACCGCCCCGCACTACGGCCTCGGGCTGTCCGAGCGGCGCCTCGGCGAGGCACTGCGGCAGTACCCACGGACGCAGTACACCGTCTCCACCAAGGTCGGCCGGCTGCTGCGGCCCGTCGCCCCGCCGTACGGCAGCGACCTGGAGAACGGCTTCGCGGTGCCCGCCGACCACCGGCGGGTCTGGGACTTCAGCGCCGCGGGGGTGCGTGCCTCCCTCGAACAGAGCCTGACCAGACTCGGCCTGGACCGGATCGACGTCGTCTATCTGCACGACCCGGACGACCACGGGCAGGCCGCGTTCGACACCGCCTACCCCGAGCTGGAGCGGCTGCGCGCCGAGGGCGTCGTGGGGGCGATCGGCGCCGGGATGAACCAGGCCGCCATGCTCACCCGGTTCGTCCGCGACACCGATGTGGACGTGGTGCTGCTGGCCGGCCGGTACACCCTGCTGGACCAGGGCGGCCTGGCCGAGCTGCTGCCCGAGGCGCAGCGGCGGGAGGTGTCCGTCGTGGTCGGCGGCGCCTTCAACTCCGGGCTGCTGGCCGACCCCGCGCCCGGTGCGACCTTCGACTACACGGCCGCCCCCCAGGAACTGCTGGAGCGTGCTCTGCGGATCAAGGCGGTCTGCGAGCGCCACGGCGTGCCGCTGCGGGCCGCGGCGCTGCAGTTCCCGCTCGGCCACCGTGCGGTGGCCGGGGTGCTGGTGGGCACCCGCAGCGCCCATGAGGCCGTGGACGCCGCAGCGATGATGGACCACCCGGTGCCCGACGCGCTGTGGGCCACGCTGAAGTCCGAGGGGCTGCTGGGAGCGGACGTCCCGGTGCCCTCCGCCGAAGGGACGGCGTGATGCGCATCGCCCTCTTCATCACCTGCTTCAACGACACCCTGTACCCCGGCACCGGACGGGCGGTCGTCCGGCTGCTGGAGCGGCTCGGCCACACCGTGGAGTTCCCCCAGGCGCAGACCTGCTGCGGCCAGATGCACTTCAACACCGGCTACCGCCCCGAGGCGCTGCCGCTGGTCCGCGGCTTCACCGAGGCCTTCGCCGGGTACGACGCCGTGGTCACCCCCTCCGCCTCGTGCGCGGGCATGGTCCGCGACAACCACGCGGTGGTGGCCGAGCAGTACGGCGACGGCGAGCTGCGCAGGGCCGTGGCCGGGATCACCCCGCGCGTGTACGAGCTGACCGAGCTGCTGGTGGACGTCCTCGGGGTCACCGACGTCGGCGCCTTCTTCCCGCACCGGGTCACCTACCACCCCACCTGCCACTCCCTGCGGATGATCCGGCTGGGCGACCGGCCGCTGCGGCTGCTGCGCGAGGTCCGCGGCATCGACCTGGTGGAGCTGCCCCGCGCCGACTCCTGCTGCGGCTTCGGCGGAACCTTCGCCCTGAAGAACGCCGACACCTCCACCGCGATGCTCGCCGACAAGATGCGGGGGGTGCTGGACACCGGCGCCGAGGTGCTTTGCTCCGCCGACAACTCCTGTCTGATGCACATCGGCGGCGGCCTCAGCCGGCTGCGTACCGGGGTGCGGACCCTGCACCTGGCGGAGATCCTGGCCGCCACCGAAGGAGACCCCCGATGAGCAGCAGGCCGGCGGCCCCGCACAACGTGGTCTGGCTGGACGCCCCATCCTTCCCCGAGGCGGCCCGTAAGGCGCTGGCCGACACCGGGTTGCGCCGCAATCTCGGCAGGGCCACCGCCACCATCCGCGACAAGCGGCTGGCGGTCACCGGGGAACTCGCCGACTGGGAGCAGCTGCGGCAGGCCGGCGCCGCCCTCAAACGCCGCACCCTGCGGCATCTGGACGGCTACCTGGTCCAACTGGAGGAGGCCGTCACCCGGGCCGGCGGCACGGTGCACTGGGCGGCCGACGCCGCCGAGGCCAACCGGATCGTCGCCGGGCTGGTGCGGGCCACCGGCTCGACCGAGGTCGTCAAGGTCAAGTCGATGGCCACCCAGGAGATCGGCCTCAACGAGGCGCTCGCCGCCGAGGGCATCGACGCCTTCGAGACCGACCTGGCCGAGCTGATCGTCCAGCTGGGCGACGACCGTCCGTCGCACATCCTGGTGCCCGCCATCCACCGCAACCGCGCCGAGATCCGGGAGATCTTCGTACGGGAGATGGGCCGCCGGGGCCGCCCGGCACCCGAGGGGCTGTCCGACGATCCCCGGGCGCTGGCCGAGGCCGCCCGGCTGCACCTGAGGGAGAAGTTCCTGCGTGCCCGGGTGGCGGTCTCCGGCGCCAACTTCGCCGTCGCCGCGACCGGCACCGTCGGCGTGGTGGAGTCGGAGGGCAACGGCAGGATGTGCCTGACGCTGCCGCAGACGCTGATCACGGTCATGGGCATCGAGAAGGTCCTCCCCGACTTCGCCGACCTGGAGGTCTTCCTCCAGCTGCTGCCGCGCTCCTCCACCGGCGAGCGGATGAACCCCTACACCTCGATGTGGACCGGGGTGACCGGCGGCGACGGGCCGCAGGAGTTCCATCTGGTGCTGCTGGACAACGGCCGCACCGCCACCCTGCGCGACACCGTCGGCCGGCAGGCGCTGGCCTGCATCCGCTGCTCGGCGTGCCTCAACGTCTGCCCGGTCTACGAGCGCACCGGCGGCCACGCCTACGGCTCGGTCTACCCGGGACCCATCGGAGCCGTCCTCACCCCCCAGCTGGTCGGGGTGGAGCACGCCGCCTCGCTGCCGTTCGCCTCCACCCTGTGCGGGGCCTGCTACGAGGCCTGCCCGGTGCGCATCGACATCCCGCAGGTGCTGGCGCATCTGCGCGCCGAGGTCGTGGAGGCGAAACGGCGTGGCAGCGCCGTGCCGTCCGCAGAGGCGCTGGCGATGCGCACCGCGGGCGCGGTGCTGGGCTCCCCGGGCCGGCTCGCCCTGGCGCAGCGGGCCGCCGCCCTCGGCGGGCGGCTGCTGGGCCGCGGGGGGACCGTCGGCGCACTGCCCGGTCCGCTGCGCCGCTGGTCGGGCGCCCGGGACACCCCCGCGCCCCCGGCGGAGTCCTTTCGCAGCTGGTGGAAGCGGACCCGAGAGGGCGGACCCGAGAAGGAGGACGGCCATGACTGCCCGTGACATCGTGCTGGGACGGATCCGCGCCGCACTGGCCGACGTGCCGGACGACGAGAGCCCCGCCGACGTACCGGTCCCCCGCGACTATCTGCGCAGCCACGCGGGGCCCGATGTGGTCGCTCTGTTCGCCGAGCGGGTCGCCGACTACCAGGCCCGGGTGGTCCGGACGGAGGCCTCCGGCGCCCCGGCTGAGATCGCCCGTATGCTCACCGAACGGGGCGTCACCGACCTGGTCGTCCCGCCCGGCTTCCCCGAGGAGCTGCTGCCCGCGGGCCCGTGGAACCGTCTGGACGACCACGGCCCGCTGGGCGTCGCGGAGCTCGACGCGGCCGACGGTGTGCTGAGTACGGCTGCCGTGGCCATCGCCGTGACCGGCACCATCGTGCTGGACGCCGGTCCGGGCCAGGGCAGGCGTGCGCTGACCCTGCTGCCCGACTACCACCTGTGCGTGGTGCGTGCCGACCAGATCGTCGGCGACGTTCCCGAGGCGCTCGCGCTGCTCGACCCGGTCCGCCCGCTGACCTTCGTCTCCGGCCCCTCCGCCACCAGCGACATCGAACTCGACCGGGTCGAGGGCGTGCACGGCCCGCGCACCCTCGACGTCCTGGTCGTCGACCGGGACCAGCCCCAGGAGGTGGGATGAGAATCGCCCTGCACACCAGGGTCCTCGCCGACCGCACCGAGGAGTACGAGCGGGCGCACCGCGAGGTGCCCGAGGAGCTGACCGCCGCGATCCGGGCGGCCGGTGTCTCGTCCTGGACGATCTGGCGCAGCGGCACCGAGCTCTTCCATCTGCTGGAGTGCGAGGACTACGCCACGCTCCTGGCCGAGCTGGAGCAGCTGCCCGTCAATGTCGCCTGGCAGGCCAGGATGGCCGAGCTGCTGGACGTGGTCCATGACTACTCCGCGGACGGGGCCGGGGCCGGGCTGCCGGTGGTGTGGGAGCTGTGAGCACCCCGGCGGTCGTCGACGCCCACCACCATGTCTGGGACCTCGCGGTCCGCGACCAGGACTGGATCACCGGTCCCGAACTCGCGCCGCTGCGGCGCAGCTTCGGCCTGGCCGACCTCGTCCCCGAGGCGGCGGCCGCCGGGGTGTCCGCGACGGTGCTGGTGCAGACCGTCACCGTCGCCGAGGAGACCCCCGAGTTCCTGCGGCTGGCGGCGGACAGCGATCTGGTGGCCGGGGTCGTGGGATGGACCGACCTCACCGCCGCGGACGTCGCCGACACCCTGGCCGGGCTGCGCGAGCTGCCCGGCGGCGGGGCGCTGGCGGGCATCCGGCACCAGGTGCAGGGCGAGCCGGACCCGCAGTGGCTGCTGCGGCCGGAGGTGCTGCGCGGGCTGGCCGCGGTGGCGGAGGCGGGGCTGGTGTACGACCTCGTGGTCCTGCCGCACCAGTTGCCCGCCGCCGTCGCGGCGGCGAAGCGGCTGCCGCAGCTGACCTTCGTCCTGGACCATCTCGGCAAGCCGCCGATCGCCGCCGGCGGGCTGGACCCCTGGTCGGCGGACGTCCGGGCGCTGGCCGCGCTGCCCAACACGGTGGCCAAGCTCTCCGGGCTGGTGACGGAGGCCGACTGGAGGGGCTGGAGCTGTGCGCAGCTGCGGCCCTTCACCGACGCCGCTCTGGACGCCTTCGGCCCGCAGCGGCTGATGTTCGGCTCGGACTGGCCGGTGTGCCTGCTCGCCGCGTCGTACGGCCAGGTGGCGGACGCCGCACGGGAGTTGACGGCGGACCTCAGCGCCGACGAGCAGGCGGCGGTCTTCGGCGGCACGGCCGCGGCGGTCTACGGTCTGCGGGCTGCTCCGGCGGACCGAGGGCAGATGTAAGGGACCGAATCTCCCGGGCCCCGAACGCCGGATGGGCCCCCGGGCCTGCCGTGCAACCGTACCCACCGACGACTCCGGGCAGGGCGTCGTCGGTGGGTACGGTTCTGCGTTCACGCCTGGTCGCGGTGGGCGAGCCGGCCGTCGCCGGAGGCGACCGTGAGGGGTCCGCCGCCAGGTCTCCCCGGCGGCGACGGCCCGTACGAGCCGCTCGTGCGGCTGCGGCAGGGCTGCGGCTGTGAGGAGGGCGCGGACGGCCGCGCGCCGGGTGGCCCCGACGGGATGGACATCGACGCGGAAGCCGGCCGTGTCCGGGTGGATGCCGCGGCCGTGGTGGACGGGCTGCGGAGCGACCCGTTCCACCGCCAGGACGCTCGTCCCACTGTCGTTCCCGGTGAGGAGCGCCAGTGACGCGCGTCCGATGGGCGTCGAGGCACTCCCCGATGCCGGTGGTGGTCAGTCGCCGGGACCAGTCATCGACTGCGCGCGGGCATGCGACGAGGATCGCGGGGAGTCGGCTCTCAGGTGTGGCGGGTTGCACGGCGGTCCGGGTGCCCGGGGCGTGGAGCCCCGGACACCCGGACACCTGCCGGCGGCCGGTTACTGCACGGTGACCGCCAGGGACGCTGCCGCCGCCGGTGTGGCGGTGACATCCGTCGCGGTCGCCGTGAGCTTGTGCCCACCGGTGCTCAAGTCACGGGAGGCGGTGCAGCTCCAGTCGCCGGAGTCGGACACCGTCGCCGTGCAGAGCGCCGACCCGTCCGCCTCCACGGTGACCTGGGCGTCCGGCTCGCCGGTGCCCGAGACCGTGGGCCGGGCGGCGACCGTGGCCCCCGTCGCGGGCGAGGTGACGGTGACCGGCGGGGCGAAGTCGGTGACGTCCGGAACCCCGTCCCCGCTGATCCTCACCACCACGCTGTGCACCGTCACCTGTCCGGCGCCGTTGCGCAGGCGGAAGTCGGCACCGGAGTGCTGCTGGCCGCCGAAGTAGGCGTCCGGGGCGCTCACCGTCGCCGTCCGCCAGGTGTTGGTACCGGTGAGGGCGATGCTCGCGGTCGACTTGTACGGGTCCGAGGAGCCGTTGTCGTAGTGCACCGCGAACGAGCCGGTGCCCTTGTCGTAGTACGAGACGGTGAACGTCGCCGAGTAGTACCCGGCGTGGGCGACGGAGTCGTCGATGTCGAAGTAGATGTTGCTGTCGGTGCTGGTGCGCGCCGACAGGCCGTCGATCACCGAGGCCGTCGTCGGGCCGTCGAAGCCGCCCGAGGGGCGCTCGTCCTCGCTCATGCCGTAGGAGTGGTTGTCGGTGCCGACCACCGCGCCGACCACGGCTGTGCCGGGCGGCAGGTCGGAGGCGTCGAAGGCGACCTGGGCCGAGGCGTCGCCGGTCAGTCCGCTGGGGTCGGACACCGTCGCGGTGATGGTCTGCCGCCCCGGGGCCAGGCCGCCCGCGGGCGCGCAGCTCCAGGTACCGCTGTCGTCGGCCGTGGCGGAGCAGACGGACGCGGAGCCCTTGTGCACGGTCACCACGCCGTCCGGGATCGTCGTGCCGGAGATCGCGGAGGCCAGCTTGACGGTGGCGCCGGTGCGGGGTGTGGTGATCACCGGCGCGGGCGGGAACGCGTGCCGGTCGGCCACCCACGGTCCGGTGACGGTCACTCCGACGCTGTGCACCGTGATGCTCCTCCCCGCGTGCAGCCGCAGGTCCGCACCCGCGTGCTGCAGTCCGCCGAACCAGGCGCCGTCCAGGGTGACCCGGGCCGTCCTCCAGGTCCGGGTGTCGTGCAGCGCAAGGGTGCCGGCGACATGGTCGGGGTCTCCCGGCCCGGCGTCGTACTGCACCGAGACGGCGCCGGTGCCGCTGTCGAAGTAGCAGACCGTCACGGTGGCGGCGTAGTCCCCGGTGGCCGCGACGTCGTCGTCGATGTCGAAGTACATGTCGTTGTCGCCGTGCGCGGCCCCGGCGGTACGCGCCGTCAGGCCGCCGGTCACGGACGCCGTGGTGGACCCGCCGGCGGAGCCGGTGTCGTCGACCTGGGTCAGCCCGTAGCCGTGGTTGGTGCCGCCGAGGACGGTGCCGACCACTGCGCTGCCCGAGCGGGCAGTGGCGTCCAGCCCGAGCTGGACCCCGCCCAGGTGCCGTGCCGTGACCGGCGCGCTGCCGGTCACCTTCGCGAACGGCAGTGCCGTGGTGGGCGAGGAGACCTGCTGTACCAGGTACGAGGATCCGGCCTTCGCCGGGACGTCCAGGAGCGCGCCGCTGCTCGCGGGCACCACCGAGGCGCCGGTGGTCCCGTCGACCACCTCGACCTGCCGGCCCGGCCAGGGGTTCTTCACCCGCAGCGGGCCGGTGGTGCCGGCCTCGATCGCGGCGGTGACGAGCGTGCCGCCCTGCACCTGGACGTCGACCTTGCTGTTGCCCTGGATCCAGACGCTGCCGCTGCCGTCCCAGTCGCCCGGCCACGCCGGAGCGAAGCGGATGATGCCGTCGTAGTCCTGCGCCAGCGCCTCACCGACCGCGGCGGCGACACCGGACTCCTGCTCGATGTAGGGCTGGTAGCCGACGGAGTTGCCGAGGTCGGCGAAGCCGTTGGGGTAGACCTGGTGCCCCTCGGTGATGGAGATCAGGTTGCTGCGGACCTCGGCGGGGTTCTGCAGCCGCGCCGCGTCGATGGCGTCCATGGACCAGTCGTTGCCGCCCTTGTTGGGGCGGTGGGCGTAGCTGCGCTGCTCCAGGGCGAAGAGGTCGCTGTCCTGGTCACTGACGGTGTTCCACGGCCACAGGGGTTCCAGCTCGATGTTCTCGCCGTTGCGGCGCTGGGCTGCGGGCTCGTAGGAGATCGCGAGCATATCGGTGCCGGTGGCGTCCGCGGCCTGGGTCTCGGCCTCGGTGTAGTGCGGGTTGAGCAGCGCCGTCCGGGTCGTCTGGTCGGTCCGCGGGTACGGCGGGATCCGGGTCCCGGCCTCGGTCAGCCGCCGGACCAGGTCGGCGTCGGTGGTGCCGGCGGTACCGAGCTCCTGGGCCGCCTGCACGACGACCGGGAAGAGGGCGCGGTCCAGCGCGATGTCGGTGGTGGGGTCCTGGACGGCCCACTGGGTCTCGTGCGCGTTGGCGTTGGCGTGCAGCAGACCGTCGGCGCCGACGGTCTGGTACGCCAGCTGGAACTCGATGGTCGACTTCATGAAGGGGAAGTACTTCCTCAGCATCGCCAGGTCACCGGTGGCCTGGTACTGCTCCCACATGTAGAGCGCCACCTCGGGGCCGCTCGATATGTCCAGGGCGTTCCAGTTGGGCGAACTGGCCTGGCTGCAGTTGCCCGTGGCGACGTCGAGCCCGTTGCCGTTGAAGCGCATGGTCTCCGGCACGCAGGAGCCCGGGAGGCCGCCCATGGCGAACTTGGTCCATGCCTCGATGTCGGCCAGGTCGTCGGCGTACATGTCGAAGATCGGCGTGTTCAGGGCGTAGTTCCCCGAGCTCATGTTGGCCGAGATCTGGGTGCGCAGGTTCCACAGCCAGTACGCGGACGGGGTCCAGGTCTGGTCGTCCCCGGACCAGGCGAACATGTCCGCCTCACCGGCCTGGCTCCCGGGGTAGCTGCCCTTCTTCATCGACGCCGCCTCCTCGTAGAGGTACAGCGTGCGCAGGTTCTCGATGTAGGCGGCGCTGCCGTCGGCCGAGTCCATCTCGATCAGGCCGGAGTGCTTCCAGAAGGCGCTCCACCAGCCGTCCTGGGCGGACATCAGCGCCGGCTCGCTCGCGGTGGCGTCCTGGCCCAGCAGCGCGGCCGCGGTGGCTGCGGCGTCCCCGCCGGTCCAGGCGGGCGAGCCGACGACCACCCGGAAGGTGCCGTCGGCGTGCGGCTTGAAGCTGACCTCGACCCGGGTGGGGCCGGTGACCGCGGTGCTCACCTTCTGGCCGTCGGCGGTGATGGCCGCCAGGGAGCCGAAGGTCCGTCCGCTGCCGATCGGTGGGCCGCCGTCCTTCCAGGTCTCGGCGAGGGTGCCGACGGTGCCGGACACCGCGGCGGTGGGCTTGCGTCCCGACCAGAGGTTGATCGCGGCGGTCTGGGGGACGTCGGGGTTCGCCCCGGCGACGTCCACGATCAGTTCGTCCTTCGCGGCCGACACCCAGGCCTTCATCGACATGCCCCCGCCGGACTCGCGGAGCACGCCGTCCGTGAGGTCCAGGCGGCCGGTGAAGTCGGCGGCGTGGGAGATCACCGACAGGCCCGGGATGGTGAGCCGGCCCGGGGACTTGCGGTCCGGCATGGTGTCGGAGCGGTTCAGCTGGGCGGTGAAGCCGCCCGCGGCCCAGGCCGCGACGCCCAGGGACCCGTTGCCCAGCGGCATGGACGCGGTCGGGTCCGGGTTCGGCGATCCGAGCACGATGTCGGACCGGCTGACGACACCGGCCGGGTCCAGCTGGAAGGCTCCGCCCTGCCAGGCGGTCGTCGCCCCGGTCGCCGCGTCGGCGGCACCGGCCGGGACGGGGTCGGCGAGGACGAGACCCGCGAGTCCGGCGAGCAGCGCCGACCCGAGTGCGAGGCTGCGCCGGAAACGGCCCCGCCGGTTGTACGGAACGATCTGCACAATGCCCTCCAGAGCTGTACGACGGCCAAGAGAGGTGACAGTGGTCCGACGAATGCCGGTTTTCCCGCTATCCAGCACGGCAGTTGAAGGCGGGGAGACTCAATAACATCGGATGAATGTCGTTCTAGCACAGCCGCATTGACGGCGTGAAGACCTCTGACACCCAGCCATGTCACGCCAGTGCCGTTGACCTGATCGCCGGTCACCGTCCCGGCGATGAACTGCGGCGGCCTCGCCGGCCACCCT
Organism: Peterkaempfera griseoplana; assembly: GCF_001418575.1. GTDB lineage: Bacteria > Actinomycetota > Actinomycetes > Streptomycetales > Streptomycetaceae > Peterkaempfera > Peterkaempfera griseoplana. The sequence continues at coordinate 22,654 of NZ_LIQR01000063.1, forward strand.
CTCGCCCCCTCGGCGACGGCCGCGCCGGCACCCGGGCGGGACGGCCGCCTCCGCCCCGCCGGGCCCTGGGGGCGGACGTCCGACCGGCCCGTCCACAGATCCGATGAATCAGGCGGCCACCGATCGGATCTGACAGTCCATCGGCCGGACGGCGGCGACCGGCGGGGGACCCGCACCGGGCCGCGCCGCCGGCCCCTCCACCACAGCCCCCGGGCCGCCCGCACC
>NZ_LIQR01000630.1 GCF_001418575.1 Peterkaempfera griseoplana
GCGTGCTCTCCAACGCGCCGTACAACGCCGCATTCAGGTTCTCCGCCACCCTCATGACAGCCCCCTGGCGGTCACGTCCGCGGCCACCGCGTCCACCCGGGCCCGCGCCTGCTCCTCCAGCCGCCGCAACCGCTCGGGGAACCGCGCCGCGCAGCGCGCATACCAGCCGGCCTCCCGCAGTCCTGCCACCTCTTCGGCGGGGCGGGTGTCGTCGCCCTTGCTGTGCGGACCCAGGCGCTGCGTGGCGAACTCCGCCACCAGCGGAGCCCCCTCGCGCACCGCCTCCACCGCGGGCGCGAGCAGCGTACGGATCTCGTCGACGTCCACCGAGTCGGTGTGCCGGTAGGGCACGTCGAAGGCCGCGGCCCGCCCGGCGATGCTGCCCGCCAGATGCGCGCTGGTGGGAGTGGACTGCGCGATGCCGTTGTTCTCCACCACCACCAGCAGCGGCAGCCCCCACAACGACGCGAGGTTGAGCGCCTCGTAGACCGCGCCCTCGCCGAAGGTGCCGTCGCCGATGTACACACACGCCAGGGCGCCGGGCTCGGCCCGCTTCAGATGCAGCGCCACACCGCAGGCCACCGGCAGGCTCTCCCCCTGCACACCGGTGGACACATAGCGTTCCCGGCGGATGTGCTGGCTGCCGCCGACCCCGCCGCACACAGCGCCCGCACGGCCCATGATCTCCGCGAGCAGGCCCTCCGGGTCCCGGTGCCGGGCCAGGTAGTGACCGTGCCCCCGATGGTTGCTGAAGACATGGTCCCCCGGACGCAGCAACCCCTCCATCGCCACCGGGATGTACTCCTGCCCCAGGCAGGTGTGCGTGGTCCCGTTGAGCATCCCCCTGCCGAACAGCTCCAGCAGCTTCAGCTCGAACGCCCGGATGGTCAGCATCAGCAACAGATCGTCGTCCGACGGATCCAGGACCGCAGCCTCGTCCGGCAGCGCCGCGACGGCGCTCACCGTCTGGCCACGGCGACGACGCCCGCGATGGTGGGGTTGTCGAAGAAGTCGTCCAGTCCGATCTCCAGCCCCAGCTGCTGCTGCATCCGCGCGATGATCTGAGTGATCGTCAGCGAGTGTCCGCCCAGATCGAAGATGTCGTCGTCCAGCCCGACGGGTGTCAGCTCCAGCACCTGCTCCCAGATCGTACGGACCTCCTCGACCAGCGGGTCGCCGGCAGCCGCCGTCGCCGAGTCGTGCGCCGCCGGGGCAGGCGCCGCCGGGGCGACGGTCTCCGGCGTACGGGCGGCCCGGAGCGGCCCGGACGAGAAGTCCGCCAGCTCGCCCAGCGGTCGCCCGGGTTCCCGGGCGACCGCCGCGAGCAGCCGGGTCAGGTCGTCGGCGAAGCGACCGGCGTCGGACAGCTCCAGCGGGTCGTGGCGCAGGCTGGCGAGGGCGCCCTGCGGCCCGTGGGCGATCTGCAGCTGCAGGGCACCCCGGACGCTGTGGTTGAAGGCGAGCCACTGCACGTCGCCCAGCGGGCTCGCCACCTCCGGCAGGCGCCGATAGCTGATCGACACCGGGGCGAGCGCCGCATGCGGACGGATGCCCGGGACCGCCCGGGCGAGCGGCACCTCACGGAAGCGGTAGAGCTCCCGCAGTTCGGTGCGCAGCTCGGCGGCGAACTGCGCAAAGGGCGTCCCGGCGGACGGCCGGGAGAACAGCGGCAGCTCATTGACATGGGGGCCGATGTGGCCGGCCTCCGCCTCCGTGCGGGTGGAGAGGTCCAGGGCGGTGACCACCTCCGGGTTCCCGTAGGAGCCCAGCAGTGTGTGGACCGCGGCCACCAGCACCTCGAACGGCGTCACCCCGTCGAGGCCGGGTATCTCCAGCGGGAACTCCAGCACCTCCCCGTCGGCGGCTCCGCGTGAGTGCAGTACCTCACCGGCGACCGCGGTGTCGGCCGGCTCGTGCCAGCGCTGCGCCCAGAACCCGGCGGCCTCCTCCATCCGGGCCGTCACCCGGTCGCGCTGGGCGCCCGCGTGGTCGCGGGGCACCAGCTCCTCGGGGGTGTCGCCCCGGTAGTAGGCGGCCAGGTCGGCGACCAGCAGGTCCTTGGAGTGCCCGTCGAAGACCAGATGGTGGGCGACGGCCACCAGGGTCCGCCCGCCCACCAGCGCGAAGCGCACCAGGGGGCCTGCGCCGAGGTCGAAGGGACGGGTGACGACCTCTTCGATCGAGTCCGCCGACTCCAGCACGGGCGGCTCCGCCGCGGGCACCAGCCGGGGTTCACCGTCGCTCTCCCGCACGGCGCTTCCCAGCAGCGGATGCCGCTCGACGACGGCGGCGCACGCCTTGGCGAGCGCGCTGCGGTCGGGGGCTCCGGCGAGGCTGATCACGACGGGCATGTGGTACGCGGTTGCGGCGCCCATGCGTGCGGCGATCCACATCCCGTGCTGGGTGAAGGAGAGCTGGCTCAAAGGACGACCTCTCTGAGTGCGCGTTTGTCGACCTTGCCACCGTGGTTGCGGGGCAGTGCGTCGAGCGTGAGGAGGTGGTGCGGCATTTCATGGGGTGCCAGGCGGTCCCGGAGAAAGGTCCGCAGGGCGGCGTGGTCGACCGGACCCACCACGGCGACGGCGACCGCCTTGCCCAGCGCGGCATGCGGCACCCCGAACGCCGCCGCCTCCACCACCCCCGAACACCCGTAGACCACCTCCTCCACATGCAGCGTGGAGACCTTGTGCGCACCGGACTTGATGACGTCGCTCTCCCGGTCGACCAGATGCAGATAACCCTCGTCGTCCAGATAACCCAGGTCACCCATCCGCGCCCAGCCGTCCCGGAAGACCGTGTCCGTCCCGGCGCTGTCGCCGTAGTAGCTGCGGCTGGCCGTCGGGGACCGCATCCACACCTCACCGGTGGTGTGCGCGGGCAGCGGCTCACCCTCCGCGGTGGCGACCCGCACGGCCCCACCCGACGCCGGCCTGCCGACACTGGACGGGCGCGCCGGGTCGTACAGCATCACCGTCTGTGCTGGAGCGGCCTCGGTGGAGGTGTAGTAGTTGGCGATCGTCGCCCGGGGAAAGGCCGCGGTCAGCTGCGCGGCGACCGTGCCCGGCAGCGGCGCCGCCGCCGAACCCAGCAGCAGCACACTCGACAGGTCGGCCTTGGTGTGCGCGCCCGCCGCCAGCAACTCGATCGCCATCGTGGGCACCAGGAACACCGTCCCGGCCCGGTACTGCTCGATCATCCTGGCGAAACGGCCCGGGGTGAACCGCCCCAGCGTCACCACCGCCGGGTGCGCCCCCACGGCGTTGGCCAGCATCCACTGCCCCGCGTTGGTCCCGATCGGGAACGCGTGCGCCAGATACCGCGAGTGCGCGAACGGCCGGCGCCGCCCACCCCAGCCGTACGCCAGATTGCCATGGGTCGCAGCGACCCCCTTGGGACGCCCCGTCGTCCCCGAGGTGTACAGGATCTGCGCCACCTCACCCGCCCCCGGCAACTCCACCACACCCC
>NZ_LIQR01000631.1:0-636 GCF_001418575.1 Peterkaempfera griseoplana
CCAGGTCGGCCAGCGGGTCGCCCTCGCCCTCCTCACCTCGGGCACCCTGCGCCAGCAGTACCCGTACGGCCCCCGCCGGCAGGCCCCCGTACAGCACCGCGGCCACCTCACGGGCGGTCTCCGTCTCCCCCGCCAGCACCAGTCGCAGCAGGGCGATGCTCATCCGCTCCTCGGCGCGCCGCAGATCCCTGGAACGCTCCAGGGTGAGGGTGAGCAGTGCCACGGCCGCGTTCAGCACATACCTCTCGGTGGGGCTGAGCCGGGCCTCGGTGCCGACGGCGAGGAAGCCGCGGGGCCGGCGGTCGGCGCCCAGCGACTGCAGCACCACGAAGTCCTCGTCGGCGGAGTCCGGACCGCCGGGCCGGCCCTGCAGCGCCGCGCTGGCCGGGGCGGGGCGGCGGCGCAGCCGGTCCACCTCCCCGGCGAGCCGTGCGGCCCGTCTGGCCGCCCAGTCGGGAGCCACCAGGGCGAGCGTCCCGGTGGCGTCGTAGAGCGCCGCCCAGCCCCCGAGCCGGGCCGCGAGCCGCCGCACCACCGCCGCTGTGCCGTCCTTGCCCAGAGCGGCCCGGGTGAGCTCCTCCTGGGCCTCGAAGCTGGTGGTGACGGCCTCGTACTGCTCGGCGGCCAGCGCCGCCG
>NZ_LIQR01000631.1:647-2659 GCF_001418575.1 Peterkaempfera griseoplana
CCGCAGCAGTGGCAGGCCCCGCTCCGCGGCCGCCTCGACCAGCGGCCGCGGAACCTCGGCGTGCGACAGGCCCACGCCCAGCCCCAGGCCCACCACTCCGGCGTCGGCGAGCCGGTGCACATAGGCCCGCAGGGCCTCGTCGCCGTCCCCGTCCGCGTTGCCGCCCAGCTTGATCCCGGTGGTCAGCAGCAGCTCCCCGCCCTCCAGATAGGGGGTGGGGTCGTCCAGCTCGCTGGTGTGCACCCAGCGCACCGGACGCTCCAGCTGGTCCTCACCGGCGAGGACGGTCAGACGGAGCGAGGAGTTGCGGACCAGGGAGGCCAGAGTGGGGGGCATGACACCTTCGGTCGGGCATGCCGCACCGCCCGGCCCGGCACCGCATCCTCGCGGTGCCCGCGGTACGGCACGGCCGGCGGAACAGGGCAGGACGTGCTCGTCACGATTATGGACGGTCCGCACAACCGCCGCCACGAAGTCCTCCACAGCGGAGCAGCGACGGCCCCGAACGCCCGGCGGCAGCTGAGCAGGGACGCGCGCCGCCGTTCCGGTCGCCGAGCGGCCCCCGCCGCTCAGCTGCGCAGATCGACCAGCAGCGGCGGTACCTGTGCCCCCTCCACCGTGGTCAGCGACACCACCGCATGCCCCGACGGCAGTGCGTGCGCCAGATCCGAGGACGACCACAACTGCCGCTCCACCGACCGGGTGGTGACGCTCTCGGTCTGCACCGGGGTCCCCGCCAGCAGCCCGCGGAAGGCCCGCACCGAACGCCGCAGCAGCCCGCCGGAGGTGTCGGGGGTGTGGGTGACCGCCTTCTCCTGCACCCACACCGTGCCCCAGGCCTCCGCGAACAACCTGCCGTCCCACGGCGCGATCCCGGGGAAGGCCATCCGGCAGCCGACCGCGCCGAACAGCGGGGCCCGCAGCGCCTCCGGCAGGTCGGCCAGGCTGCGCAGCGCCAGCAGCGCCCCAGCATTGGCGCCGCGCATCCGCTGCAGCCCGCGCACCGTGTGGCTGTCCACCGCCGCCGAAGCGTCGTCGACGATCAGCCCCGCGAAGAGCGAACGGTCCCGCCGTCCCCCGGCGGCCTGCACGAACTGCCCCACCACCAGCCGGGCCAGCATCCGTGCCGCCTCAGGATGGCTGTGCTCGGGCAGCTTCACCCGGACCCGCAGCGGATGGTCCAGCGCGCGCATGGCGAACGGCGGCTTCTCCCGGCCCAGTTCATGAGCCGAGGGGTTGAAGCAACCCGCGAAGGCCGGGCGGTCCAGCAGCGTCAGACGGTCCGCGAGCAGCGTCCCGGGATCATCGGCACGGCCGTGCTGGCGCTCCCTGTGCTGCAGGTCGTGGCGGTGCGCCTCCAGCCGTCCGGCGGCAAGCAGCGCCTCACGCAGCGCGGACCAGGCGTCGGGCTCACCCAGCAGCAGGTCACGCAGCTCCTGCACCCCCGGGTAGCGGTCGTGCGCGGCCAGGAAGGGACCCACCACCTGCTGCAGCGTGGTGCGGGCGCCCTCGGCGCGCAGCGCCAGCTCGTCCGGCAGCAGCGCGTCGGCGAGCCGGGCGGCGGCCTCGTCGCTGCTGTGGGCTGCGCCGTAGAGGTCCAGGCCGTACGCCGACTCCGGGTCGCCGGGCGCGATGACCACGTCGTAGGAGCTGTCAGGGCCCAGATCCGCGTCCGCCGCCCCGACCGCCACCACACACGCCGTGTTGGCCAGCGCCTGCAGGCAGAGCGCCTCCACCACCGGGCGGACCAGCAGCGCCGTCTTGCCGGTGCCCGCCGGGCCCACCGCCAGCAGTGACGTCCCCAGCAGCGACGGGTCGAGTGCGAAACCGCCCCCACGATGGGTCGCCGGGTTCTTGGGGACGTCCTGGACCGAGCCCAGGCGCACCTGCCGGGCCAGCAGGTCGTGCCGCGCGTACCGGTGCACCAGGTCGCGCTCCGCGGAGGGGTGCCCGCAGGCCGCCGCGCCCCGGGCCTCCACCTCGTCCGCGAACTGCCGCAGCCGGCCGGGGTC
>NZ_LIQR01000632.1 GCF_001418575.1 Peterkaempfera griseoplana
CACGCCAGTCAGGCAGACGCGCCCCGGCTCCCGCCGCGTCGCGTCTGCCTGACTGGCGTGAGCCGCTGAAGCCGACTACAGCGGAGCTTTTGGCCGCGACCTCCCAGCCCGACGAGCCCGGGGTCGAGGAGCAGCCGGCCCCGGATCTGCGGAAGCCCGAGCCGGAACGCGAGGCCGGGGTGGGGGAGGACAGCTCGACGCCCGGGCCCGACTCCGACGCGGACTCGCCGGTGCGCTGGTGGCAGCGGAAGCCCCTCGCGTGGGACCCGCCAGCTGCTCCCCTCGTCATGCGGTGGCGCGCACCGGCCCCCGACCTCACCCGCCGACGCCGGCACCTGCTCTACAACGGCGCAGCCGCGGCCGTCGGCTGGTGGTCGGGCCTTGGCCCCTGGTGCCAGCACCTCATCGCCGACTTCGGCCACGGTTCGGTGCGCGACGGCCTGACCTGTGGCGCGCTCTGCCTCTTCGCTGCCCTCCCCATCGACCTGCGCACCCACGCGTGGCGCGGCGCCGGCTACCCGCTGGTGCGCGCGCTCGGCTGGGTCGGCCGCATCCCGCTCGCCACCGCGGTCGTCGCCGTCGCCCTCTATGGCCCCGACGCGGTTCTCTGAAAGGCACCCACATGATCACCGCAGCTGCCCCGGCCACCAGCGGGCACCTCGGCGGGCACATCCTCGGCACTCTCGGCGCCAGCGGCGCCGCCCTGGCCGTGACCGTGATCCTCGTCATCGGCATCCGCGGCAGAGGGAAGATCCGGCTGAGCCAGCATCAGGCCGCGCTGCTGGGCCTGGTCGCGGGCACGCTGTACGCCACGGCGCAGCAGATCTGGTCCGCTCCGGGGTCGGTCGCGGCCGGGCTGGCCGAGGCGGTCCGCGGGGGAGTCGGCGGCAACGTCGGCGCGGGGGCGATCGCCCTGGTCCTGTCCGTGATCCTCTACGGGGCGAAGCTGCGGGCCGGGTGGGCCGCCGCGCTGGGCATCGGCGCCGCGAGCATCTACGCCGCGGCGGGCGGCATCTGGTCCATCGCGAGCACCGCCCTGGCCTCGGGGCTCAACCATGTCCTGGGGGTCTGACGTGGCTGTCGACCTGACCAAGGGCGTGGGGGAGCAGCGGTCGGGGCTGCGCGCGGTCGTGGGGTCCCTGCGGTTGTACCTCCCGGACCGGGTCACGGTGCGGATGGTCGGCGCGGGGTCGCTCGTTCTGGCTCGCCTCGTGTGGTCCCGGCTTCCGGCGCCTGCGGGGCTGCGGGGGTTCTTCCAGCGGCTGGCGATCGTCGGGGCGGGCGGCTACGTCGTGATGTGCGTCCAGGAGCAGACGACGCCGTTCGCGCTGCCGGTCGCCGGGGCCGCCTGGGTCCTGGCGGCGCTGGCCGTCGCCCCGGGCAGCCACCCGGCCGAGGCGCCCGCCGAAGCCGCCCCGCAGACCCCCGCCGAGTCCCCCGCGGGGACATTCGAGGAGCCGCCGCTCGTGGCCCTCGTGCGGGACCTGATCGGCGACGGCACCGGGGTGCACCTCCAGGAGCTCTACCCGGCCATGCGCGAGGCCTTCCCGGGCCTCGCCCAGGCCGCCGACGAGGACCTCCGCCAGCTGCTCGCCGAGTACCACATTCGGGTGGCCCGGACGGTGCGCTCCCGGGGCGTCGCCGGGCGCTCCGGCGTCCGCCCCGACGGCCTCCCCTCCCCCACTCCGCCCAGGCCGCTCTCCGCGCCGCTCTCCGCCCACGGAGACGCAGGTCAGCACCCGGTCGGAGAGCAGCCGGAGAGCCCGCGGAGAGGGGCCGGAGAGCCCCTTCCGGACGGCGTCACCATCTCCCCGGACCCTGCCCGGACCTATCACCGCGTCACCCGACGCTGACCCCACCGAGAGGCACACCGTGCACGACAACCAGCCGGGCCGCTCCGCCCGCGAGCAGGCCGCCCGACTCCGCCGCCGGTCCGGCCACGTCCTCGCGTGGGTCGCCGGCGGCGCGGCGCTCGGCTACAGCCTCGCCCCGGTGCTCACCCTGCCCGGCCTGGCGGTTGGGGCGCTGCTCGGCTACTGGCAGCTCGGCCGCGCCGGCGACCCGGCTGCGGCCGGCCGGTGGGAGGCCGGCGCGGAGGGCGAGGAGGCGACGGCCGCGCTGCTGGCTCCGCTGACCTGGCAGGGGTGGACGGTGCTGCACGACCGGGCTGTGCCCGGGTCCCGGGCGAACCTGGACCACCTCCTGGTGGGGCCGCTGGGGCAGGTCGTGCTCATCGACTCCAAGCGCTGGACGCAGCGCGGAGGCGCGACGGTCCGTACCGTCCGCGGGCGTTTGCACTGCGGGCCGTCGGATCGGCATGGGGCGGTGGAGACGGTGGCGTGGGAGGCGCAGCGGGTCGCCGCTGTCCTCGGCGTGCCGGTCACCGCGGTGGTGGTCGTCCACGGGCCGCGGGTGGTGGGTGCGCCGTTGCGCGTGGGCCCGGTCACCGTCGTCGGCCCGGCCACGTTGCTGCCCGCTGTCTGCGCCGCGTCCGGTGTCCGCTCGCCGGGGCTGGCCCTGCGTGCGACCGCCGAGTTCCCGCCGTACCGCTGACCTCTCCCGCACCGAATTGGAAGAAGACCCGAAGTGGCCACCAACTTTCGGGCCATCGCCGATGCCCTCGACCGGGCCGCGACCGCCATGAACCGCGACCGGACCCTCGATCCCGACGGGGCGCTGCGCCTGGAGATCTGGGGCAACCGCGACGCCCGCATGCCGGCCGGTCAGACCAGCGACACCGACGTCTACGACGACGCGGCGGCCGCCATCACGGGCAAGGACGCCGACGCCTGCGGCGAGGACCCGGGCTACATCGGCGACGTGCCGCGCGAGGACGCCATCGGCTACGCGCGGGCCGAGGCCGCGAGGTTCCGCAGCTACCGCTGACCAGACTCCCGGGGCGGCCGCAATCCGCCAAGAGAACGCCGCCCCGGGCCCATCCCGACCGACGAGATGAGAGGACCCATCATGGGCCTGTTCAGCCGTACCACCAACATCGCCTCCGACACTCAGCACCACCTCGACGGTGAGGTGAGCAAGTGGCACAGCATCGCCGAGGGCCGCCGCGCGGCGGCATCCGAGACGGACGACCCGGCCGAGGCGAGGCGGCTGCTGGGCAAGGCGAAGGACGCAGACGGGAACGCGAGGGCCGCCGCCCGTACGGCTCGGCGGGCCCGCCG
>NZ_LIQR01000633.1:0-1405 GCF_001418575.1 Peterkaempfera griseoplana
GGCCGCCTGCTGGTCGCCGACATCTGGTACGCCGCCCGCCAGTACGCCGGCCACCTGGGCCGGGGCACCACCGTCCGCAGCCTGGGCCCCGCGTACTGGTACGGCAACCCCCTGCTGGGCGTCTCCCTGCTGCACGTCGTCAAGGACCGCGGACGCTGACGGCGGGCGGGGCGGGCGGCGGGCCGGAGCTCGGGCGGCAGGCCGCCCGGCTGGGCCCGGGCGACGGCGCTGACAGGCGGGGGCGCCCGGGACCGGGTGCGGCTCCGACGGCGCCGATGCCCCGCGTTGTCCACAGCCGACGGGCGGGAGTCGCCCGGCCGCGTGATGATGGTACGGCGGCCGGCACCGTCCGCCGCGGCTTCTCGCCCTGTGCCCCCGCCGAAGGCCCGTACCGGACGGACCCGATCTGGAAGGCGCCGATGGAACCCGATGACTTGACCGCCGCTCTCCTGCGCGACCTGCGTGTCACCAGGCCCCACCCCGCGGTGTCGCTGACCATGCCGACCCACCGCCGGGAGCCGGAGAACGCCCAGGACGAGGTACGCCTGCGCAATCTGCTGGCGGAGGCCGAACGCCGGATCGACGCGGACCCCAACACCTCCCGCCAGGCGCGGATCGCACTGCGCGAGCAGATGGAGCAGGCGGCTGCGGAGGTCGACCTGCGGCACGCGCTGGACGGCCTGGTGCTCTACGTCACCCCCGACGAGCACCAGATCTGGAGTGTGCCGCGGGAGGTGCCGGAGCGCGTGGTGCTGAGCGACAGCTTCCTCACCCGCAACCTGGTGGCCGCCCGCGCGCAGGCCCGTCCGCTGTGGGTGCTCGCGCTGTCCGCCGACCGGGCGACGCTGTGGAGCGGCAGCAGTGAGTCGCTGCACCAGCACCAGGGGGACGGATTCCCGGCCGTCCCCGAGGCGACCGAGTGGGACGTCCAGAACGAGCAGCGGACCGGCGGCACGCCGAGCACCTTCAGCGACGAGGAGACCCGCCGCTTCCTGCGCACGGTCGACACCGCGCTCGGCGCCGTACTGCAGTCGGACCCCCGCCCGCTGTACCTGGTGGGCCTCCCCGAAGCCGTCACCATGCTCCAGGAGGTGGGCACCTCCGCATCGGCGCCGGTCGGCACCGTCCTCAAGGGCGGCCTGGTGGACGGCCCCGACCGCGCCGGACTGGTCGCCGTCGAGGAGCACTTCCAGCGCACCGCGCGCCTGACCGACGGCCACCTGTCCCCCGCCGACGGCCGGACGGCGGAACGCGGGGAGGAGGGTGTGCGCGAGGACATCGTCGACGAGCTGCTGGAGACCGCCCTGGACAAGGGCACCGAGGTGGTCTTCCTGCCCGACGACCACCTTGCCGAACACGACCACATCGCCGCGGTGCTGCGGTACTGAGCCCTCAGCCCGCCCGG
>NZ_LIQR01000633.1:1459-1660 GCF_001418575.1 Peterkaempfera griseoplana
CCCCGGCCGCGCTTCCGCCGCCTGGTGTCGCCCTGCGGCTCTGCGCGGATCAGGCCGTGGAGCCGGGGCCGGGGCCGGGCGGAAGGTGGACGGTCATGATCAGGTGGCAGGTGCTCGAGCCCGCGCCGCGGTAGGTGTGGGCGGTGTCGCCGTCGAAGGTGGCGGTCTGTCCGGCTTCGACGGGGTGCTCGGCGCCGTCGA
>NZ_LIQR01000634.1 GCF_001418575.1 Peterkaempfera griseoplana
GCCGCTGGGAGGGTGGGTGGGCCGAGGCCCGGGCCGGGCGAGGCAGCGGACGTGACGAGCGGGTGGTCGTGGGGTGGGGTCGTCGGCGCCGCGTGCAGGGCTGCGACGGGGCCGTCGGACCGGCGCGGGAGGACATGACGGCACGGAGACGCCGCAGGGGCTCGCGGCGAAGCGCGAGCCTCTGCGGCGTCTCCGTGCCTGCCGGCGGCGGTCCCGGTCTGCCGGCTGCGGACGCCGGCCGGGGACGGGCTCAGGCGTCCCGGCGGCCCTGGCGTACCAGCTGCGTCAGCTGGTCCAGCAGACCCAGGTGCATCCGGTCGCCGGTCTCGGTCAGGAAGTGGCGGACCAGCGTCTCGTTGTCGTCGGAGACGTAGTTGCCGGTCACCGCCACCGTCGGCCCGGCGTTGGTCACCCGATGGCACCAGCCCGACGGAACCTGGATCAGGTCGCCCGCCTTCTGGACGACGGTGACGACCTCCCTGCTCGCCGACACCCCGGGCTGGTCCAGCATGCCGGGCGGCAGGACCTCCCGGTCCACCGCGAGGGCCGGCGGCTGGATCTCCCAGTGCTTCTCGCCCTCCAGGACGATGTTCCAGGCCGCGCTGTTCACCACGTCCAGATGCAGCTTGCTGCCGGTCCCGGTGCCCCCGACGAAGAGCCAGAACCAGGGATTGACGTCGTTCCCCGGATGCAGCAGCCAGCTGTCGATCCCCATGTACTCATAGATCGCCCTCTCCAGCTCCGGGAGGACGCCCCCCAGGTAGTGGTTCCGCAGATAGCCGCAGTCGGCCCCCGAGCGGAACCGCTCGTGGAAGCCGCGCACGGTCGTCTCCACGTCCGGTTCCGCGCCCCCGTGCGGCGTGACCGGACGGTCGCTGCTCGCCAGGTAGTCGGAGATCGAGCGGACGATGTCCCCGTACACCGGGGAGTCGGCCATGCTGCGCAGCGTGGGAACCTGGACCTGTACGGCGTCCTGCGTCGACGGACTCACGGCGGTGGCACCCCTCTCACCGGGCGGTCTGCCCGGGTACGACGTCAGATGGTGAGCTTGACCGGAAGGCGCTCGGGCCCGTTGACGACGATGGAGTCGAGAAGCTCCGGCTCGCCGTCTGGTTCGACGTGGATGGACCGGCGCAGCAGCTCGTTGTAGAGGAGCCGCAGTTCGACCCGGGCGAGCATGCTGCCCAGGCAGAAGTGCTCACCGAAGCCCAGCGCCAGGTGCCGGTTGGGCTGCCGGCCGATGTCGAAGCGGTCGGGCTCGTCGAAGACCTCTTCGTCGCGGTTGGCGGAGGGCAGCCAGAAGGTCACCAGGTCTCCGGCCTCGATGGCCCGGCCGCGGATCTCGGTCGGCCGCACCGCGGTCCGCATGATGTGGGTGGCGGTGGACGTCCAGCGGAGGATCTCCTCGACGGCCCCCGGCAGCAGCGCCGGGTCCTCCGACAGCCGCTGCCACTGCTCCGGGTTCTCCAGGAGCGCCAGCATGCCGCCCGCGGCGGCGATACGGGTGTTCTCGGTGCCGCCGACGAGCAGGTTGTTGCAGTTGAGAATGACGTCCTCGGCACCCAGCGGCTCGCCGTCGACGGTCGCGGTGGCCAGCACACTCACCAGGTCGTCGGCGGGATGTGCGGCCTTGGCGGCCTGCAGCTCCTCGAAGTACCCCAGGATGTCCAGGTGGGCGAACCTGCGGGTGAGCGGGTCGCCGGCGCCGAACGCCTGGCTGGTCAGGGTGTACAGCCGCTCCCAGTCGGAGCTGGGCACCCCCATCATCCGGCAGATGACGTACAGCGGGACCCGGGCGGCGATGTCCGCCACGAAGTCGCAGCTCTCCCGCTGGAGGGCCTGCTCGACGACGCTCTCGGCGACGTCCTGCATCTCCTGCTCCAGCGCGCGCACCGAGCGCACGGCGAACCACCCGTCGACCAGCCCTCTGAGCTGGCGGTGCCGGGGCGGGTCGGTGAGGGCCAGGGTGCGCCCGCCGCCGGGGTCCGCCCCGTGGTCGGCGGGCCGCAGCAGGATCCCCTGGGCGGAGCTGAAGGTCTCCGCGTCACGGTAGGCGGCACGAATGTCGTCGTACCTGGTCAGCGCCCAGAAGGCGGGCAGCTCGGTGGCCTGGTGGCGGTGTACCGGGTCGTTGGCGCGCAGCCATCGCCACTGGGCGAACGGATCGCCGTGCGAGTAGAGCTTCGGATCCACCAGATTGATGTGCGGCGGTTGCTCGGCCGGATCACTGGGCATGCGGGCGCCTCACAGGTCTGCTCGAATTCGAGACCAGGAACGCGGCGAATGCCGGGGCGGTACATCGGCATGCAGCACCAGCGGAGTGCCCGTCGCCTCGAATCCATGCGCCTTCGCGCGGACGCGCGCGCAGGTGGCATTCCTGGGATTACGGGTCACGCTCGCACGGTGCGTTCGGGACCGTCAAGATCGGGCCCGGCGGTGTTCAACTGGCGCGATGACGCAGTTGAACTCCGGGACGGGCCGGCGCGGCCGGTCATCAGGGGGTTTTCGGCCGGTGCCGGTGCGTCGCATGCAGAACATTGATCAACAAAGCCGGCTTGAGTCATAGTGGATCGCCGCAGTGCCGTGGTGCCCCATGACGCGGGCGCAGTGGCGCAGGGTGGTACCGGGGGATTCCACCGGCCCGTCGGGCCGGGGGCGATACCGCCATACGCGCTCCGGCGGGCGGAATGATTTTTCTGATTCCCCGTACCGATGCGTCCAAACCGCCAACCGGAGGAAGGACAGCTCGATGACGAATCCGTTCGACGACCCTGACGCCAACTACCTGGTCCTGGTGAACGACGAGGGTCAGCATTCCCTCTGGCCTGTCTTCGTGGACGTCCCCGCCGGCTGGCGGACGGTTTTCGGGGAGGCCGGTCGCCAGGAGTGCCTGGACTACATCGAGAAGTCCTGGACCGACATGCGGCCCAAGAGCCTGATCGAGGCCATGGAGGCCAAGTAGTCCGCACCGCACGGCACTTCCCGGGGGCGGACGGAAGACACGGCCCAGTGCCCGCTTCGGTGACGCCGGCCCGGGGCCCCGGACCCGGCGCCCCGGGCCGGCGTACGAGGTCCGGAGTCCGGAGGGCGCGGGTCGCCCAGAAGATGTGAATCACCAGGTCACAGTTTTGGTCGTGGAGAGCTGGGCGGTAATGCGGCGTGCCCTGAGGGAGGCAGTCCCCTGCTGTTCCAGTCGAGTGAGTCAAACGATTGGAGTGTGCGGGAATGGCTGCATCTGAGGACCGGCTCCGGGAACTGATGGCCGGCCAGCTCGCCATCTGGTACGCACAGCAGCTCGCCCCTGACAACCGGAGCTTCAGCATCTCCGAGTACCTGGAGATCCACGGTCCCGCGGACCCCGAACTCCTCGTGCGGGCCGCAGAGCGCAGGATCGAGGAGGCCGAAGGGCTCCGGCTGCGCATCCGGGTGATCGACGGAACCCCCCGGCAGTACGTCCACGACGCCACCGACTACCCCGTGGCCGTCGTCGACGTCAGTGCGGAGGCCGACCCCCGGGCTGCCGCCGAGGAGTGGATGCGCGCGGACCTGGCCCGGCCGCTCGAACTGGACGGCGGCCCGCTGTCCGCGACAGCCGTCATCCGGGTCCGGCCGGACCTCTACTTCTGGTACCAGCGCGTCCACCACCTCGCCATGGACGGCCAGGGCGGCCTGGTGCTCGCGACCCGCGGCGCCGAGATCTACACCGCACTGGCCGAGGGCCGCCCGCTGGAGGACGGCGCCCTGGAGCCGGTGTCCGTGCTGCTGGACGCCGACCGCGCCTACCGGGACTCCGACGACCACCGGGCCGACCAGCAGTACTGGCACGAGGTCCTGCGCGACCTCCCCGAGGCCGTGACGGCGGACGAGAGCCGCGCGCAGCGCTCCCAGCACGAGCCGCTGCGGTTCGCCGACGGCATCGGCGCGGAGGAGTCCGCCGGCCTCAAGGCAGCCGCCCGCCGGCTGAGGACCAGTCTCCCCGGGCTGCTGATCACCGCCGCGGCCGTCTATGAGCACCGGATCACCGGGAAGCGGGACGTGGTGGTCGGCCTCCCCGTACGCGCCCGCTCCGGGCCCCGGGAGTTCGGCATCCCCGGCATGACCTCCAACCTCCTCCCGATCCGGCTGACGATCGGCCCGCAGACCACCGTCGCGGACGTCGTGCGGCAGACCTCCCTGGCGGTCCGGGACGGCCTGCGCCACCAGCGCTACCGGTACGAGGAGATGCGCCGCGACCTGAGGATCGTCGACGGCAGCCTCTTCGGGCTGCAGATCAACGTCATGTCCTTCGGCTACGACCTGCGTTTCGGCGAGTACCGCGCCACCGCGCACAACCTGTCGACCGGTCCCGTGGACGACATCCGGATCGACGTCTACGACAGGTCCGGAACCCAGATCAATGTCGATGTGAACCCGGACGTCCACGACCTGGCCGCGGCCCAGGACGTGTCACGCCGATTTCTGCGGGTGCTGAACTGGCTCGCCGCCAGTGAGCCCACGGCCCTTGTGGGCCGCGCCGAGCTCCTGGATGCGGGTGAGTTGGGGCGGGTGGTGTCGGGGTGGAATGACACGGGGGTGGAGG
>NZ_LIQR01000635.1 GCF_001418575.1 Peterkaempfera griseoplana
GGTGGGTGCGATGCCGCCCCCACCCGTGGGCGCCATGCCTCCGCCTCCCGTGGGTGCCATGCCGCCCGGCGTGCCCGGACCCGGGGCGCCCGGCCTGCCCACGGTGGGGCCGGGCTATCTGGCCGTGCTCAGCTACCGCGGTCCGGACGGTTCCGAGCAGAAGGTGATGCAGCGCAGCGAGCCCGGCACCCCGCACCCGGAGTGGAAGATCCTCCAGGAGCTGCGCCGCCTCAATGTGCCCCCGGACCAGGTGCTGGAGCTCCACACCGAGCTGGAGTGCTGCGACCTCCCGGCCGGTTACTGCGCCCGCATGGTGAAGGAGGCCTGGCCCAACGTCCGGATCACCCACACCGCCGGGTACGGCCGCGACCACGCCGCACGGCAGTCCGGGATGCAGCATCTGCTGGAGCACCTGGACGAGTTGCACGCCCTGGCGTCGGGTCCGGCCAGGCCCAAGCCGGTGCGGGTACCGCTGCCCGACCCGGGGGCGGTGCCCAAGCTGCCGCCGCTGGCTCCGCAGCAGCTGGCCGGTGAGCTCGGTCAGGCCTTCGGGCCCGCCGTCTTCCGGTACGAGCAGCGTGCCGTGTCCCGGCAGGGTGTGCCGGAGCCGGTGGCGCAGACCCTGGTGTGGGCCGGTCTTCCGGTCGAGTTCGGGCCGTTCTTCTGGGCGCAGGCGCAGCCGGGCAGGCCGATCCCGACCCTGGCCGAGCTGGCGGCCGAGCGCGGCCGTCCGGCTGCTCCCGACGCGGGCGGCTATCTGGTGCTGGGCAATGACTACGGCCGTCAGCTCTGTGTGCAGTTCGGCACGGCGGCGGTGGTCGCGGTCGATCTGGAGCCCGGTCCGGAGCAGAGTCAGCCGCGGTTTGTGAACTCCGGGGTGCCGGAGTTCGTCCGCTGTCTGGCGCTGCTCGGCCGGATGTGGCGGTTCCGTTTCGGGCTCACGCCCGAGCAGGCGGGCCGCTGGACGACCGACTTCCAGGCGCAGCTGGCGGCGATCGACCCGGCGGCGCTGCAGTCGCCGGACACCTGGTGGGCGGTGCTGCTGGAGCAGTTCTGGGACGGGCTGCTCTAGCGGTCGCAAGGCAGGGCGAGGGGCGTTCCGGAGTGGTCCGGGACGCCCCTCGGCATGTCTGCGGGCGGGTCTTTCCCTGCGGATCGCCTGTGGCGGTTCGGGTACGAGAGCGAACGAAGAAGGTAGGTTAGTGGGCAAAACGGATCAAAAGTGATCAGGTCTCCTCCTGATCGCAGGCGACAACGGGAGTAGCACGGATGAGTGACGCCGTCTCTGCGTACGACTTCACCACCGCCCGGCGCGGCTATGCCCCGGAGCAGGTCGAGCGTGCGGTCACGGCGCTGGTCGCGCAGCGGGACGAGGCGTGGCAGCGGCTGAGCAGCCTGGGTTCGAGCATCCGGGAGCTGGAGATCGCGCTCGCCGACGCCGTCCAGGCCGCGGAGGACGCTCCGCCTCCCGACTACGGGGTGCTGAGCCGCCGGGCGGCGGGACTGCTCGCCACCGCGGAGGCGGAGGCCGCCGCGGTGCTCCAGGAGGCGGCCGAGGCCGCCGAGCAGCTGCGCCGGCTGGCCGCCCAGGAGGCGCAGCGGCAGGCGGAGCACGCGGCGGAGTCGGCGGAGGAGGCGCGCTTCGGAGCCGACCTCGACGCCGAGGAGATCCTGGAGCAGGCCCGTACCGCCGCGGCCGCGGCGATGGAGAAGGCCGAGCGGGAGTGCGAGGAGATCAGGGCCACGGCCGAGCAGGAGGTGTCCCGGCTGCGCGAGCAGAGCGAGCAGGAGCGTGCCCGCGCCAGGGCCGACCTCGCCGCCCGCCAGCAGGTCGCCGACGAGGAGGGCGCGGCCGCGCTGGCCCGCGAGCAGGAGGTCGAGGACCGGATCACGGCCATCGGCGAACGGCGCGACCGGGAGTCCGCACAGCATCGCGAGAACGTGCTGTCCCGGGTCGAGGAGATCGACCGTGAGGCGCAGGCCCGCGCCGACCGCCTGCTGGAGCGCGCCCGGCACGAGGCGGAGCGGATCGCGGCCGCGGCCGAGCGGGAGCAGCGCTCCTACGCCGAGCGGCAGGAGCTGGTGCAGGTGCACCTGGACCACATCCGGCAGACCCTGGCCGCCCTCACCAACATGCCGACCGCGCACGGCGCGGGCACCGCGCCCTCGTTCTCCGTCCCCGCGCCGGCCGCCGAGCCCCTCCTCGGGCCCTCCCCGGCCGTCGACCCGGACGGCGACACCACCGAACTGCCGCTGCAGATCACCCCGCCGCCCGCGCAGCGGACCGGCTCCGTGGACGAGGACCGGCGCGCCGGCTGAGCGCCGTTCCCGTCCACGGCGGACCCGGCCGCCCGGCCGCCGGACAGGCCGCCGGACCGGTGGTGCGGCCCGGCGCAGCCGGAGACCGCCCGCGCCGGGCCGGACGCCCCCGCCCGGCGGCGTGCCGGGCCGCCCTCCGGGTCAGAGCACCTCGACGGTTGCCCCGCTGAGGCGGCGGCGGCAGTCCAGGACATAGCGGGAGTGCTCGGTGACCGCCTCGAAGTCGAAGTCGTCGTGGTCCGCCAGCAGGACCACGGCGTCGGCCGCCGCCAGTTCCGCCGGGGTCGCCTCCACCCGCCGTACCGCGGCCAGCGCGTCACCGTGACCGCCGCCCGGAGTGCCCGGCCGGGGACCGGGGACCTGCCGGGCCGCGGCGGCGTCCACCGGCGGCTCGTCCACATGCACGCCCGCCACCACATGGGGGTCGGCGGCCCGGACGTCGGCGCCCATCCGGTCCAGCAGCTCGGCGACGCGGGCGGCCGGGGTCTCCCGGGCGTCGCCGGTGTTCTTCTTGTACGCCAGGCCCAGCAGCAGCACCCGCGAGCCCTTCACCGACCGCTGCCGCTCATTGAGCGCCTCCACCAGCCTGCGCACCACATAGTCCGGCATATGGCTGTTGACGTCGTTGGCCAGCTCCACGAAGCGGAACGGGTGCCCCAGCGCCCGCTCCACCCGCCAGGACAGATACGACGGGTCGATCGGCAGGCAGTGCCCGCCCACCCCCGGGCCGGGGGTGAAGCGCAGATAGCCGAACGGCTTGGTGGAGGCCGCGTCGATGGCCTCCCACACGTCGATGCCCAGATCGTGGGCGAACATCGCCAGCTCGTTGACCAGGGCGATGTTCACATGCCGGAAGGTGTTCTCCAGGAGCTTGGTGAGCTCGGCCTCCTTGCAGGAGGACACCGGTACGGTGCGCTCCACCAGCCGGCCGTAGAAGCCCTCGACGGCCGCCAGTGAGTCCGGGTCCACGCCGGAGACGACCTTCGGGGTGTTCTCCAGCCGCCAGGTCGGATTGCCGGGGTCGATCCGCTCCGGGCTGTAGCCCAGGTGGAAGTCGCGGCCCACGGTGAGCCCGGAGCCCTCCTCCAGCAGCGGGGCCAGCAGCTCCTCCGTCGTCCCCGGGTAGGTGGTCGACTCCAGCACCACCGTGGCTCCCGGCCGCAGGAAGCGGGCCAGCATCCTGGCCNNGGCGTCGGCACCGTGATCACCGCGATGTCGAAGCCGGCCGCGTCCCGGGGGTCGGTGGACGGCGTGTAGGTGCCGGCGTCCAGCAGCGGCCGCAGCCGTTCGGCCGGGATGTCCTCCACATAGGACTCGCCCACCGCGAGCTTCTTGATCCGCCGCTCGTCGACGTCGTAGCCGATGACGTCGTACCCCACCTCGGCGGCCCGGACCGCCAGTGGCAGTCCCACATATCCCTGTCCTGCGATCACCACGCGCATGGTGGTCCCCACCCCCCTCGTGGCAGCGCCGTCTCCACGCTGCCTTCACAATTCAGCGTAGAGAGCCGGAAGGCGGCGCGGAGGCGTTTCCGTGCAGGCGCCGCTTCGGGGCCTCCGCCGCCGCGGGGCCCTCCCGGCGGGGAGGTGCCCGCGGCGGGCAGGTGCGGACGGCCGGGGTCCGCGACACCCCCGCGGTGGCACGGCCCCGGCCGTCTGCGGTGCGGGACCACCCCACCCGGCAGCCCGCACACGCCGTCCGCCCTCGTCGGACGGCGTGTGCAGGCTGCCGGGTGGGGTGGTCCCGCAC
>NZ_LIQR01000636.1 GCF_001418575.1 Peterkaempfera griseoplana
GCCGCGTCCTACCTCGGCTTCCTCGCGGCCACCCCCCTGGGACACCGCTGGGGTGCCCCGGCCCTCGCCGCGGTGTCCGTGCTGTGCACCCTCGGCGAGATCATCTACGCCGGCAGCGCCACCGCGCTGGTCACCGCGCTCGCCCCGGCCCCCGTCCTGGGACGCACCCTGGCGCGCTTCCAGCTCTCCACCGGCTTCGGCCTCGCCGTCTCCCCGGCGGTCCTCACCACCCTCGCCCCCCACGGCCCGGCCGCCCTGTGGGGCGGCCTCGCCGCCGCGACACTCCTGTCCGCCACCGCCGTCGCCACCGGGAAGGACCGGCGAACCCGCCCCGGGCGGCGCGGGCCGGCCGAGCCGGCCGGTGACCCCGGCCGTCGTCTGCGGCGGCCGGGGTGAAGCAGCGGCGCAAATCCCGCGCCTTCGCCCGCGCCGCAACCTCAACCGTCAGCCCCCCGCTGCGCCCCCGGCCGGGGGCGCAGCCCGGCCGGGGGCGCAACCGGGCACGCCCGGCGGCACGACCGGGCCCGGCCCGGCGC
Organism: Peterkaempfera griseoplana; assembly: GCF_001418575.1. Lineage (GTDB taxonomy): Bacteria > Actinomycetota > Actinomycetes > Streptomycetales > Streptomycetaceae > Peterkaempfera > Peterkaempfera griseoplana. The sequence goes on from NZ_LIQR01000636.1 coordinate 537, forward strand.
CGGCCACCCGGTGCGGCCCGGCCCCCGCCGCAACGAGGGGCAGACCGCGCACCCGGGCACCACACTGGGGGAGAAGGACGACCACGCGACGTGGAGGCGATCATGCCCGGCGAACGCAGGCACCCACCGCACCTGCGCACCCCCGGCGGCGAGGCCCCATGACCGGGCCCCGCCCGGCGCCCGGCAGGCCGGGGGAGCCGGACGGAGCGCTGAGCGGACAGACCGTCGTGGTGGTGGGAGGCAGCGCCGGAATCGGCCTGGCCACCGCACGCCGGGTACGCGCGGCCGGCGGCGAGGTGGTGCTCGCGGCCCGCAACGCCGAACGCCTGCGGCAGGCGGCGGACGAACTCAAGCCGCTGAGCACGGCCGCGTTCGACGCTCAGGACACCCGCCGCCTGGAGGACTTCCTCCGGGGCCTGCCCGGCCAGGTCGACCATGTGCTGGTCACCGCCGGCAGCCCGTCGTACACGCCCCTGGACGCGATCGACCTCACCGCGGCCGGCAACGACTTCGGCAGCCGCATCGCGATGCTGCTCGCCGTGGCGCGGGCTGGCCGCACCAAGGTCAGGGCCGGGGGAACCCTGCTGTTCGTCGGCGGCACCGGCGGGCGGCGGCCCCGCGCCGGGATGGCCGTGGTGAGCGCCCTGACCGCGGCGCTGCCCGCGCTGACCGCCGCCCTGGCCCTGGAGGTCGCCCCGGTCCGGGTCAACCTCATCGCCGCCGGGTTCGTCGACACCCCCCTGTCGGCCGCCCTCCTCGGCGACCAGCTCCAGGCCCGGCGCGACCACCTGAGCCGGACCCTGCCCATCGGCCGGGTCGTCCACCCCGCCGACGTCGCAGCCCTGGC
>NZ_LIQR01000637.1:0-342 GCF_001418575.1 Peterkaempfera griseoplana
GTGGTGCTGGCCGCCGCCGGCAGTTCCGACCCGGCCGCCAACGCGGCGACCCGTGAGCTGGCGGAGCAGTGGCGGCGCAGCCGGGGCTGGGCCGGAGTAGCCGTGGCCCATGCCTCCTCGGTGCCGCCGCACGTCCCCGACGCGGTGGCCGCGCTGCGGGCCCGGGGTGCGCGCCGGATCGCGGTGGCCCCCTACCTCCTCGCCCCGGGACTGCTTCCGGACCGCATCGCCGCGGCGGCCGGCGCTGCGGGCGCCGACGTGGTCGCCCCCGTCCTCGGGCCGGCCCCCGAAGTGGCCCGGCTTCTGCTGCGGCGCTACGACTCGGCCCGGACGGCCCGCGCC
>NZ_LIQR01000637.1:385-5117 GCF_001418575.1 Peterkaempfera griseoplana
GGTCGGCTTCGACGACCTGCCGCCGTACCAGGGCCCGATCAGGCTCGACGTGATGCGCAACCGCGTGCTGCTGGAGGGCGAGCAGACCGCGGCGCTCGCCGCACTGCGGAAGCTCGCCGAGCAGGCCCAGCACAGAGCGGCAACATGGATCTGGCAGCGGAGATCTGGCGGCTCGTCGCCGAGTCCCTGGCGAAGTGAACCCGCCCGGGCGGCCCCTCCCTCGCGCCTCCCTGCCTGAGCCGCCGGGTCCCTCCCGGCCTCAGCCGACCTGAGCCGTCGTCACTACCGCTGGGTGGCCAGGCCGGTGAGGAAGACCTCCAGCCAGCGCGCCCGCACGGCGGCGGGACGGTCGGTGGGGGCGGTGGTGAGCAGCAGTGCGAAGTCGTCCGTGGTGACGTCCGGGCGCAGGGCGCCCTGGGCCTGCGCGGCGGCGATGATGCGGCCCACGGCGCCGAAGGCGCGGGCCTCCAGGTCGCCGTGGTCGGTGGCCCCCAGCGCATGGGCGGCGGCCTTGACGGCCCGGTCCTCGGCCATGTGGTCGACGACCCTGGTGGCCAGTGCGCGCAGCTCCGCCATGGCCGGGGCCGTCCCGCTGTCGATCCTGGCCGCGGTCTCCTCGACGTCCCCGACCATCAGCTCGCCCTGCTCCCGCAGTACCGCCGCGATCAGGTCGGTCTTGGTGGGGAAGTGCCGGTAGAGGGTGCCCACCGCGACCCCGGCGGCCGCCGCGATGGCCTCCATGGCGACGTCGGGGCCGTGGACGGTCACCTGCTCCCGGGCGGCGGCCATGATCTTCTGCCGGTTGCGTACGGCGTCGGAGCGCAGCTGGCGGGGCTGGGACATAAGGGCGGACCTCCTTCGGTTGCAACAAGGTGAATGGTAGTTCATGATGAACATGAGCCATGGTTCATCTTCCCATCGCCGAGGAGCCCCCCATGCCCGCTCGCTCCAGGGACTTCGTCCTCCCCGACCAGCACGGCAGGCACGCCGTGGTGACGGGCGCCAACAGCGGCATCGGCTTCGAGACCGCCCGCCGCCTGGCACAGTCCGGCGCCGAGGTGGTGCTGGCGGTACGCGACGCGGCCAGGGGCGCCGAGGCGGTACGGCGGATCCGCGCGGCCCACCCCGGCGCCGCCGCCTCCGTGGAGACCCTGGACCTCTCCGTCCTGGAATCCGTCGCCGCCTTCGCCCGGCTGCTCCTCGACCGTGACCGCCCGCTGGACCTGCTGGTCAACAACGCCGGCATCATGGCGGTGCCCACCCGCCACACCACCGCCGACGGCTTCGAGCTGCAGTTCGGCACCAACCACCTCGGGCACTTCGCCCTCACCGGGCGGCTGCTGCCGCTGCTGCGCCGGGGTGACGCACCCCGCGTGGTGACGGTGAGCAGCATCGCGCACCGCACCGGCCGCATCGACTTCGACGACCTGCAGAGCGAGCGCTCCTACCGGCCGCTGGGCGCCTACGGGCGCTCCAAGCTCGCCAATCTGCTCTTCGCCCGGGAACTCCAGCGCCGCAGCGACCGCAACGGCTGGGGCCTGCTGTCCACCGCCGCCCACCCGGGATCCACTCTCACCAATCTGCAGAGCACCGGCCCCAACCTGGGCACCGACCGTCAGGGCAGGGGGCTCGGCGGGCTGCTGATGGCGCTGCCCGGCATGTCCCAGCAGCCCGACCGGGGCGCCCTGCCCACCCTGTACGCGGCGACCAGTCCCGACGCCACCGCCGGCGGCTACTACGGCCCGGACGGCGTCTTCGGCCTGACCGGCGGCCCGGCACCCGCCGGCAGCCGGCGCACCGCCGACGACGAGCAGGTCGCCGCCCGGCTGTGGGAGGTCTCCGAGCAGCTCACCCATGTCCGCTACGACCGCCTCAGCGCGGCGACCTGACCCAGCCCCACACCGGAGGACCGTCCGTGCCCCGCACCACCCCCCTGTCCCGGCTCACCCGGCTGCTGCGCCCCGCCGCGCTCGGCGGCGTCCCCGACGGCGAGCGGCTGGAGCGCATCCTCGGCTCACCGCACCACGCCGACGGAACCTTCACCAACCCTGTGGCCGCCCGCACCGCGTCCCGCGGCGCCGCCCTGCCGTATCTGCGGACCCAGCTGCGCAAGGCCGACCGGGTGCGGCGCGCCCCGGCCTCCGCCATCCCGCTGGTGCGCACCGTCCCGGCGGAGCCGCCCGCCTCCGGGCTGCGGCTGACCTGGCTGGGGCACTCCACCGTGCTGGCCGAGATCGACGGGGCACGGGTGCTGTTCGACCCGGTGTGGGGGGAGCGCTGCTCACCCGTGCCGTTCGCCGGGCCCAGGCGGCTGCACCCCGCCCCGCTGGCACCGGCCGAGCTGGGACCGCTGGACGCGGTGGTGATCTCCCACGACCACTACGACCACCTGGACATGCCGTCCATCCGTGCCCTGGCCGGCAGCGGGGCGATGTTCGCGGTGCCGCTGGGCGTCGGCGCCCATCTGGAGCGCTGGGGCGTACCGGCCGGCCGGATCACCGAACTGGACTGGCACGAGTCCACCGAGGCCGCCGGGCTGACGCTGACCGCCACACCCGCACGGCACTTCTGCGGCCGCGGGCTGCGCGGCCACACCCTCTGGGCGTCCTGGGTGGTCTCCGGGCCCCGGCACCGGATCTTCCACAGCGGGGACACCGGCTACTTCCCCGGCTTCGCCGAGATCGGCGCGGCCCATGGGCCGTTTGACGCCTCGATGATCCAGATCGGTGCGTACAGCGAGTTCTGGCCGGACATCCACATGACACCCGAGGAGGGGCTGCGGGCGCACTCCGACCTCTCCGGCGGGGAGCCGCACGGCGCCCTGCTGCCGATCCACTGGGGGACCTTCAACCTGGCCCCGCACCCCTGGGAGGAGCCGGCCGAACGCACCCGGGCGGCCGCCCTCGCCGCCGGGGCCCGGATCGCCGTACCGCTCCCCGGCCAGCCCTTCGAACCCGCCGGGGAGCTTCCCGCACAGCCCTGGTGGCGAGCGGTCGCCGTCCGGCCGCACCAGGCCGGGGCTGCCGTCCCCGCGGCCCGCACCGCGCGGGCGCCGCTGGCGGAGGACGCCGCCCGCTGAGCGGGCGTCACCTCACACGGCGCCCCGTGGGTCTACTCCGCCGGGCGCGGGCGGCGTCGCCGGGGCCTGGGCGCGGCGGCCCCGCCCTCGGCTGCGCCGTGGCCTGCGGCTGCGCCATGGCCCGCGGCGCGCCGCGGCCCACGCCTGCGGCGGGCCGCTCCGGGGACGTCCCCGTCCGCACGGACGGGCTTGCGGGCCCGGGGCGGCGACGCCGGCGCGGAGGCGGACACGGGTGCCGCGACGGTGACCGGGACGCCGGACGGCGTACGGGCACCGGTGATCCGGGTCAGTTCGGCGTCGCCGGGCCGCACCCGGGCCGTGTGCGGGCGGATGCCGGCCGCGGTCATCAGCCGGCTCATCTCCCGGCGCTGCTCGGGCAGCACCAGGGTGACCACCGTGCCGGACTCGCCGGCCCTGGCGGTGCGTCCGCCGCGGTGCAGATAGTCCTTGTGGTCGACCGGCGGATCGACGTTGACGACCAGGTCCAGGCCGTCGATGTGGATGCCCCGGGCGGCGACGTTGGTCGCGATCAGCGCGGTGACCTGCCCGTCCCGGAACTGCTCCAGGGTGCGGTTGCGCTGCGGCTGCGACTTGCCGCCGTGCAGGGCGGCGGCCCGCACCCCGCTGCCCAGCAGGTGCTTGGTGAGGCGGTCGGCGCCGCGCTTGGTGTGCACGAACATGATCACCCGGCCGTCGCGGGCGGCGATCTGTGCGGTGGCGGCCTGCTTGTCGTCGGTCTCGACGTGCAGCAGATGGTGCTCCATGGTCGTGACGGCCGCGGCCGGCGGGTCCACGGAGTGGGTGACCGGGTCGCTGAGGAAGCGCCGGACCAGCCGGTCGACATTGCGGTCCAGGGTGGCGGAGAACAGCATCCGCTGGCCGTCCGGCTCCACCTGCTCCAGCAGCCTGGTGACCTGCGGCAGAAAGCCCATGTCGGCCATCTGGTCGGCCTCGTCCAGCACGGTGGTGCGCACCCGGTCCAGCCGGCAGTCACCCCGCTGGATCAGATCGGCCAGCCGGCCCGGGGTGGCGACCACCACCTCGGCGCCACGGGCCACGGCCTGCGCCTGACGGTTGATGGACATCCCGCCGACCACGGTGGCCAGCCGGAGCTTCAGCGCCGTGGCGTAGGGGGTGAGGGCGTCGGTGACCTGCTGCGCGAGCTCGCGGGTGGGGACCAGCACCAGGGCCAGCGGCCGGCGGGGCTCCGCCCGGCGGCCCGCGGTGCGCGCCAGCAGGGGCAGGCCGAAGGCGAGGGTCTTGCCGGAGCCGGTGCGGCCCCGGCCGAGGACGTCACGGCCGCTGAGCGAGTCGGGCAGGGTCGCTCCCTGGATGGGGAACGGAGCGGTGACGCCCTGTGCGGTGAGGGCCTGCAGCAGCGCGGGCGGCAGCGGCAGCTCGGCGAAGGTGGCCGCGGCCGGACGCCCCGGCGTGGTGGGCTCGGCGGGCGGCTCCGGCAGGACTGCCGGGGCGGCGGCCGTGCGGGAGGCGGCGGGGCGCCGGTTGCGGGGCGGCCTGGAGCGGCCGGTGGGCGGGGCGTCGTGCGTCCGGGAGCCGTCGCGGGACGGCCGGGCCTGGCGGGGCATCTGGATCCGTCTCGTCGTCGGGGAGGCCTGGGCACACGGCGAGGGCCCGCGCCGGACGGCGCGGGCC
>NZ_LIQR01000638.1 GCF_001418575.1 Peterkaempfera griseoplana
ACCCACTCCCGCCCAGCGCCCGGTTGCCCCAAGCCCCAAGCCTGCGAGCCGGCCCGGTACCGGACGCACCCGGCCGACTCCGCCGACGCGGCCCAGCGCTGGTCCCGCCCAGCGCAGCCCACCGAGCGCCGTCCCACCCGGCTCAGTCCCAGCGCCCGCGCACCACCCGGGCCCTTGCAGGACCCAGCCCTATGCCACCGGCCGCCGGCCGGGCGGCGGCCGCAGCGCAGGCCACCGGCTCCGGACGGAGCGGCCGAGACCGGCGCAGAGCTGACGCACTCCGGCCAGGTCGGCCCGGTCCGCGGTGATCTCCTCGACCACCCCCAACCGGTGCAGCAGCCGCTGCCGTGCGGTCACGGTCCCCCAGCTCCAGTCCCGGTGCCGGACGCGCGCGAGATGATCGGCGGTGCCGCGGTAGGCCCGCTGGACCAGGGCGTCCCCGCGGATCAGCCAGCCGGCGCAGGCGTCCGCGAGGTCGCCGGAGCGGGTCGTCCCGGTCGCGGTGTACCAGGCGTCGTCGTACGCGGCCTCGGCCCGGTCCAGCAGCTGCGGCGACGGCACGGTGACGCACCAGCAGGTGGGGAAACCGATCCGCAGATAGGCCAGCTCCACCAGGCCGTCGCCCAGCGCGGCCTGCTCGAAGTCGACGAAGCGGACCCCGCCGGGGGTGTGCAGGTCGTTGCCGGGGCAGGGGTCGCCGTGCAGCAGTGCCCGCCCCGGGGCCCGGGTGAGGCGGGCGAGCAGGTCGTCGAGTTCGGCCGGTGCCCGTGCGGGGATGTCGGCGTCCAGTCGCCGGGCGAGGTCGAGGAAGGCTGCGGCGTCGTCGGCGGTGGGGCCGCTCCAGACGGGGAGGACGGCGGAGTCCTCCGGCCGTGCGGCGGCGTGCAGTCGGGCCAGCGTGGCGGCGTAGCCGACCATCCAGTCGTCGGCCGGCGCCCGGTGCTCCAGCCGCTCCAGTACCAGGACGCGCGCTGCCGGGTCGGTGCCCAGCAGCCGCGGTGCGACGGGTGGGTCCACCCGTGCGGCCAGCCGCAGCGCGGCGGCCTCGCGGGTGTAGCGCTCGTCGGCGTCGGGCCCGTCGACGTGCTGTTTGACCACGGCCGGGCCGCCGGGGAGTTCGACGTGCCAGACCCGCGAGCGAGGGCTGCTGCCCAGCCGTCGTGCTGCGCCCGGCGGACCCAGCTGCGCCCTCAGCGTGTCTCCGAATGGCAGCTTCGACGTCATGCGGACCATCCTCGCAGGGCACCGCAAGGGGGCGGAGCGGGCCGCCTGCCCGAAGGGCCCCCGGTGCCGGCGCGCCGGACCGGGCCGGCCGGCTGTCGAAAAACGGGTGCCGGGAGCGGGGTCGGCCGATAGCCTGCCCGCCGGTCGCGGGCTGGGACGGCTACGGAACAGTGGGGACGGGGGACGGCGATGGCACTGGTGCGCAGGGGTTCACGGCTGATCGCGGTGGACGGGGCGGAGTACCGCTGGCGGGTGCGGCCCAGGCCGACCTACTGCCAGGGGATGGGCTGGTCAGCGCTGACCTTCGCGGTGGAGCGGGTGCACGAGGCCGACGGTGTGCCCGGCACGGTGCTGGTGGTGGATGTGGGGGCGGCCCGGCCCGACAACTGGCTGGGGCGGCCGTCGATGAGCGTGCTGCCGTCGACCGTTGCGGCGGCGGTGCGGCTGGCGTTGGCCGGCGGCTGGGAGCCGGAGCGGCCGGGGAGGCCGTTCCTGGTCGGCCCGCAGGAGTGGGCGGCCCGGGGACCGGCGGCGGACGGGCCGGCGGTCCCCGGGGCCGCATGAACGCTCAGGCACCCCGAACACTCAGGCACGCCGAGCACTCCGGCACCCCGAACACTCAGGCTCGCCCGACACTCAGGCGCGCCGGACGCTCAGGGCTGCCCGGCCGGTCACGCTTCCTGAACACTCAGGACCGCGCAACCGACCAGGCCCTCTGAGCGCTCACGGCTGCATGACCGGCCGACTGCGATATGACTACCCGTCAGCTCACCCGATGGTCACGGCTGGAGGACGGTCACCTCGCCGATGCCCAGCTCCCGTACCGGATCGGCGATCACCGAGGCGTCCCCGACCAGCACGGTGACCAGCCGCTCCGGGGGGAAGGCCGCCACCACGGCGGCGGTGGCCTCGGCGGTGCCGGTCTCCGCGAGCCGCCGGTAGACCTGCGCCTGGTAGTCGTCGGGCAGGGACTGCTCGACCTGGTCCGCGAGGGTGGCGGCGACCGCGGCGGAGGTCTCGTACTTCAGCGGCGCCACCCCCACCAGGTTCTGCACCGCGACGTCGCGCTCGGCGTCGGTGAGTCCCTCGGCGGCCAGCGTCCGCAGCACCGTCCAGGTGTCCGCCAGCGCCGGGGCGGTGGACGGGGTGTCCACCGAGCCGGTGATGGCGAGCAGCACCCGGCCGGAGCCGTCCGGGGCCGAGCGCAGTGGCTGGCTCAGGGCGCGGACGCCGTAGGTGTAGCCCTTCTCCTCGCGCAGCACCCGGTCGAGGCGGGAGGTGAGGGTGCCGCCCAGGCAGTAGGTGCCGAGGACCTGCGCCGCCCAGGTCTCGTCATGGCGGTCGGCTCCGACCCGGCCGATCAGCAGCTGGGTCTGCACCGAGCCGGGCCGGTCAACGATGATCACCCGGGCGTGGTCGTCGGCCTTCACCGGGGTGGGGGTGGCGGGGGCGGCCTTGTCGCCGCTCCAGGCACCGAGGGTGCGGGCGAGGATGCCGTCCAGGTCCACACCGTCGAGGTCGCCGACGATCACGGCGGTGGCGGTGGCCGGGCGGACGTGCGCGGCGTAGAAGGCCTGTACGGCGGCCCGGTCGATGGTCCGCACGGTCTCGGCGCTGCCGGCCCGGGGCCGGGAGAGCCGGTCGGCGCTCTCGAAGAGGTCGCCGTAGAGCGCCAGGGCTGCCCGGCGGGCCGGGTTGGCCAGCTCGTGGACGATCTCGTCGAGGCGGTTGGCGACCAGCCGCTCGATCTCGTGCTCGGGCAGTGCCGGTGCGCGCAGTGCGTCGGCGAGCAGGGAGAGACCGCGCTCCAGCCGGGAGACGGGGACCTCCAGGGAGACCCTGACGCAGGGGTGGTCCGCGTGGGCGTCCATGGTGGCGCCGGCCCGCTCCAGTTCACCGGCGAACTCCTCGGCGGTGAGGGTGTCGGTGCCCTCGCTGAACGCCCGCGCGAGGATGGTGGCGACGCCGTCGAGCCCTTCGGGTTCTGCGGCGAGCGGGGCGTCGAGCAGCACCTCCACGGCGACCAGCTGCTGGCCGGGGCGGTGGCAGTGCAGCACGGTGAGGCCGTTGTCCAGGGTGGCGCGCTCGGGTGCCGGGAAGGCCCACGGGGTGGGGGCGCCCGCCTCGGGACGGGGGTGGAACGTCATGGTGGGCTTGATGCCGGTCATGCGGCGCCTCCCTCGGTGGCGTCGGCCTCTCCGTTGACCGCGGGGGCCTCGGAGATCTCGGAGCTGTCGGGGGTCTGCGGTGCTTCGCCGGCCTCGGGGTGGACCGGCTCGTAGACCAGGACCGCACGGTTGTCGGCGCGCAGCCGCTGCCGGGCGATGTCCCGGACCTCCTCCGCGGTGACCTCCAGGACCCGGGAGAGGGCCGAGCCGGCGAGGGCGGGGTCGCCGAAGAGGACGGCGTAGCGGCAGAGTTCGTCGGCCCGGCCGGAGACGGTCTGCAGCCGGTCCAGCCACTCGCGCTCGATCTGGGCCTGGGCCCGCTCCAGCTCCTCCGGGGTCGGGCCCTCCTCGGCGAACCGTGCCAGCTCCTCGTCGACGGCGGCCTCGATGGCCTCCACGGTGGCGTCGCCGGAGGTCTTGACGTCCAGCCAGCCCAGGGAGGGGGCGCCGGCGAGGCGCAGCAGTCCGAAGCCGGCGGCGACCGCGAGCCGGTCGCGGCGCACCAGCCGGTTGTAGAGGCGGCTGGACTCGCCGGACCCCAGCACCGTGAGGGCCAAGTCGGCGGCGTCGGCCTCCCGGGTGCCGTCGTGCGGCAGCCGGTAGGCGGCCATCAGCGCGCGCGAGGGGACCTCCTCGCGGACGGTGAGCCGCAGCTCCTCACCGCTGACCGGCGGCAGGGAGCCGTCGACGGGTGCGGGTTTGCCGTCGTGCGCCGGGATGGTGCCGAAGTACTTCTCGATCCAGCGCAGCGTCTCGTCCGGGTCGATGTCGCCGACCACGGAGAGCACCGCGTTGTTGGGTGCGTAGTAGGTGGAGAAGAAGGCCTGTGCGTCCTTCAGGGTGGCCGCGTCCAGGTCGGCCATGGAGCCGATGGGGGTGTGGTGGTAGGGGTGCCCCTCGGGGAAGGACATCGCGGTGAGCTTCTCGAAGGCGGTGCCGTAGGGCACGTTGTCGTACCGCTGGCGGCGCTCGTTCTTCACGACGTCGCGCTGGTTGTCCAGGCTGGTCTGGTCGAGGGCGGCCAGCAGCGACCCCATGCGGTCGGCCTCCAGCCAGAGCGCGAGCTCCAACTGGTGGGCGGGCATGGTCTCGAAGTAGTTGGTGCGCTCGAAGCTGGTGGTGCCGTTGAGGGAGCCGCCGGCTCCCTGGATCAGCTCGAAGTGCCCGTTGCCCTGGACGCTGGCCGAGCCCTGGAACATCAGGTGCTCGAAGAGGTGGGCGAGGCCGGTGCGGCCCTTCACCTCGTGGCGGGAGCCGACGTCGTACCAGAGGCACACGGCGGCCACCGGCGTGAGGTGGTCCTCGGAGAGCACCACGCGCAGGCCGTTGGCCAGGCGGTGCTCGGTGATGGCGAGGCCTCCGGAGGAGGAGGCGGGGGCCGGGTTGGCCATGCTGGTCGGGTCCTTCCCGTCGCTGCTCGGTGGTGGTTCCTGCTCGCGGGCGGGGGGCTGTGCCCCTCGTGGTGCCCCATTGTGGTGCAACGAACGGGACGCCCGGAGATGCCTGTCCGGGCGGGGTGTTCGCCGCAGGCGGAAGCGTCGCGGCGGCACGGCGGTGGCCTGGTGGTTGCGCGGCGGCGCGGGACGCGGTGCGGGGTGGTGGCCGGGTGTGTCGTAGGAAGGGGCCACAATAGGGAACCGCCGTGCCCGTACGGCGCCGATCGACGCTGACCACGCAAAGGAGCCCGCCCGCGATGGCCCGCCGCAGTTCGCCTCCCCCGCCCGCCGGCGACTTCGAGGAGCGGATCCTCGATGTCGACGTCGTGGACGAGATGCAGGGCTCCTTCCTGGAGTACGCCTACTCCGTCATCTACTCCCGTGCCCTGCCCGACGCCCGTGACGGCCTCAAGCCGGTGCACCGCCGGATCGTCTACCAGGCCAATGAGATGGGCCTGCGCCCGGACCGCAGCCATGTGAAGTCGGCCCGTGTGGTCGGCGAGGTGATGGGCCGGCTGCACCCGCACGGCGACGCGGCGATCTACGACACCCTGGTGCGCCTGGCGCAGCCGTTCTCGATGCGGCTGCCGCTGATCGACGGCCATGGGAACTTCGGCTCGCTGGGCAACGACGACCCGCCTGCCGCGATGCGGTACACGGAGTCCAAGCTGACCGCCGCCGCGATGGCGATGGTGGAGTCGATCGACGAGGAGACCGTCGACTTCGGCCCCAACTACGACGGCAGCGAGCGCGAGCCGCTGGTGCTGCCCGCAGCCTTCCCGAACCTGCTGGTCAACGGCACCACCGGGATCGCCGTCGGGATGGCGACCAACATGCCGCCGCACAACCTGGCGGAGGTGGTGGCCGCTGCCCGGCACCTGATCCGGCACCCGGGGGCCGACCTGGACACCCTGATGCGGTTCGTGCCGGGCCCGGACCTTCCGACGGGCGGCCGGATCGTGGGCCTGTCGGGCATCCGGGACGCCTATGAGACCGGCCGCGGCACCTTCAAGATCCGCGCCACCGTGTCGGTGGAGAACGTCACCGCCCGTCGCAAGGGCATCGTGGTCACCGAGCTGCCCTACAACGTCGGCCCGGAGAAGGTGATCTCCAAGATCAAGGACCTGGTCGGCTCCAAGAAGCTCCAGGGCATCGCCGACGTCAAGGACCTGACGGACCGTGAGCACGGTCTGCGGCTGGTGATCGAGGTCAAGAACGGCTTCGTGCCGGAGGCGGTGCTGGAGCAGCTCTACCGGCTGACGCCGATGGAGGAGTCCTTCGGCATCAACAACGTGGCGCTGGTGGACGGTCAGCCGCTGACCCTGGGGCTCAAGGAGCTGCTGGAGGTCTATGTCGACCACCGCTTCGAGGTGGTGCGCCGGCGCAGCGAGTTCCGGCGCGGCAAGCGGCAGGACCGGCTGCACCTGGTCGAGGGCCTGCTGGTGGCGCTGGTCGACATCGACGAGGTCATCTCCCTCATCCGGGCCAGCGACAACGCCGCCCAGGCCAAGGAGCGCCTGATGGAGCGCTTCGGGCTGTCCGAGATCCAGACCGCCTACATCCTGGACACCCCGCTGCGGCGGCTCACCCGGTTCGACCGGATCGAGCTGGAGGCGGAGCAGGAGAAGCTCCACAAGGAGATCGCCGAGCTCACCGAGATCCTCGACTCCGACGCCAAGCTGCGCAGCGTGGTCTCCAGCGAGCTGGCCGCCGTGGCCAAGCAGTTCGGCACCGAGCGGCGCACCGTGCTGCTGGAGGCCGGTGCGGTGCCCGCCGCGGCCGCCGTGCCGCTCCAGGTCGCCGACGACCCCTGCCGGGTGCTGCTCTCCTCCACCGGGCTGCTGGCCCGTACGGCGGACGGCGACTCGCTGGAGCCGAGCGAGCGCCGCGCGAAGCACGATGTGATCGTCTCCGCGGTGGCGGCCACGGCCCGCGGCGACATCGGCGCGGTGACCTCGGCCGGGCGCGTGCTGCGGCTCAGCGTCATCGACCTGCCCGCCCTGCCGCCCAGCTCCACCACGCCCAACCTCGCGGGCGGCGCTCCCGCCAGCGAGTTCCTGCCGCTGGCCGCGGAGGAGCGGGTGCTGGCCCTGACCACGCTGGACGAGTCCTCACCCGGCCTGGCGCTGGGCACCGTGCAGGGGGTGGTCAAGCGGGTGGTGCCCGACTGGCCGGCCAACAAGGACGAGTTCGAGGTGATCGGCCTCAAGGAGGGCGACACCGTCGTCGGGGCGGTCGAGCTGCACACCGGCGAGGAGGACCTGGTCTTCATCACCTCCGACGCCCAGCTGCTGCGCTACCCCGCCGGCCAGGTCCGTCCGCAGGGCCGCCCGGCCGGCGGCATGGCCGGCGTCAAGCTGGCCGACGGCGCCCGGGTGCTCTCCTTCACCGCGGTCGACCCGGCCGCGGACGCGGTGGTCCTCTCGGTCGCCACCGCCACCGGGACGCTGGACGGCGGCACCCAGACCACCTGGAAGCTCACCCCCTTCGAGCAGTATCCGCGCAAGGGCCGGGCCACCGGCGGCGTCCGCTGCCAGCGGTTCCTGCGCGGGGAGGACGCCCTCGCCTTCGCCTGGGCCGGCCCCTCCCCGGCCCGCGCCGCCACCTCCGCCGGAGCCCCGGTGGAGCTGCCGGAGCTCGACCCGCGCCGGGACGGCTCGGGCATCCCGGTCACCCACCAGGTCGCAGCGGTGGCAGGACCGGTCTGATCAGGAGTCTCTGATCCCTGAGGGACGGACCCGGTGGCCGGTTTGCCACCGGGTCCGTCCCTCTGTGCGATTGGCTGACGCCCCGTCCGGGAATCACCCGGGGACAGACACAACGAGGTCCTGGGCACACCGCGAAGGCAATCCGTGCTGCCAACGCGGATGGTGGCATGTTCGGGGGCGCATATGGAGGCAGGACGGGCACCGTCCCGCGGGATAGCCCGCTACGCCCTGTGGACCGCGCTCGCCCTGGCAGCCGTCGCCACGGTCTGCGTCGCATCGTTCGCGCTCAGCGGATGGATGATCGACGCGGTCGAGCGAGGGAGCGGGAGCCAGGCCGCAGCGACGGCACGGGGCAGTGCGGGGCAGTATTTCGAGGCCGCGGGCGCGGTCTTCTCAGGGCTGGCGCTGCTGCTGGTCGTGGCAGGGGTATCGCTGCAACGGCAGGAGTTACGGATGCAACGACAGGAGCTCGCACTTCAACGGGCAGAGATGACCAACTCGTGCACGGAATTGAGACGCAGCGCCGAGGCCCAGGTCCGCGCCCTCCACGTGGATCTCCTGAAGATGGCCATCGCCGACCCCGATCTGGCTCGGGTCTGGCCCGACTACGAGCCTTCCCTGCCGCACAGCACCGTGCGGAAGCATCTGTACGCCAACCTGATTTTCGCCCATCTTGTGATGCTGCACCGCCTGAGCAGCCAGGATTCGGAAGCTGTGCGCGGCTACATCGGGCTCCTCGCCGAGAGTCCCGACTTCCGTGCCTACTGGGCCGCCGCGCAGAGCTATCGGAACATCCTTCCCGTCGACTCGGACGAACGCCTTTTCGGGAGCATGGTCGACGACGCACTGGCCGGCCTTCCCGAGAGGGACCCCCGGGAGGGCTAGCTCCACCACCAGGGGCCCGCGGCGAAAATCATGCGCGTGACGTGCAAGAACGTCACCCGTCACGGCACTCGGAGGCCGTACCGCCACGGGCATTGGGGTGAGTCCGATTTGATCTACGGGAATCCTCACCTGTATCACAGAGGCCGCAGTACTCTTCTCCGTACGTTGGACGCGGGCACCACACGCGTCCAAAGAGAACAGGTGGCCAGGTGAACGTCGAGCGACGGCTCGGTCCGTCCCCGCGGGAGCGCGGTTGCGCGGGCGGCGGTGGCTGCCCCGACCTCTTCGAGCTCGCCGACGGGAACTTCGCAGTGATCGGCGCCGAGGCCACCGCCGCCCTGATCGGGTCGCTTCCCGCCGACGCGGGTGTGGGCGGGAACGAGCGCATCGTGGTGATCCCCAGGGAGCTGCTGGTGCGGGCCAAGGCGGAGATCCCCGATCTTTAGGCCCGGCGTAGGGTGGCACAAGTGAGCACTTGTGCGACTCTCTCCGCCGAACTGTCCGAGCCGTTGGCCGCGACAGCGGCAAGCGCCATGACCTGGCTGCTGCTGGAGCAGTCCGGGCCCTGGGGCGCCAAGGCTCCGGTCGAGAGCCACCTCGACGCGGAGGTCGGCCGGGCCCTGGACCGGGCGGCGAAGGGCACAGGGGTCCGCATCGCACTGATCCGCAGGCCGGGGCGGCACGCCGACCACCACACCGCCGAGCGGCACCGGGTGATCGTCGCGCACACCGCCCCCGGCTCGTCATGGGTACGCAGGGAGACCGTCGGGAACCCCGCCGAACTGCTGGACCTGGACTTCGCGGCCCTCGGCGGCGGCGACCACGGCGGCCTCGGCCGTGAGCACACCGGCGACCCGCTCGCCCTGGTGTGCACCAACGGCCGCCGTGACCGCTGCTGCGCGCTGCTCGGCCGTCCCCTGGCAGCGGAGCTGGCGGCCTCGGGTCACAGCGAGGTGTGGGAGGTGACCCACCTCGGCGGTCACCGCTTCTCCCCCACCATGCTGGTACTGCCCTTCGGCTACGCCTACGGCCGGCTGACGGCCGCCGCCGCCAAGGAGGTACTGGCGGCCACCGCCGACGGCCGGATGACTGCCGAGTGGTGCCGTGGCCGCTCCTGCTGGGAACGCCCCGGCCAGGCCGCCGAACTCGCCGTTCGCCGGCTCGTCGGCGAGGAGGACGCCGACGCCCTCGCGGTCACCGCCGGCTCCCCGGCCCAGGACGGACTGTGGCGGCTCCAGGTGTGCCACACCGACGGCAGGGCCTGGGAGGTGGAGGTGGCCCAGGGCCTCTCTGAGCCGCCCCGCCCGGAGAGCTGCGGCAAGTCCCCGGGCACCCCGGCCCGCATGGACGTCCGGACTGTCACGGCCCGGTAGTCCCGTCCGGACCGGCGGACCGCAGGACCGCAGGACCGCAGGAGCACTGGGCCACTGGCCGCCGGCCGGCCACGGCCTCAGTGGCGATGCGGGTGCAGCCCGTGCCGCAGCTGCGGATAGCGCCGGTAGATCCGGGCCATCAGTGCCGCCTCCGCCTCCCGGGCCGCGTCCATCAGCGCCAGCAGGTCCAGGAAACGGTGCGCGGTCTCCACCGTGGTGCAGCCCCAGGCGATGCCGTCCTCCTCCCTCAGGCACAGCTCGGGGAAGGCCAGCCCCATGCTGCCGGTCGCCACCCGGAGTTCCGCGACCACCTCATGCCCGTCGGCCGCCGCCCTCATACCGCGTCCTCCAGCTCGGCCCAGACGGTCTTCCCCACCGGGCTGCGGTCCAGTACACCCCAGCGCGCCGCCAGGTGGTCCACCAGCAGCAGCCCCCAGCCGCTCTCGGCACCGGGCCCGGGCTGCGCGGGCGGCCCGGGGCGGCACTCCCCCCGGGCGTCGGACACCTCGATCCGCAGCACCGGCGGATCGGCGGAGAGCCGCAACTCGAAGTGACGGCCCGGCAGCCGGCCGTGCAGCACCGCATTGGCCGCCAGCTCGGCCACCACCAACGCGGCCGAGAACGACATCCCACCCCCGGGC
>NZ_LIQR01000639.1 GCF_001418575.1 Peterkaempfera griseoplana
AGGCGCTGGCCTTCGTCCGCACCCGCCATGCGGTGGGCTTCGGCGGCGACCTGACCCGTATCCCGCTCCAGCAGCAGTTCATCAGCGGTCTGATCCGCAAGGTGAAGAGCGACGGCACCCTCACCAGCCCCAGCAAGCTGTGGTCGCTCGCCGACGCCGCCACCAAGGCACTCACCGTCGACCAGTCGATCGCCAGTGTCCTCAAGCTGAAGGACCTCGCCCAGGACCTCGGCACCGTCGACACCAAGCACATCACCTTCACCACCGCCCCGGTGCTGGACGACCCGACGGACAAGAACCGGCTGGTGCTCAAGGAGCCCGACGCCACCCAGCTGTTCGCCATGGTGGCCGCGGACAAGTCGCTCACCAAGGTCAAGAAGAAGACCACCGCCGCCTCCTCCGCCAAGCCGTCGCCCGCCGCCACCACCAAGGCGGCGCCGGCCGACGTCCGGGTCACGGTGAAGAACGGCAGCGGGGTCACCGGCCAGGCGCAGGCCACCGTGGACTGGATGCAGAACACCCAGGGCTATCTGCGCAGCAGCAACGGCGCCAACGCCCCGGACACCGCCAAGACCACGCTGTACTACGCGCCCAACCACGCCGACCAGGCCCGCACCCTGGCCGCCGCCATGGGTCTGCCCGCCTCGCAGATGAAGGCCACGACCCAGTACGGCACCGGGGACAAGGACCCGATGCTGCTGATCCTGGGCCGGGACTTCAAGCAGCCCGGTGTCTCGCTGAGCGCACCCACGGCCGCGCCCTCCAACATCCAGCGCGTCGAGGCGGACGACACCAGCGTCTGCGCCAAGTGAGGCCTGCGGCGGGCCACGTTCGGTGACCGTCCACATGCACTGCGCATTCGAATTCACAGACAAAAAAGGTTGCACAGATCGGCTGTGATCTGAATCACAGCCAGCTATTACCCTATTCATTCCCCGGAACGTGTGCACGAATCGTCTTCGAAAGGTAGGTTACGGAAAGATAGTGGTCCCGTGGGGACCTTCCGCAACCGCCTCCGGAGCAGGTGAACCGTCCTCATGGCCACGCCCCACCGCACCGCCGAGCCGGGCGGGACACCCGTCCCGCCGCAGGACGGCACCCCTTCCATACCCCGCCAGCGCCGTGCCCACGGCGGTTCGGGAAAAAGCCGCGGAAATCGCCGCAAGCCCAAGACGGGATTGAAGCGCTATCTGAAGCCGATAGCCATCGGCGCAGGTGTCTGCGTCGTCCTCACCACCGCTTCCGGGTGGCTCTACTATCAGCACCTGAACAGCAATATCAAAACCTCGAAGAAGAATCTCAGCGATCAGCAGGGAAAGCGCACCGCACCCAACGCCTTCGGCCAGGTGCCGCTGAACATCCTGCTGCTGGGCTCGGACAGCCGGGCCACCGAGCGGGCCCGGGAACTGGGCGGCGGCAAGAACCTCAAGAACAATCCGCCGCTGGCCGACGTGCAGATGCTGCTCCATGTCTCGGCCGACCGAACCAACGCCTCGCTCATCTCCATCCCCCGCGACACCATGGTGGATATCCCGGACTGCAAGGGCGAGGACGGCAAGAACTACCCCGACATGCCGTACACGCGTATCAACGCCTCACTGGCGAACGGCGGCCCCGGCTGCACCGTCGGCACCTGGACCAGGATCACCAACCTCAACATCGACCACTTCATGATGATCGAGTTCGGTGGCGTGGTGGACATGGCCCAGGCCGTCGGAGGGGTCCATGTCTGCGTCGACATGAACCTCTACGACCGCAAGACCAAGCTCGGCGGGACCGGCCTGAAGCTGCCCAAGGGCGACAACGTGCTCGACGCCCAGCAGTCGCTGCTCTGGCTGCGCACCCGTGACGCCTGGGGCAGCGACCTCAACCGCACCAGGGCGCAGCACATGTACCTCAGCTCGATGGTGCGGTCGCTCAAGGCGAAAGGCACCCTCACCAACCCCGGCAAGCTGATGAACCTGGCCGAGGCCGCCACCAAGGCGATCAAGCCCGACGACGACCTGAACACCGTCAAGAAGCTCTACGACCTGGGCACCGAACTGCGGAAGGTGCCGACCAAGCGCATCACCACGCTCACCATCCCGGTGCTGCCGGATCCGCGGAACCCCAAGGCCACGGTGGTCATCAACAAGCCGGCCGCCGACCGCATCTGGCAGATGCTGCTCGACGACGTGCCGCTGGACAAGAACGGCGGCAAGGCCAAGCCCAAGCCCACCGCCTCCGCCACCAGGAGCACCCCGGCGACCCCGCCCGTCGACAAGTCCACCGTGGTGATGACCGTGCAGAACGGCACCGCGGTCCAGCACTGGGCCTCGACGGTCACCACCGCGCTGAACGGGATGGGCTTCGCCCAGGCCAAGGTGGGCACCCCCGGCAACGCCGCCGCTCCGCAGTCCGTCACCACGCTCACCTTCAGTGCCGCGCACAAGGCCGAGGCGCAGGCCGTGGCCACCGCGCTCAAGCTGCCCGCCTCCGCGCTGCGGGAGTCCGCCTCCGCGGGTGCGCCCGCGCTGGTCCTCGGTGACGACTGGACGACCGGCACCACCTTCCCGGTGAAGGCGAAGCCCAAGGCCGGCGATCTGCCCGCCGGTGTCGAGACCAAGAACTCGGCGGACACCACGGACTGCATGCACGTCGTGTCGCAGGGCGGCATCTACACCTACTGACGGATCCCAGAAAGCGACTCACCGCGATGAGTGCCCAGGATCGCACCACACCGCCCGACGGCGCCGCCGCTCCCGGCAGGGCGGCGCCGGACACCCCGGCCTCCATACCCCGGCAGCGGGGCGCCGGCCACGGTCGCCGCAAGCCGAAGACCGGGTGGAAGCGGTACGTCAAGCCGGTGGCGATCGGCACCGCGCTGACGGTGGCGGCCGGCTGCGGAGGTGTGTACCTCTACATCCAGCACCTCAACTCCAACATCACCAAGGCCCCCAAGAGCGCCGGGAACGCCGCCCCGCCGGGCGGCAAGGCCGACGCCCAGGGCCGTACGGCGATGAACATCCTGCTGATCGGCACCGACAGCCGTAAGGGACTGGGCGGGAAGTACGGCGACAAGGAGAACGTCGGCAAGGGCAACAACGACGTCGACATCCTGCTGCACGTCTACCCGGACCGCAGGTCCGCCGTCGCCGTCGACCTGCCGCGCGACACCCTGGTGAACCACCCCACCTGCACCGATCCGGTGACCAAGCAGACCTACGCCCCGATGACCCGGATGCCGCTCAACATGGCGCTCAGCCGGGGCGGGCCCGGGTGTGTGGTCGACACCGTGCAGAAGATCACCGATCTGCGGATCGACCACTTCCTGATGGTCAACTTCCAGGGCATCAAGGACCTCACCAACGCGGTGGGCGGGGTGGACGTCAACCTCTGCCAGCCCATCCACGACAGCGACTCCCACCTGGACCTGCCCGCAGGGCCCTCCCACCTCGACGGCGACCAGGGCCTGGCCTTCGTCCGCACCCGCCACGCCGTGCAGGACGGCAGCGCGGTGGGCCGCTTCTCGATGCAGCGGGCCTTCCTCTCCTCGCTCGTCCGCCAGATGACCAGCGCCGGCACCCTGCTCAACCCCACCAAGCTCACCCCGCTCGCCGAGGCGGCCACCAAGGCGCTCACCGTCGACCCCGACCTGGGCTCGGTCTCCGCCCTGATGGGCCTTGCCGAGGACCTCAAGGCGATCAAGCCCGACAAGGTCGCCTTCATCCAGCCGAAGGTCAGCTACACCCCCAGGAACCTCGCCGACCCCAACCGGAGCGAGAAGGACGAGTTCGTCCAGCCGCAGGCCGACCAGATCTTCGCCCTGCTGCTCGCCGACCGCTCCGTCACCGACAAGCCCACGGCGAGGCCGGCGAGTGCCTCCCCCAGCGCGACCCCCAGCCCCGAGCCGACCGTGGTGCCCTCCGAGGTGTCCGTGGCCGTGCTCAACGGCACCACCACCAGGAGCGGCGCCGCCGCCACGGGCGCCACCGCGCTCACGGCGCTCGGCTACCACGCCACGTCGGGCAACGCCCCGGAGAAGGGCGTGCAGACCAGCACCGTCACCTACGCCCAGGCCGACCAGCAGGCGGCCGCCCGCTCGGTGGCGCGGGCGCTGGGTCTGCCGGCGTCCGCGGTGCGGGTGGGCGGTACCGGCCGCGGGGTCGTCGTCACCATCGGCGCCGACTTCCCCGAGACCATCCCCACCGCCAAGCCCAGTACGCCGGTGCCGACCGCACTGCCCACCGACGTCAAGGTGCACAAGGCGGACGACACCAGCTGCACCTCCAAGGGCAACGGTCTCCTCACCCAGTAGCGGGGGCCAGCACCCCGTCCCGCTCCAGGTACTCCTCCGCCGTACGGGGGCAGCGCCAGCGCACGGCGCCGTCCGCACCGTCCGGACCCAGTTGCTCCAGGGGCTCCCCGGCCCGGCCGACCCACTTGAGGCGGCGGGCCGGAACCCCCGCGACCAGGGCGAAGTCGGGTACGTCGCGATGCACCACCGCACCCGCCGCGACCAGTGCCCAGCGGCCGACGGTCACCCCGGCGACCAGTACCGCGCGGGCGCCCACCGAGCATCCCTGACGGAGCGTCACTCCACGGGCGTCCCAGTCGTCGCCGCGCTTGAGCCTGCCGTCCGGGTCGACCGAGCGCGGATAGAGGTCATTGGTGAGCACTGCGGCCGGGCCCACGAAGACGCCGTCCTCCAGCACCGCCGGCTCGTACACCAGGGCGTGGTTCTGCAGCTTGACGCGGTCACCGAGCCGCACCCCCGGCCCGACGTAGGCGCCGCGGCCGATGATGCAGTCGGCACCGACCACGGCCTCCTCGCGGATCTGGGCCAGATGCCAGACGACGGTGCCGTCACCGATCTCGGCCCGCCGGTCCACGTCCGCGCTCGGCTGGATGTGCGGCCCACCGTGCGCTGCTCCGCTGTGCGCTGCTCCGCCGTCCACTGCTGCGCTGTGCGCTGCTCCGCTGTGCGCCATGGGCCGCCCCTTCCCGATCGCCCGCCTCCGGTGGCGCGAGCGTATCCAGCCGGGGCGGCCGGTGCGGGGAGGTTCAGCGTTCGGCGAGGCTGCCGTCGGAGGCGGGGGCGCCGTCGAGGGTACGGGTGCCGACCGCCCCCCGCTCGGGAGCCCTGCTGCCGATCACCTTCCGGGCCAGCGAGCGCGGAGAGGTGAGGAAGCCCCAGCCCCAGGCCATGTGCATGGTGGCCAGCGCCAGCGGGAGCTGCAGCCGGGCCTTGAGGGAGAGCCCGCGGCCCTCCTTCAGCGAGCCCAGCAGGATCGCCGCGGCGTAGCCGCCGGGCGCCACCAGGAAGAGCGGGTGCAGCGCGGCGCCCAGCACCAGTCCGCCGGCCACCGCGGCCAGTGCGGCCGGCGGGGCGAGATAGCGCAGGTTGACCGAGCCCCGGTGGTAGCGGGTGACCACCCGGCGCCAGCGGCCGTAGTCCTTGTACTGCTTGGCGAGCGCCCGCACGCTGGGCCTCGGCCGGTAGGAGACCTTCAGCTCGGGGGTGAACCAGATCAGCCCGCCGCCCTGCCGGATGCGGTAGTTGAGCTCCCAGTCCTGGGCCCGGATGAACTCCTCGTTGTAGCCGCCGAGCCGCTCCAGCACCTCGCGGCGGAAGACGCCCAGATAGACGGTGTCGGCGGGGGCCGCCTCACCGCCGGTGTGGAAGGCCGCGTTGCCGACCCCGATGCGGGAGGTCATGGCCGCCGCGACGGCCTTCTCCCACTCGGTCTCGCCCTCGGCGTGCATGATGCCGCCGACGTTGGCCGCTTCCCGTTCGTCCAGCAGCCGTACGGCGGTGGCGATGTAGCCGGGGGTCAGCATGCCGTGGCCGTCGACCCGCACCACCACGGGGTTGCGGGAGCCGCGGATGGCGGCGTTCAGCGCGGCCGGGGTGCGGCCGGTGGGGTTGGGCACGGTGTGCACCCGGGGGTCCTCGGCGACCAGTTCGGCGGCGATCTCGTCGGTCCGGTCGCTGGACGGGCCGAGTGCGATCACCACTTCCAGCCCCCCGGCGTACTCCTGCTCCAGGATGTGCCGGACAGCGGTCCGCAGGTGTCGTTCCTCGTTGAGCACCGGCATGATCACGGAGACCGCCGGCAGCTCCTCGGCAGTGTTGGCGCTCATCGCGCCCACCGTACAGGTGCGGAGGCTTCCCCGCTCCGCCGGATGCTGCACAGTTCGGCGCGGTGTCAAGCCAAAACGGAATCTTTCGCTTGAAAGGACGCATGGTGAACGCCGGACGGCGTGTGCTGCGGCTTCTCCGGGGCAGCCCCGCCTAGCCTCGCAGCGATGTCCGACGACCCCGCCCCCTCCACCGGCAGCAGCACTCCCCCGCGGCCGCGGCGCTGGGAGCTGTGGCTCGCCGGAGTCGCCGCCGGCGCCGTGCTGATCGCCGCCGCCGTCGGCTGGAGCGTGCTGCACGGGATCGGGCACGCCATCGGCCGGATCGACGCCTTCCGCGGGATCGGCAACCGCCCCGCGGCCACCGGCAGCGCGGAGAACTTCCTCCTGGTCGGCACCGACGACCGCGAGGGCATCCCCCCGCGGGAGCTCAAGAAGGTGTTTCACGCGGGCGGGGTGTCCTGCCACTGCACCGACACCATGATGCTGGTCCACCTCTCCCGCGACCGCGACCGCGCGACCGTGATCAGCATCCCCCGTGACTCCTACGTCACCATCCCCGCCCACACCGACCTCGCCACCGGCAAGCCGGTGACCGCCGGCCGGGGGAAGATCAACGCGGCCTACGGCCTGGGCGGCGCCCCGCTCACTGTGCAGACCGTGGAACAGGCGACCGGCATCCGCGTCGACCACTACCTCCAGGTCGACTTCCGCTCCTTCGTCTCCACGGTCGACGCCCTCGGCGGCGTCTCGGTCTGCACCACCGTCCCGCTCCACGACCCCTACTCCGGCCTCGACCTGCCGGCCGGCACCACCCGGCTGGACGGCGCAGGAGCCCTCAAGTACGTCCGGGCCCGGCACCTGGACGCCAGCTCCGACCTGGGCCGGATGCAGCGTCAGCAGCACCTGGTGGCGCAGATCCTGCGCCAGGCCACCAGCGGCGGCATCCTGTTCAACCCCGCCCGGCTCAACCATGTGCTGACCACCGCCCTCAAGTCGGTCAAGGCCGACCAGGGCCTCACCGTCGAGGACCTGCTGAAGCTCGCCGCGTCCCTGCGCAACCTCTCCGCGGGCGACACCGCCGTCGCCACGGTCCCGGTCGTGGACATCAACCACACCGTGCCCGGCTGGGGCTCCACGGTGCTCTGGGACGCCCCCGCCGCCCGGGCCCTCTTCGACGCCGTACGACAGGACCGGCCGCTGCCCGCCGTGACCCACCCGGCGCACCGCTCGCAGGACACCGCCGGACCGCTGCTCACCGTCGCGCCGCAGCAGATCCGCGTCCAGGTGCTCAACGGCACCGCCACTCCCGGCCTCGGGGCGCGGGTCGACGCCGATCTGCGGCGCGACGGCTTCGTCACCACCGGGCTCGCGGGCAACGCGGGCGGCTCCCCCGCCACCCGCACCCAGGTCCGCTACGACCCCCGCTGGAACCAGTCGGTCAGGACCCTCGCCGCCGCCCTCCCCGGCGCACGGCTGGTCGCGGTCCCCGGACTCGGCCCCACCCTGCAGGTGGTCCCCGGCTCCGACTACACCCGGTCCGCCCCCGTCCCCAGCGCGCACCCGGTCGTACCGTCCCCGCCGGACACCATCTGCCACTGAGACCAGGAGGCCGCTCGGGCCGCCGGGGCCCCCTGCCGAAGCAGCCGCACGACATGCCGCGGCCCCGGCACACCCCCCGGTGCGCCGGGGCCGCCCCCCGTTTCCCTCGTCCCCAGCCGCCGGGCCGAGCCTGCCGGCCCGGCGGCCGCCGGGCGTCAGTCCGTGGCGATGGCCGCCAGGACGTTCATCCGGGAGGCCCGGAGCGCCGGGCCGAGCGCCGCCAGCAGTCCGACGACCGCCGCGCCGACGAAGACGGCGACGATGGTGCCGGTGGGGACGGTGAGCTCGTTGAGGCCCTGGGTCTTCAGCACTCGCTGGGCCGTGATGCCCCACGCCAGTCCCAGGCCGGTGCCGAGGACCGCGCCGAAGACCGCGATCACCACCGACTCCAGGCGGATCATCCGCCGCAGCTGACGGCGCGACAGTCCGATCGCCCGCAGCAGCCCGATCTCCCGGGTGCGCTCCACCACCGACAGCGCCAGCGTGTTGACCACACCGAGGACGGCCACCACGATCGCCAGGCCCAGCAGGCCATAGACCATGTAGAGGAGCTGGTCGACCTGCTTCTTGATCAGCGCCTTGTAGTCGGCCTGGTTCTTCACCTGGAGCTGGGGGTACTGCGCCAGCGACTTCTGCAGGGCCGCATAGGCCTGGTCGGCGCCGGAGGAGGCGCCCGCGAGGACCATGACGTCCTGCGGCAGCCGGTCGGCCGGCAGCGCCCGCACGGCGGTGTCCAGGCCGATGTACATCTCGCCCTGGTAGAGCTGGTTGTCCTCGGCGGTGACGGCCGCGATCCTCAGGGTCCGGGTGGAGCCGCCCTGGAAGTGGACCGACAGCGGGTCGCCGACCTTGAGGTGGTGGCTGTCCGCGTAGTCCTTGTCGACCGAGATGCCCTCCTTGAGGGCGCCCTCGAAGGAACCGGTGACGGCGGGCACCCGCAGGTCCTCACCGTAGGTGGGGCTGACCGCGTTGATGCTGGTGTCCTCGCGGTGCCCGTCGGGGCTGGTGATGACGACGCCGATGTCCTTGGAGCGGGAGACATGGCTCAGGCCGGGGGTCCCCTGGATCGCCTTGACCATGTTGGGGGTGAGGCCGCCGTTGTTGGACATCACGATGAAGTCGGCGCCCACGGACTTGTCGATCTGGCTGGTGGCCGAGGAGACCATCGAGGAGGTCACCACCGAGGCGCCGGTGACCAGGGCCAGGCCGATCATCAGCGCCGCCGCGGTGGCCCCGGTGCGGCGCGGGTTGCGCAGCGCGTTGCGCTGGGCGAGCCGGCCGGACGGGCCGAACAGCGCGGGGAGCGCGGCGCCCAGCACCCGCACCACCGCACCGGCCAGCAGCGGGCCGATCACCACGAAGCCGACCAGGGTGACCAGGACGCCCAGGCCCAGCAGTGCTCCACCGGTCCCGGCGCTGTCCGACCTCGACCCGGCGACCAGGGCCGCGGCGCCGGCCGCGGTGAGCAGCAGCCCGACACCGGCCCGGATGCGGTTGGCGGCGGCCTCAGCGGGGGTGCCGTGGTCGCGCAGCGCGGCCATCGGGGAGACCTTGCCCGCCCGGCGGGCGGGCAGCCAGGCGGCGAGGACGGTGATGACGACGCCCACCGCATAGGCGGTGATCGGCACGGACGCCTTGACGGTCAGCTGGGAGGCATCCAGGTGCATCCCAACCGCGCCCATCAGCTTGATCAGGCCCACGGCGAGCCCGAGCCCGGCGCCGAGGCCGACGGTGGAGCCGAGGACGCCCAGGACCAGCGCCTCGGTGAGCACCGAGCGGTTCACCTGGGAGCGGCTGCCGCCGATGGCGCGCATCAGGCCGATCTCACGGGTGCGCTGGGCGACCAGCATGGAGAAGGTGTTGATGATCAGGAAGCCGCCGACCAGCAGCGAGATCCCGGCGAAGCCGAGCATGGCGTACTTCATGAAGTCCAGGAAGCCGCCCACGTCGCTCTGGTTGTCGGCGGCCTGCTCCGCGGCGGTCTTGACCTGGTAGGTCCTGCCGAAGGTGGCCACCAGCCCGGCCTTCAGCTGGTCGTCGGTGCGGCTGCCGTCCCCGTAGGCGACCACGGAGGTGAAGGCGCCGGGGCGGCCGAGCAGTTCCCGCTGGGCGGTCGGGGTGTCGAAGAAGACCAGTGCGGCGCCGGGGTTGGTGGTGGTGAAGGTGGCGATGCCGGAGATGGTGGCGCGGTAGTCGCCCACCGCGGTGATGATCCGCAGCTGGTCGCCGATCCCGAGCTTGGCCTTGTCCGCGGTGTCCGCGTCCAGCAGCACCTGGCCCGCGCCCTTGGGGGCCGCACCGGAGGTGATCCGCAGCGCGGAGTTGGGGGTCTCGTACCAGTTGCCCGCGAGGGTGGGGGCGCCGCCGGTGGGGCCGACGGACTTGTTGGTGGCGGGGTCGACGATGGTGGCGTTGGAGACCGACACCTCGCCGCTGGCGCTCTTCACGCCGGGCTGGGCGGCCACCTGCCGGACCACGGAGGCCGCCAGCGTACGGGCCATCGCTCCGCCGGACTGCTCGTTGTGGTCGGCGCCGTCGTCGGCGGGGCTGACCGCGACGTCGGACGCGGTGGAGGCGAAGAGCCGGTCGAAGGTGGCGGTGGCGGTGTCGGTGAAGACCAGGGTGCCGGAGACGAAGGCCACCGAGAGGACCACGGCGGTCAGGGAGAGCGCCATCCGGCCCTTGTGGGCGAAGAAGCTTCTGAGGGAGGTCTTGAGGATCATGGCTGCGGTCCGATCCCTCAGGCGTTGCGGCGGCTGTCGCCGCCGGCGGTCAGGGGGCCGGCCGGAGCGGGCACCGGGGTCTCGGCCGCGGAGAAGCGCAGCATCCGCTCCAGCACGGCGTCCGAGGTCGGGTTGGCCATCTCGTCGACGATCCGGCCGTCGGCGAGGAAGAGGACGCGGTCGGCGTAGCCGGCGGCGACCGGATCATGGGTGACCATGACGATGGTCTGGCCGAGCTCGTCCACCGAGCGGCGCAGGAAGGTGAGCACCTCGGCGCCGGAGCGCGAGTCCAGGTTGCCGGTGGGCTCGTCACCGAAGATGATCTCCGGCTTGGCCGCCAGGGCGCGGGCGACCGCGACGCGCTGCTGCTGGCCGCCGGAGAGCTGGGTGGGACGGTGCTTCAGCCGGGCGGCCAGGCCGACGGTCGCCACCACCTGGTCCAGCCAGGCCTGGTCCGGCCTGCGGCCCGCGATGTCCATCGGCAGGGTGATGTTCTCCAGCGCGTTGAGCGTGGGGAGCAGGTTGAAGGACTGGAAGATGAAGCCGATCTTGTCCCGGCGGAGCTTGGTGAGCTGCTTGTCCTTGAGCCCGGTGATCTCCGTGCCGCCGATCCGGATCTGGCCTGAGGTCACCGAGTCCAGTCCCGCGAGGCAGTGCATCAGCGTGGACTTGCCGGAGCCCGAGGGGCCCATGATGGCGGTGAAACGCCCGCGGGCGATGTCCACGTCGACCTGGTCCAGCGCCGTCACCCGGGTCTCGCCGGAGCCGTACGCCTTGGTCACCTGCCGCGCGCTCGCGGCGATGGCCGCCGCGCCGCCGGCCGGCCCCGCGACCGTCGCCGCGCGGGACCCGAAGGGGGCTGCTGCCGTCGTCACTGCTGTCTCCTTGGTCGTGGTCCTGCCTGGACACCACCCAGCCTGCGGGATCGGGCGGGGGCGCCGACATGGTGCTCGTACGCCTCTTCGGCCGGGGGTTTTCCCCACCTGCGCCGGTGGTGCGGCGGGGTACTTAGACGCTAAGGGGCGGGCTGTGGGCCCCGGGTCCTCCGACGGGAGGAATCCCGGCATCGAAGGTTGTACGGGGTGCGCAGCCCCCTCCCCTAGGGGGTCCGAGCGGGGGTCTCGGGGTCGCGCGGCGGGGTCCGCGGCCACACGCCCGCCACCATGCGTAGGAAGGGTCCCGCGCCTGCATCAACTCTGCTACAGCCCACCACCCGGCTTAGGTCCGGGCACCCTGATGGGGCATCCTTCCGGCATGAACTCTTGGCAGGACGGCCGCTACGGCGGCGGGGCACAACAGGGCCGGAGCGGTGGACCCTACGGCGGCGGGGACAGTGAGGCGGAACCCACCCGGTCGATGCCTCACGTGCAGCGACCGCGCCGCAGCGGCGCACCGTACGGCCAGCAGCGCCCCGTGCCGCCGCAGCCGTCCGGCTCGCCGCAGGGCGGCTACGGCAGCGCGGCCGAGCCGCCGCTGCCGCCCGGCCTCAACCCGCGCGGCCCCGGCGGCGGCCGGCCCGCGGGCTCGTACGGGGCGGCCGTCCCCCAGCAGTACGCCGGCCCCGGCGGGTCCGGCTACGACGGCCCGCCCCCGGCCGGGCCGTCGCGTCCCTCCCGCTGGCCGATGCGGCGCAAGGTCAAGGTCACCCTGGTGTCCCTGGTCTGCGTGCTGCTGGTGGTGGGCGTGGGCACGTACTTCTGGGCCGACTCCAAGCTGCGCCGCGAGGACGTGCTGCAGGACTACGCGGGCCGGCCCGCCGCCGGCAAGGGCACCAACTGGCTGATCGTGGGCTCCGACAGCCGTGAGGGCATGTCCAAGCAGGACGCCAAGGATCTGCACACCGGTCTGGGGGCTCCGGGCAAGCGCACCGACTCGATGATGGTGCTGCACATCGGCTCCAACGGGAACACCATGCTCTCCATACCCCGTGACTCCTGGGTGAAGGTGCCCGCGCACCCGGACAGCGACAAGCCGAGCAGCACCATCCCGGCCCGGATGCACAAGATCAATGCGGCCTTTGCGATAGGCGGGGGCCCACTGCTGGTGAAGACCGTGGAGTCGGCGACCGGGCTGCACATCGACCACTACGCGGAGATCGGTTTCGCCGGGTTCCGCGACCTGGTGGACTCACTGGGCGGCGTGGACATGTGCCTGGACAAGGCGATGAAGGACCCCAAGTCCGGGGCCGACTTCAAGGCCGGCTGCCAGCACTTCAACGGCACCGACTCGCTGAAGTACGTGCGTTCGCGCTATGTGGACGGCACCGGCGACCTCGGCCGGATGAAGCGGCAGCGGCAGTTCCTGTCGGCGATCGCCAACTCCGCGGCCTCGCCCGGGACCATCGCCAACCCCTTCACCCTGTACCCGACGATCAGCTCCGGACTGGGCACCCTGATCGTGGACAAGGACTGCGGCCTCTTCGACCTCACCTCGATGTTCTGGGCGATGAAGGGGGTCAGCGGCGGCAGCGGCAAGACGATCACCGTGCCGATCGCCGACCCGGGCCGGACCACCTCCGAAGGCTCGTCGGTGATCTGGAACGACGCCAAGGCCAAGCAGGTCTTCGACGCCCTGCGCGATGACACCACGGTGCCCGACGTGAAGTAGGGGACCTGCTGCGGAGGCCGGGCCGGCACTGCCGGCCCGGCCTCCGCCGTGTTCAGGAGTTGAACGCAAAGAAAATCTGAGAGCGTTCTCAAGCATCAGTCTTGACCGTGTACGGATACGGGCGGGACAGTTGCCAACGGGTCGGCCGACCACCTCTGCAGTCCACCGCGACATGCACGTCCGCGCATTTGGAGGCCACCCCCTCATGCCCATCACGCATTCGCACGTCCGCAGATCCCACCGCCGGCCGCTGACCGCCCTCCTGGCCGCCGTCTCCGGTCTGGCCATGCTCTGCCTGGGCCTGTTCGGCACCGCCGGAGCAGCGGTGCCCCCGGCCGGCTCGGGCTGGAACCTCGTCTGGAGCGACGACTTCAACGGCGCCGCCGGCACCCTGCCCTCCAGCAGCAACTGGATCGTCGACACCGGCCACAGCTACCCCGGCGGCGCCGCCAACTGGGGCACCGGCGAGGTTCAGAACTACACCGGCTCCACCGCCAACCTCAGCCAGGACGGCTCCGGCGACCTGCGCATCACCCCGATCCGCGACAGCGCGGGCAACTGGACCTCCGGCCGGGTCGAGACCCAGCGCAGCGACTTCCAGCCCCCGGCCGGCGGCAAGCTGCGCATCGAGTCCCGGATCCAGATGCCCAATGTCACCGGCGCCGCCGCCGACGGCTACTGGCCGGCCTTCTGGACCCTCGGCGCCGCCTACCGCGGCAACTACTGGAACTGGCCGTCCATCGGGGAGTTCGACCTGATGGAGAACGTCAACGGCGTCAACCAGGTCTGGGGCACCCTGCACTGCGGCACCGGCTCCGGCGGCCCCTGCAACGAGACCACCGGTCTCGGCGCCACCCACGCCTGCCCCGGCTCGGCCTGCCAGGGCAACTTCCACACCTACGCCCTGGAGTGGGACCGCAGCGTCTCGCCGCAGCAGCTGCGCTGGTACGTCGACGGGGTGCAGTACCACTCCGTCAACTCCTCCCAGATGGACGCGGCCACCTGGGACGCCGCCACCAACCACGGCCACTTCATCCTGCTGAACGTCGCCATGGGCGGGGCCTTCCCCGACCCGGTCGCCGGCCACCAGACTCCCACCGCATCCACCCGCTCCGGTGTCCCGATGCTGGTGGACTATGTCGCCGTCTACAGCTCCGGCGGGACCACCACCGGCGGCACGACCACCACCGGCGGCACCACCACCACCGGCGGCACCACCACCACGGGCGGCACCACCACCGGGGGAACCACGACCACCGGCGGCACCACCACCGGCGGCACCGGCGGCGGCAGCGCCTACTCCACCCTCCAGGCCGAGTCCTTCACCCAGCAGTCCGGGGTGAGCGTGGAGGCCTGCACCGACACCGGCGGGGGCCAGGACATCGCCACCCTCGCCAACGGCGACTGGGCGTACTACCCCGGCATCGACTTCGGCTCCACCGCAGCCCACCAGTTCAAGGCCCGGGTGGCCTCCGGGGCGGCCGGCGGCGTCAGCGGCCTGGTCGAGGTCCGCCTCGACAGCCGCACCAGCACACCCGTCGGCTCCTTCGCCGTGGCCAACACCGGCGGCTGGCAGTCCTGGCAGACCATCCCCGGCAACATCAGCGCGGTCACCGGCAAGCACGACGTCTATCTGACGTTCACCAGCGGCCAGCCGGCCGACTTCGTCAACGTCAACTGGTTCACCTTCAGCCAGACCTGAGCCCACAGGTCTGCACACCCGCGCTGGGCGGGCGGTGGGGCGGTGCCGGGATCCCGGCACCGCCCCACCGGGCGTTCCCCGGTCGTCAGGGGAGGTTGCGGGCCATGACGATGCGCTGGACCTGGTTGGTGCCCTCGTAGATCTGGGTGATCTTGGCGTCGCGCATCATCCGCTCCAGGGGGTAGTCGCGGGTGTAGCCGTAGCCGCCGAGGAGCTGGACGGCGTCGGTGGTGATCTCCATGGCGGCGTCGGAGGCGAAGCACTTGGCGGCGGCGCCGAAGAAGGTCAGGTCGCCGTCCTGGCGCTGGGAGCGGGCGGCGGCGGCGTAGGTGAGCTGGCGGGCGGCCTCCAGCTTCATGGCCATGTCGGCGAGCATGAACTGGACGCCCTGGAACTCGGCGATGGCCCGGCCGAACTGCTTGCGTTCCCTGACGTAGCCCTTGGCGTAGTCCAGGGCGCCCTGGGCGATGCCCAGGGCCTGGGCGGCGATGGTGATCCGGGTGTGGTCCAGGGTCTTCATGGCGGTGGCGAAGCCGGTGCCCTCGGCGCCGATCATGCGGTCGGCGGGGATGCGGACGTCGTCGAGGTAGACCTCCCGGGTGGGGGAGCCCTTGATGCCGAGTTTCTTCTCGGGGGCGCCGAAGGAGACGCCGGGGTCGCTCTTCTCGACGACGAAGGCGGAGATGCCCTTGGAGCGCTTGTCGGGGTCGGTGACGGCCATCACGGTGTAGTACTCGGAGACGCCGGCGTTGGTGATCCAGCGCTTGACGCCGTTGAGGACCCAGGTGTCGCCGTCGCGTACCGCGCGGGTCTTCATCCCGGCGGCGTCCGAGCCGGCCTCGGGCTCGGACAGGCAGTAGGAGAACATGCCCTCGCCGCGGGCCAGGGCGCCCAGGTAGCGGGTCTTGAGCTCCTCGGAGCCGGAGAGCTGCACGGGCAGCGAGCCGAGCTTGTTGACGGCGGGGATCAGGGAGGAGGAGGCGCAGACCCGGGCGACCTCCTCGATGACGATGACGGTGGCCAG
>NZ_LIQR01000064.1 GCF_001418575.1 Peterkaempfera griseoplana
CCCGCAGTGGATCCAGGTCGACCTCGGCTGCGCCTCCCAGGTGAACCGGCTGGTGCTGAAGCTTCCACCGGCCACCGCCTGGGCCGCCCGTACCGAGACCTTCCAGGTGCAGGGCTCCACCGACGGCTCCTCCTGGAGCACCCTTTCGGCGTCGGCCGGGCACTCCTTCGACCCGGCCACCGGCAACACCGCGACGGTGAGCTTCACCCCGGCGTCCGCCCGCTATCTCAAGCTGACCTTCACCGCCAACACCGGCTGGCCCGCAGCCCAGCTCTCCGAGCTCCAGGCCTACGCCGACGGCGGCTCCACCACCCCGCCGCCCAGCACCACCCCGCCCTCCGGCAACCTCGCCCAGGGCCGTCCGGCGACCGCCTCCGGCACCAGTCAGAACTACGGGCCGGGCAACGCGGTGGACGGCGACGCGAGCAGCTACTGGGAGTCGGCCAACAACGCCTTCCCGCAGTGGATCCAGGTCGATCTCGGCAGCAGTCAGAGTGTCGGGCGGCTGGTGCTGAAGCTTCCGCCGGCCACCGCCTGGGCCGCCCGTACCGAGACCTTCCAGGTGCAGGGCTCGACCGACGGCTCCTCCTGGAGCACCCTTTCGGCGTCGGCCGGGCACTCCTTCGACCCGGCCACCGGCAACACCGCGACGGTGAGCTTCACCCCGGCGTCCGCCCGCTATCTGCGGCTGACCTTCACCGCCAACACCGGCTGGCCCGCGGCCCAGCTCTCCGAACTGCAGGCGTACAGCTCCTGACCCTCCCCTGATCGCCGCCGCCCGGCGCCCGGAACCGACCCGGCGCCGGGCGGCGGTCCCACCCTGCCCCCAGGACGAGACACCTCTCCAGGACGAGACAGAGGACGACGATGCGATTCAGACGACTGGTGCCGCGGATGCTCGCGGCGCTCCTGGCCACAGCACTGATGCTGCTGGCCGGACCGGTGGCCCCGCCCGCCTTCGCCGCGGGCCCCTCCAACCTGGCGGCGGGCAGAACCGTCGCGGTGAGCAGCACCAACGGCTCCAACCCGGCCGGCGCGCTGGTCGACGGCAACCAGTCCACCTACTGGGAGTCCGCCAACAACAGCTTCCCGCAGTGGGCACAGGTCGACCTGGGCAGCACCCAGTCCGTCGGCCAGGTGGTGCTCAAGCTCCCGACGGCCAACTGGGGCAGCCGCACCCAGACCCTCGCCGTGCAGAGCAGCGCGGACGGCACCACCTTCGCCACCCTGGCCGGTTCCCAGGGGTACGTCTTCGACCCCGCCGCCAACAACACCGTGCGGATCGCCTTCCCCGCCGCCAACACCCGCTACGTCCGGGTCACCGTCACCGGCAACACCGGCTGGCCCGCCGCCCAGCTCTCCGAGCTGGAGGTCTACGGAGCCGCCGGCTCCACGACCGACCTGGCCGGGACCGCCGTGCTGACCGCCGGGTCCTCCTCCTCCCCGTACACCCCGGGCAACGCCAACGACGGTGACCAGGCCACCTACTGGGAGTCCGCCAACAACGCCTTCCCGCAGTGGATCCAGGCCGACCTGGGTGCCTCCCTGGCCGTGGCCAAGGTGGTGCTGAAGCTCCCCGCCGGCTGGGAGAAGCGCACCCAGACGCTCAGCGTCCGGGGCTCCACCGACGGCACCAACTTCACCGACATCGTGGCCTCCGCGGCCTATGTCTTCGACCCGGCCTCGGGCAACACCGTCACCATCTCCTTCGGCGCCGCGACCCTGCGCTATCTGCGGCTGAACGTCACCGCCAACACCGGCTGGCCCGCGGCCCAGCTCTCCCAGCTGGAGATCTACGGCCCGGCCACCGGGGACACCCAGGCGCCGACGGCCCCCTCCCAGCTGGCGTACACCCAGCCGACGTCCGGTCAGATCGCACTGACCTGGAACGCCTCCACCGACAACACCGGCGTCACCGGCTACGACATCTACGCCAACGGCACCCTGCGGGCGAGCGTCGGCGGCACGGTCACCACGTACACCGACAGCCAGCCGGACAGCGCCACGGTGTCGTACTACGTGCGGGCCAGGGACGCGGCGGGCAACCAGTCGGGCAACAGCAACACCGTCACCCGCCAGGGTGCCACCGGGGACACCCAGGCGCCGACCGCCCCGTCCAACCTGGCGTACACCCAGCCCGCCAGCGGCCAGGTCAAGCTGACCTGGACGGCCTCCACCGACAACACCGGCGTCACCGACTACGACGTCTACGCCAACAACGTCCTGCGCGGCAGCGTGGCCGGGACCGTCACCACGTACACCGACAGCCAGCCGGACAGCGCCACGGTGTCGTACTACGTACGGGCCAAGGACGCGGCGGGCAACGAGTCCGGCAGCAGCAACACCGTCACCCGCAACGGCTTTACCACGGGCGGCGGCTCCAACCTGGCCGTGGGCAAGCCCGTCACCGCCTCCTCCTCGACCTTCACCTATGTGGCGGCCAACGCCGACGACAACGACACCACGACCTACTGGGAGAGCAGCGGTTTCCCGGGCACGCTCACCGTGGACCTGGGCGCCAACGCCGACCTCTCCTCGGTGGTGCTGAAGCTCAACCCGGACAGCGCCTGGGGCACCCGCACCCAGAACATCGAGGTGCTCGGCCGCGACCAGGGCGCCACCGCCTTCACCAGCCTGGTGGCGGCCAAGGACTACACCTTCAACCCGGCGTCCGGCGCCAACACGGTGACCATCCCGGTCAGCACCCGGTCCGCCGCCGTCCAGTTGAAGATC
Source organism: Peterkaempfera griseoplana (assembly GCF_001418575.1). Taxonomy (GTDB): domain Bacteria; phylum Actinomycetota; class Actinomycetes; order Streptomycetales; family Streptomycetaceae; genus Peterkaempfera; species Peterkaempfera griseoplana. The sequence goes on from NZ_LIQR01000064.1 coordinate 2,734, forward strand.
AACAGCAACAGCGGGGCGCCCGGCGGCCAGGTCGCCGAGATCCAGCTGATCGGCACCTCCGCGCCCAACCCCGACCTCACCGTCACCGCGCTCACCGCCTCCCCGGCCGCGCCGGTGGAGAGCGACTCCGTCACCCTGAGCGCGACCGTCCGGAACATCGGCAACGCCGACGCCCCCGCCAGCACCGTCACCTTCCACCTCAACGGCACCGCCGTGGCCACCGCACCGGTCGGCGCCCTGGCCGCCGGGGCCTCCACCACCGTCTCCGCCTCCATCGGCACCCGTGACGCGGGCAGCTACCCGCTGAGCGCCACCGTGGACGAGGGCGGCAAGGTCATCGAGCAGAACGACACCAACAACACCTTCACCGCCGCGTCCCCGCTGGTGGTCAAGCCGGTGGACACCTCCGACCTGATCGCCTCCCCGGTCGGCTGGTCGCCCGGCAACCCCGCGAGCGGCAACACCGTCACCTTCAGCGTGGCCCTGAAGAACCAGGGCACGGTGGCCTCGGCCGCCGGGGCCCACGGCATCACCCTGACCCTCACCGACACCGCCGGCGGCACGGTCGTCCGCACCCTCACCGGCTCCTACAGCGGCAGCATCGCCCCCGGCGCCACCACCGCCCCGGTCACCCTGGGCACCTGGACCGCGGTCAACGGCAAGTACAGCGTCAAGACGGTGATCGCCACCGACGCCAACGAACTGCCGGTCAAGCAGGCCAACAACACCACCACCCAGCCGTTCTTCGTCGGCCGCGGCGCCAACATGCCGTACGACAGCTACGAGGCCGAGGACGGCCGGCTGGCCGGCGGCGCGGCGGTCGTCGGACCCAACCGCACCATCGGCGACCTCGCCGGAGAGGCCTCCGGCCGCAAGGCCGTCACCCTCAACACCACCGGCAGCTCGGTGGAGTTCACCACCAGGGCCAGCACCAACACCCTGGTCGTGCGCTACTCCATCCCGGACGCGCCGGGCGGCGGCGGCATCGACTCCACCCTGGACGTCTATGTCAACGGCACCCTGCTGAAGCCGATCAGCCTCACCTCCAGGTACGCCTGGCTGTACGGCAGCGAGACCTCGCCCGGGAACTCCCCGAGCGCCGGCGGCCCGCGCCACATCTACGACGAGGCCAATCTGCTGCTGGGCACCACCGTCCCCGCCGGATCCACCATCAGGCTGCAGAAGGACGCCGCCAACTCCACCACCTACGCCATCGACTTCATCAACCTGGAGCAGGCCACCCAGCTGGACAACCCCGACCCGGCGACCTACACCGTCCCGGCCGGATTCACCCAGCAGGACGTGCAGAACGCCCTGGACAAGGTACGGATGGACACCACCGGCAAGCTGGTCGGCGTCTACCTGCCCGCGGGCGACTACGACACCTCCAGCAAGTTCCAGGTCTACGGCAAGGCCATCAAGGTGGTCGGCGCCGGACCCTGGTTCACCCGCTTCCACACCCCGGCCGGCCAGGAGAACACCGACGCGGGCTTCCGCGCCGACTCCACCGCGGCGGGCTCGACCTTCGCCCACTTCTCCTTCTTCGGCAACTACACCTCCCGCATCGACGGGCCGGGCAAGGTCTTCGACTTCTCCAACATCTCCGGCGTCACCATCGACGACATCTGGAACGAGCACACCGTCTGCCTCTACTGGGGCGCCAACACCGACGGCGTCACCATCAGCAACTCCCGTATCCGCGACACCTTCGCGGACGGCGTCAACATGACCAACGGCTCCACCGACAACCACGTCGTCAACAACGAGTCCCGGGCCACCGGTGACGACAGCTTCGCCCTCTTCTCCGCCATCGACGCCGGTGGCGCCGACGAGAAGAACAACCTCTACGAGAACCTCACCTCGCTGCTGACCTGGCGGGCCGCCGGGGTGGCCGTCTACGGCGGCTACGCCAACACCTTCCGCAACATCTACATCGCGGACACCCTCGTGTACTCCGGCATCACCATCAGCTCGCTGGACTTCGGCTACCCGATGAACGGCTTCGGCACCGACCCGACCAACTTCCAGAACATCTCCATCGTCCGTGCGGGCGGGCACTTCTGGAACGGTCAGACCTTCCCCGGCATCTGGCTCTTCTCCGCCTCCAAGGTGTTCCAGGGGATCAGGGTCAGCGACACCGACATCGTCGACCCGACCTACAGCGGCATCATGTTCCAGACCAACTACTCGGGCGGCCAGCCGCAGAACCCCATCAAGGACACCGTCTTCACCAACATCTCCATCAGCGGTGCCCACAGGAGCGGCGACGCCTACGACGCCAAGTCCGGCTTCGGCCTCTGGGCCAACGAGATGCCCGAGTCCGGACAGGGCCCGGCGGTCGGCTCGGTGACCTTCAACGGTCTGAAGCTGAGCGACAACGCCGTCGACATCCGCAACACCACCTCCACCTTCACCATCAACGTCAACAACTGACCGAAATAGCGCAAACCTGAGCAGACCGGCGCAGTCCGCCCCGCCACCCGGGGGCGGGCTGCGCCGCCGCACGGCCGTCCTGCATGATCGGTACATGCTCCTGGAACACGAAGGCCTGGTACCGACCGTCCACCCCACCGCCTATGTGGCACCCACCGCGACCCTCAGCGGCGACGTCCGCGTGGGCCCCGGCTGCCGGGTGCTGTTCGGCGCGGTGCTCACCGCGGAGGGCGGCCCGGTGGAACTGAGCGAGGGCTGCATCGTCATGGAGAACGCGGTGCTGCGCGGCACCGCCCGGGACCCGCTCTGGCTGGGCCGCCACGTCCTGGTGGGCCCCGGCGCCTCGCTGGCCGGCTGCGCCGTGGCGGAGGACGTCTTCCTCGCCACCGGGTGCCGGGTGTTCAACGGCGCCTCCATCGGCCCCCGCGCGGAGGTCCGGGTGGACGCGGTGGTCCAGCTGCGGACCGTGCTGCCGGCCGACGCCACGGTCCCCATCGGCTGGGTCGCGGTCGGGGACCCGGCCCGGATCCTCCCGCCGTCCGAGCACCAGGCCATCTGGGAGGTGCAGCGGGAGCTGGACTTCCCCGGCTATGTCTTCGGCCTGGAACGCCCCGCCGAGGGCGGCACCCTGATGCCGGAGCTCTCCCGGCGCTACGGCCGGGCGCTGGGCCGGCACATCGGCGACCGCCCGGTGGGTGAGGCCTGACCCGGCCGCGGGTCCGGACCGCGCCCCCGCGGGGTGCGCAGCCCGGACCCGCGGGCGTGCCCGGCGTCAGGGCAGTACCGTGCCGCTCACCTCGCCGAAGCCGATCCGGATGCCGTCCGCGCCCGGCGCGGTGGCGGTCATGCTGACGGTGTCCCCGTCGGCGAGGAAGGCCCGCTCGTCGCCGTCGGGCAGCCGCAGCGGCTCACGGCCGTTCCAGGTGAGCTCAATCAGCGAGCCCCGCTCGCCCGGCAGCGGCCCGGACACGGTGCCGGAGGCATAGAGGTCGCCGGTCCGCAGCGAGGCGCCGTTCACCGTCATATGGGCGAGCATCTGCGCGGGCGACCAGTAGGTGGTGCGGAAGGGCGGACGGGAGACCACCGCTCCGTTGAGCCTGACCTCCAGCCCCAGGTCCAGCCCCCAGGGCTCCTTCTCCTCCAGATAGGGAAGCGGAGCCGGGTCCTGCGGGGGCACCGCCACCCGGGCGTGCTCCAGCGCCTCCAGCGGCACCACCCAGGGCGAGACGGAGGTGGCGAAGGACTTGCCGAGGAACGGCCCCAGCGGCTGGTACTCCCAGGCCTGGATGTCGCGGGCGCTCCAGTCGTTGACCAGGACCACGCCGAAGACGTGGTCGGCGAACGCGCCGGTCGGCACCGGTTCGCCGAGCTGCGAGGGGGCGCCCACCACAAAGCCCACCTCGGCCTCGATGTCCAGACGGCCGGTGGGCCCGAAGACCGGCTCGCCGCCCGGCCCCAGCCGCTGCCCGCTGGGCCTGCGCACCGGCGTCCCGGAGACGACCACCGTCCCCGCGCGCCCGTGGTAGCCGACCGGAAGCCGCCGCCAGTTGGGCAGCAGCGCCTCCCCGTCGGGACGGAAGATCCGGCCGAGGTTGGTGGCGTGCGCCTCGGAGGCGTAGAAGTCCACATAGTCGGCGACCTCGAACGGCAGGTGCAGCGTCACCCGCTCCAGGGGGTGCAGATTGGTCTCCACCAGCCGCCGCTGCCCGTCCCCGGTGAGCAGGTCGGTGAGCCGGCGCCGGACGTAGGCCCACTCGCCGCGCCCGCGCCGCAGAAAGCGGTTGAGCGAGCCGGTGGCCAGGTCGGCGCCCAGCGGGGTGCCCGCCCAGACCGCCGAGATGTCCAGCACCCGGTCGCCGATGGCCACCCCGACCCGGGGCGCGCCGCCGGGCGGGCTGAACACCCCGTACGGCAGGTTCTGCACCGGGAAGGGCGAACCGTCGGGCACCGGTACCCAGCTGCGGGCGGCGCTCACCCCGCACCGCCGGGCATCTCCAGCGGGCCCTGGGGGCCGCGTCCGCTCCAAGTCCAGGCGTAGCGGCCGTCATCGCAGGCCCGGCCGCCCTCGGCGACCTCCAGCGGGCGGAAGGTGTCCACCATGACCGCCAGCTCGTCGAAGAACTCCGCGCCGATGCTCCGCTCGTACGCGCCCGGCTGCGGGCCGTGGGTGTGGCCGCCCGGGTGCAGCGAGACCGAGCCCTGGCCGATGCCGGAGCCCTTGCGGGCCTCGTAGTCCCCGCCGCAGTAGAACATCACCTCGTCGCTGTCCACGTTGGAGTGGTAGTAGGGGACGGGGATGGCCAACGGGTGGTAGTCCACCTTGCGCGGAACGAAGTTGCAGATCACAAAGCCGGTGCCCTCGAAGACCTGGTGCTGCGGCGGCGGCTGGTGGACGCGTCCGGTGATCGGCTCGTAGTCACGGATGCTGAAGGCGTACGGGTAGAGACAGCCGTCCCAGCCCACCACGTCGAAGGGGTGCTGCGGCACGGTGAGGACGGTGCCGACCACGCCGTCGCCGCCCGGCGCCCGGTGCTTGACGTACACCTCGACGTCCTCGCCGTCCTCCAGCAGCGGGGCGGTGGGGCCGCGCAGGTCGCGCTCGCAGTAGGGGGCGTGCTCCAGCAGCTGCCCGAAGCGGGAGAGATAGCGCCTGGGCGGGGTGATGTGGCTGTTGGCCTCCACGGCGTAGAGCCGCAGCGGGGCGTCGCCGGCGGGTACCCAGCGGTGGGTGGTGGCGCGGGGGAGGACGACGTAGTCGCCCTCGCCGACCTCCAGGGAGCCGAAGACGGTGTCCACCCGGCCGGTGCCCGACTCCACATAGACGCACTCGTCGCCGATGGCGTTGCGGTAGAGCGGGGACGGGCGCCCGGCGGCCACATAGGCGATCCGTACGTCGGCGTTGCCCAGCACCACCCGGCGGTCGGTCACCGGGTCGGCCTGCCGCCAGCCCTCCCCGGGGAAGAGGTCGTGCAGCCGGAAGTGGAACGGCTTCAGCGGATGGTTGGGCTCCTGTTTGGCCTCCGTGAGCGGCCACACCCTGCTGTCGACCATGGCCGAGGGGATGTGGCGGTGGTAGAGCAGCGACGAGTCGGAGGTGAAGCCCTCCTCGCCCATCAGCTCCTCGAAGTAGAGCCCTCCGTCGTCGCGGCGGAACTGGGTGTGCCTTTTGGGCGGCACCGTGCCGACGGTCCGGTAGTACGCCACCTTCGCCTCCTGAGCGACTTCTGCGGCCTGCCGTCCGGGGTCGGGGCGGCAGCAGCTCTCATGACAGTGGGGTGGCCGACGGCTGTCAAGGAAGCGCCGAGGTGGCGTGATCGCGTTCCCGCAACCGGCAGGACACGCAGGCGTAACGATTGAATGAGCTTGCAGAAAGTTGCTGCAAGGCCTTTCCGAACGGCTCGAGCCGCTGTTACGTTCCTCCCCGAGCCCGACGGCTGCGATGGCGCAGTCGGCCCCGGGACAGCCATTATGCGCCGTCCTCCACCATCTCGGGCACCCCTTCAAAGGAGTTCACATGCGGCGTGGCATAGCGGCCTCCGTCCTTGTCGCGGCCCTCGCGGTCTCGATGGCGGCCTGCGGCAGCAGCGGTTCCGACAAGTCGGCCAAGAGCGCCGGACCGGTGACCATCACCTGGTGGGACACTTCGGACGCCACCAACGAGGCCCCCACTTACAAGGCTCTCGTCGCAGATTTTGAGAAGGCCAACCCGACCATCAAGGTCAAGTACGTCAGCGTTCCCTTCGCCGACGCCCAGACCAAGTTCCAGACCGCTGCGGGCAGCAAGGGCGCCCCGGACGTGCTGCGCTCCGACGTCGGCTGGACCCCGGGTTTTGCCAAGGCCGGCTTCCTCGTCCCGCTGGACGGCACCCCCGCCGCCGCGGACACCTCTGCCTTCGAGTCGCAGCTGATCGAGCAGGCCAAGTACAGCGGCCACCTGTACGGAGTCCCCGAGGTCACCGACACCCTCGGCTTCATGTACAACAAGGCGCTGTTCGCCAAGGCCGGCATCACCGCGGCCCCCAAGAGCTGGGACGAGCTCAAGGCCGACGCCGCGCTGGTGAAGAAGAAGGCCGGCGTCGACGGCTTCGCCTTCAACCCCGCCTCCTACTACGCGATGCCCTTCCTCTACGGCGAGGGCACCGACATGGTGGACGCCGCCAACAAGAAGATCAGCGTCAACTCGCCGGCCGCCGTGAAGGGCATCGACACCCTCAAGGACCTGCTGAAGGCCCCCGGCGTGGCCAAGCTGGACACCACGGCCAACGGCTACGCCAACATCATGGACGCCTTCGAGACCGGCAAGGTCGCCTCGATCATCCAGGGCCCGTGGGAGACCACCAACGTCTTCAAGGGCTCCGCCTTCTCCGACAAGGCCAACCTCGGCATCGCGGCCGTCCCGGCCGGCTCCACCGGCAAGGCCGGCGCCCCCATCGGTGGCCACAACCTGGTCGCCTACGCCGGCTCCGACGCCGCCCACCAGGCCGCCGCCGAGAAGCTGATCGCTTTCCTCACTTCGGCGAAGTCGCAGGTCACCATCGCCACCAAGAACGCGACCCTGCCCACCCGCAGCGACGCGTACACCTCCGAGGTGACCGCCAACCCGGGCATCGCGGGCTTCCAGACCATCCTCTCCGCGGGTGTGCCGCGTCCGGCCCTCCCGGAGTACAGCTCGCTGTACGGCCTGTTCCAGACGGACCTCACCAAGATCCTGACCGGCCAGGAGGACACGGCGAAGGGTCTGGGCAACGTCTCCATCCAGAGCAAGAAGCTGCTCTCGGACTACGCCACCCAGTGATCCGCCGGCCGGCCGGCTGCCTTCCCCCTGACGGGAGGCGGCCGGCCGGCTGCAGCCGTGCTCCGCACTCCGACCGGGTGGCGACTCCCGGACCAAGTATGAACCCGTGTGAAGAGGTGTCAGAATGACCGTCGCCGTCGAGGCCGAGGCCCCGAAGAAGCGCCGAGACCGAGAGCCCCGCGCCGGCCTGGTCGGCCGACTGCGGCGCTCGTTCGACCAGTACTGGTACGCCTGGGCCATGGTGGCCCCCGTCGTCGTGGTGCTCGGCCTCCTCGTCGGGTACCCGCTCGTCCGAGGCATCCTGCTGACGTTCACCAACGCCAACAGCCTCAACGTGGGCCGGACCATCGGCGTCAACCACATCCCGGACAGCTACTCCTGGGTGGGGCTGAAGAACTACATCGACATCCTCACCGGCCCGGACAACCAGTTCTGGCCGCACTTCATCTGGACCATCGTCTGGACCGTGGTCTGCGTCGCGCTGACCTACGGCACCGGACTGGTGCTGGCCGTCCTGCTCAACCGCAAGATGCGCGGCCGCTCCCTCTACCGCCTGCTGCTCATCCTCCCGTGGGCGGTGCCGACCTTCGTCACCGTCTTCGCCTGGCGTCTGCTGCTCTCCGACGGCGGCGGCGTCAACACCCTGCTCGGTGCGCTGCACCTGCCCGAGCCGGCCTGGCTGAGCGACCCCTTCGCACAGCAGGTCGCCGCCATCGCGGTGAACCTCTGGGTCGGTGTCCCCTTCATGATGGTCTCGATGCTCGGCGGACTGCAGGCCATCCCCAGCGAGCTCTACGAGGCCGCCGAGGTCGACGGCGCCACGCCCTGGCAGCGCTTCACCCAGGTGACCCTTCCCGGTCTGCGCCCGGTCAGCAGCACCGTCATCCTGCTCGGCATCATCTGGACCTTCAACCAGTTCAACGTCATCTACCTGCTGTTCGGCGGCAGCAACAGCGACGGCGTGCAGATCCTGGTGACCTACGCGTACAAGCTCTTCTTCGGCCAGCAGCCGCAGGACTACGCCGGCTCGGCGGCCGTGGGCATCATCTGCCTCTCGCTGCTCGTGGTCTTCACGGGCTTCTACCGCCGCTGGCAGGCCCGTAACGAGGCGGTCCGGGCATGAGCACCGGCATCGAGCGCACCGCAGGAGACTCCATGACCACCACCGCAGTCCGGCCCGAGACCCCCGGCACGGCCACCCGCCCCGCCCGCCGTCCGCAGCTGCGCGGCGAGCGCAGCAGGGCGGCCTCGCTGGGCCTGCACAGCGTCCTCGGCGTGGCCGCCTTCATCGCGGCCTTCCCGGTCGCCTGGATCCTGTACATCTCCCTGGGGCCGGGTGAGTTCGACTACCAGCACGCAAGCCGGATCCTCGGCAAGGCGACGCTGTCCAACTACAGCTATGTGATCCACCACACCGGTTTCCTCACATGGCTGATGAACTCGGTGATCGTCGGTCTCGGCACCATGCTGGTGGGTGTCCTGATCGCCGCCAGCGCCGGCTACGCCGTCTCCCGGATGCGCTTCCCCGGCCACGGCACCCTGATGTACAGCTTCCTGCTCACCCAGATGTTCCCGGTGGCGGTGCTCATGGTGCCGCTGTACAAGATCATGGCGAGCCTGGGCCTGCTGGACACCTACGGCGGCCTCATCCTCATCTACTGCACCACTGCGGTGCCCTACTCCGCCTGGCTGCTCAAGGGCTACTTCGACACCATCCCGGTGGAGATCGACGAAGCGGGCCAGATCGACGGCCTCACCCCCTTCGGCACCTTCTGGCGGCTGATCGTGCCGCTGGCCAAGCCCGGCCTCTCGGTCGCGGCCTTCTACACCTTCATCACCGCCTGGGGCGAGGTCGCCTACGCCTCGCACTTCATGCTCTCCGAGGGGAAGTACACGCTCTCGGTGGGTCTGCAGACCTACATCAGCCAGTTCAACTCGCAGTGGAACTACATGGCGGCGACCTCGGTCCTGATCGCCATCCCCGCCGCGATCGTCTTCTACCTGGTCCAGAAGCACCTGGTCGCCGGCCTGACGGCCGGTGGAACCAAGGGCTGACGTTCCCGCCGCAGCACGGCACCCGCTACCCCGCTCTCTCGTATCCAAGGGATCCCATGACCCAGCACCTGGCCGATCTCGCTCGGCACGCTGTCGACGCCCCCGCCCGCGACACCCGCACCGGTGCCGCTGCCGAGCCCGCCGGCAAGCCCAGAGGCTGGTGGCGGGACGCGGTCATCTACCAGGTGTACCCGCGCAGTTTCGCGGACTCCAACGGCGACGGCATGGGCGACCTCCCCGGCATCCGCAGCCGCCTCCCGTACCTGCGCGACCTCGGCGTGGACGCCGTCTGGCTCTCGCCGTTCTACGCCTCCCCGCAGGCCGACGCCGGCTACGACGTGGCCGACTACCGCGCCATCGACCCCATGTTCGGCACCCTGCACGACGCCGACGCGCTGATCCGCGACGCCCACGGGCTCGGCCTGCGCGTCATCGTCGACCTGGTGCCCAACCACTCCTCCGACCAGCACGAGTGGTTCAAGCGGGCACTGCGCGAGGGCCCCGGCTCGCCGCTGCGGGAGCGGTACCACTTCCGCCCCGGCAAGGGCGAGGACGGCGAACTGCCGCCCAACGACTGGGAGTCCATCTTCGGCGGCCCCGCCTGGACCCGCACCGAGAACCCCGACGGCACCCCGGGCGACTGGTACCTGCACCTCTTCGCCCCCGAGCAGCCCGACTTCAACTGGGAGAACCCGGCGGTCGCCGACGAGTTCCGCTCCATCCTGCGGTTCTGGCTGGACATGGGCGTCGACGGCTTCCGGATCGACGTCGCCCACGGCCTGGTCAAGGAGGCGGGCCTGCCCGACATGGGCTCCCACGACCAGCTGAAGCTGCTGGGCAACGACGTCCTGCCGTTCTTCGACCAGGACGGCGTCCACGAGATCTACCGCACCTGGCGGCGGATCCTGGACGAGTACCCCGGCCAGCGGATCGCCGTCGCCGAGGCCTGGACCCCCACCGTCGCCCGCACCGCCAACTACGTCCGCGCCGACGAACTGCACCAGGCCTTCAACTTCCAGTACCTCAACACCCCCTGGGACGCCGCGGAGCTGCGCCGGGTCATCGACCTCTCGCTGGACGCCATGCGCCCGGTCGACGCCCCCACCACCTGGGTGCTCTCCAACCACGACGTGGTCCGCCATGTCACCCGCCTGGCCGCCGAGGGCGCCGACGCCGAGGCCGCCCAGCGGCGCGGCCGCGCCGCCTCGCTGCTGATGCTGGCGCTGCCCGGCTCCGCCTACGTCTACCAGGGCGAGGAGCTCGGCCTGCCGGAGGTCACCGACCTGCCGGACGAGGTCCGCCAGGACCCGGCCTTCTTCCGGGCCGCGGGCCAGGACGGCTTCCGCGACGGCTGCCGGGTGCCGCTGCCGTGGTCCGGCAGCGAGGCCCCGTACGGCTTCGGCCCCGAGGGCGCCTCCAGCTGGCTGCCGCAGCCCGCCGAGTGGGCCGCGCTGTCGGTCGAGGCGCAGACCGGCGACCCGGCGTCCACCCTGGAGCTGTACCGCAGCGCCCTGGCCATCCGCCGCGAGCACCCCGCGCTGGGCGCGGGCGACTCGGTGACCTGGCTGGACGGCCTCCCCGAGGGCGTGCTGGCCTTCCGCCGCGACGCCGCCGACGGCTCCTTCGTCTGCACCGTGAACCTGGCGGCCGAGCCGGTCCGCATCCCCGCCCCGGGCCGTCTGCTGCTGGCCTCCGGCGACGCCCCGCTGCTCGACGGTGAGATCCTGCTGCCGACGGACAGTGCCGTTTGGTGGGCCGTCTGACATGGGTGCAATAGGCTCGGGAGCTGTGACTACGGCGCGACTGGCGGACATCGCGGTGCAGGCGGGGGTTAGCGAAGCCACCGTCTCCCGCGTTCTCAACGGCAAGGCAGGGGTATCGGCTGCGACCAGGCAGACGGTGCTCGCGGCACTCGACGTGCTCGGCTACGAACGGCCGACCCGGCTGCGGCAGCGCAGCGCCGGGCTGATCGGGCTGGTCACCCCGGAGCTCAACAACCCGATCTTCCCGGCGTTCGCGCAGGTCATCGAGCAGGTGCTGAGCCGGCACGGGTACACGCCCGTGCTGTGCACCCAGACCCCGGGTGGCTCCACCGAGGACGAACTGGTGGAGATGCTGGTGGAGCGCGGGGTGTCCGGCATCGTCTTCGTCTCCGGGCTGCACGCCGACACCACCGCCGACCACGACCGGTACGCCAAGCTGACCGGCCGGCAGGTGCCGTTCGTGCTGATCGACGGCTACAGCGACCGCATCTCGGCGCCCTTCGTCTCCCCCGACGACCGGGCGGCCATGCGGATGGCCGTCCAGCACCTGGTGGAGCTGGGCCACGAGCGGATCGGCCTGGCCGTCGGCCAGCGCCGGTACGTCCCGGCGCTGCGCAAGGTGGAGGGCTTCACGGCGGCCCTGCAGGAGCTGCTGGGGCAGTCCCCCGAGCAGGCCGAGTCCGCGGTGCAGCACACCCTCTTCAGCGTGGAGGGCGGCCACGCCGCCGCGGGGGCGCTGCTGGACAAGGGCTGCACCGCGATCGTCTGCGCCAGCGACATGATGGCGCTGGGTGCCATCCGCGCGGTGCGGCAGCGGGGGCTCAGTGTGCCGCAGGACGTCTCGGTGGTCGGCTTCGACGACTCGCCGCTGATCGCCTTCACCGAGCCGCCGCTCACCACCATCCGCAAGCCCGTGGAGGCCATGGCCACCGCGGCGGTGGACGCCCTGCTGGAGGAGGTCGGCGGCAACCCGGCGCAGCGCGCCGAGTTCATGTTCCAGCCCGAGCTGGTGGTCCGCGGCTCCACCGCGGCCGCCCCGCGCGACTGACACCGCGCGACCGACCACCCGGTGCCGGCCGGGTGCCAGGCCCCGTCCCGTGCGCCGTCCCGGGCGCACGGGACGGCTTGCGTCAGGGGGCGCGGTACGGCGTGCGTCAGGGGACGCGGCACGGCGTGCGCCGTGGACCCCGCGCCGGAGCAGTGCCGTCGGCGCCGTACCGCACGCTCCCCGGCGTCCGCGGGGCGCCCGCCCGCGCGCGCCGGGAGCGGGGTGCGCGCCCGCGAGGGGGCGGACGCCGGCCGGCCGCCCCCGAGCCCCACGGGCGGTTCCCGGCAAACCGCGGCACCGCCCCCCTCCGCTGCCTAGGCTGCTGAGCGTCAGCTGGAGCACAGCCGTCCGGGGGGACGCCGTATGGGCCGCGAGAACGACGCAGAGAGCCAGCCGCCACCCGGGGGGCCGCACCCGCCCGGGGTGGGCCGCCGTACCGCGCTGCGCTGGGCCGCGGCCGGTACCGCGCTCGCCGCCGCAGTGGCGGGCGAGGAGGTCCTGCGCCGCACCCTCGGCGGTGACGGCCGGGCCCCCGCAGGCGACGGCGCCGCGCCGGGAGACACCGCCCGCGGACCGGCAGCAC
>NZ_LIQR01000640.1 GCF_001418575.1 Peterkaempfera griseoplana
AGCGCCGCCACCCGGGTGGCGAGTTCGGACTTGATCGCTGCTGCCGTGGCCTTGCCATCGAGAATCTGGGCGGTCATGACTCCATCCTCGCGGATCGGGGCCGCAGTACGCGCATCCGGCCGCCCTTGTCCGTCCGATGGGCCCCAAACAAACGGAACGTAGTGATCCGATTGCGATTGCGCCACGGTTGTGTCCGTGCCTCGTCCGTCGGCTGGACACACCCTGTCCACCCCCATAACCATGGGGGCGGACATCGTCCGCCGCCGCCCGGGCCCGCGCACCAGCCGGGGGCGGCGGAGGCACTTTCGGGGGAGAGACGTGAGCAATCCGTACCAGACGCCGCCGCCTGATCCCTACGGCAGCCCGTACGGCGGCCAGGGTGGGCAGCCCTACGGCTCCGCCCCCGGCTACGGAACCCACCCCGGCTACGGGCAGCCAGGCTACGGATACCCCGTCGCGCCCCAGCCTCTCCCGTACGGCGCCGCGCCGGTCCCCACCGGCGAGCAGAACAGCCTGGCCATGGCATCCGTGGCGCTGGGCTTCGTCTCCATTCTGATCTGCTTCTACGGCGGTCTGCTGGGTCCGGTCGCGCTCGGACTGGGCATCGCCGGCGTCAACAAGTCCAGGACCACGGGCACCGGGCGCTCCACGGCCATCGGGGGCATCGTCCTCGGGGCGCTCTCCATCCTGATCTCGATCGCGGCGCTGATCTTCTTCGTGGTGCTGAACAAGAGCACCAGCAGCCTATGAGCGCCCCCGCCCCACCTTCCGTCAACACCGCTCCGGTCCGCTGGTGGTCACGCGCCGCCGGCTCCCGCTACGGCGGCCCGCTGCAGGTGCTGGTGCGTGCCGCCGGCGCCGCCGCGGCCGCACTGGCGGTGTCCCGGCTGCACCGGGCCCACGACCCAGGGGCGCTCTGCCTGCTCCGCCGGTTCACCGGGGTGCCCTGCCCCGCGTGCGGGTCCACCACCGTCTTCATCGAAGCCGGCCAGGGCCACTGGACGGCCGCCCTGACGGCCAATCCGTTCACCGTGGTGATCGGGCTCTGCCTGCTGCTGGCGCCCCTGGGACTGGGCCGCCACTGGTGGTCCGCGCCCGTACGCCGGCGCAACGCGCTGATCGGCACGGTCGCCGCCCTGTCCTGGTGCTGGCAGCTGCACCGATACGGGTTCCTGCTGTCGTGACCGTCCGATAATCTCCGGGCTCGGCCGGCCGCCCTGCCGCCCGCCCGTCACATGTGTCCGCCTGTCCCCATCTTCCTGCCAGGAGACGACCGTGAGCTACCCGCCCGACCCCAACAACCCCTACAGCCAGCAGCCCGGCTACGGCCAGCAGCCGCAGCAGCCCCAGCAGCCCGGCTACGGCTACCCGCAGCAGCCCCAGCAGCCGGGCTACGGCTACCCGCAGCAGCAGGCTGCCGGGTACGGCTACCCGCAGCAGCCGGGGATGTACCCGCACGCCGGCCAGGTGCAGCAGTTCTACGCGGGCTGGGGCTCCCGGGTCGCCGCCCGCATCGTCGACGGCCTGATCGTCGGTCTGGTGCCGGGCATCCTGTACGGCATCGGCGGCGCGATGAGCGCGTCCTCGGCCAACTGCACCACCGACCCGGTCACCTATCACACCTCCTGCAGCGGTGGCGGCGGCGCCGGGATCATCTTCATCCTGCTGGGCGCCCTGCTCGCCTTCGCCGGCGGCCTCTGGCTGATCTACCAGGAGGGCACGAAGGGGCAGACCCCCGGCAAGCGGATGGTCAACATCCGCGTGGTGCGCGAGGCCGACGGCCAGCCGCTCGGCTTCGGCATGGCCTTCGTCCGCCAGCTCTGCCACGTGCTGGACGGCTTCTGCTGCCTGGGCTACCTCTGGCCGCTGTGGGACGCCAAGAAGCAGACCTTCGCGGACAAGATCATGAGCAGCGTGGTCGTCAAGTCCCAGTGACCTGCTGACCACTCGGCACGCCGAACGGCCCGCGCCCCGTCCACAGGGGGCGCGGGCCGTTCGGTTCCTGCCCGTACGTCAGCCGGACTCAGTGGAAGAAGTGCCGGGTCCCGGTGAGGTACATGGTCACTCCGGCCTCACGGGCGGCGGCGATCACCTGGTCGTCGCGGATCGAACCGCCCGGCTGCACCACCGCCTTCACCCCGCCCTCCAGCAGCACCTCGAGGCCGTCGGGGAAGGGGAAGAAGGCGTCCGAGGCGGCGAAGGAGCCGACCGCCCGCTCGCCCGCCCGCTGCACCGCGAGCCGCGCCGAGTCCACCCGGTTGACCTGGCCCATGCCGACGCCCACCGTGGCACCGTCCTTGGCCAGCAGGATGGCGTTGGACTTGACGGCGCGGCAGGCCCGCCAGGCGAAGGCCAGCTCGGCCAGCTCCGCCTCGGAGAGCGCCTCACCGGCGGCCAGGGTCCAGGTCGCCGGGTCGTCACCCGCCGCATCGATCCGGTCGGCCTGCTGGAGCAGCACCCCGCCGGAGACCGGCTTGGCCTCCAGACGCTCGCCCGGCGCGCCGGGGGCCCGCAGCACCCGGATGTTCTTCTTCCGCGCCAGGACCTCGACCGCGCCCTCCTCGTAGTCGGGCGCCACGATGACCTCGGTGAAGATCTCCGCGACCTGCTCCGCCATGGCGACGGACACCGGGCGGTTGACCGCGATCACACCGCCGAAGGCGGACAGCGGGTCGCAGGCGTGGGCCTTGCGGTGCGCCTCGGCGACGTCGGCGCCGGTGGCGACGCCGCACGGGTTGGCGTGCTTGATGATCGCGACGGCGGGCTCAGTGTGGTCGTACGCGGCGCGACGGGCGGCGTCGGTGTCCGTGTAGTTGTTGTAGGACATCTCCTTGCCGTGCAGCTGCTCGGCGCCGGCCAGACCGGACTCGCTGCCGTCGGTGTAGAGCGCGGCGGCCTGGTGCGGGTTCTCGCCGTAGCGCAGCACATGGCGGCGCTCCCAGGTGGCCCCGAAGAAGGCCGGGAAGGCCTCGTCGTCGGCGGGGGCGTAGCCGTCCGCGAACCAGGACGCCACGGCCACGTCGTAGGCGGCGGTGTGTGCGAAGGCCTCACCGGCCAGCCGCTTGCGGGTGGCCAGGTCGAAGCCGCCGCCGGAGACGGCGGAGAGCACGTCGCCGTAGCGGGCCGGATCGACCACCACCGCGACCGACGGGTGGTTCTTGGCGGCGGCACGCACCATCGAGGGGCCGCCGATGTCGATCTGCTCGACGCACTCGTCCGGGCCGGCGCCGGAGGCGACGGTCTGCCGGAACGGGTACAGGTTGACGACCACCAGGTCGAAGGGTGTCACCCCCAGCTCGGTGAGCTGCTCGCGGTGGGACTCCAGCCGCAGGTCGGCCAGGATGCCGGCGTGCACCCTCGGGTGCAGGGTCTTCACCCGGCCGTCCAAGCACTCCGGGAAGCCGGTGAGTTCGGCGACCTCGGTCACCGGGACGCCGGCGGCGGCGATGCGGGCGGCGGTGGAACCGGTGGAGACCAGCTCGACCCCGGCGGCGTGCAGACCCTGGGCCAGCTCCTCCAGCCCGGTCTTGTCATAGACGCTGACCAGCGCCCTGCGGATGGGGCGTACGTCCTCGGAAGCGGGAGGCGTCGTGCTACCGGCGGCGGTCATACAGGGATCCGTACCTTTCGTCCCTCGATGCGGTGGCCTTCGCGGGCCAGCCGGCCCACGACGTCGACGAGCAGCGTGCGCTCGACAGTCTTGATGCGCTCATGCAGCGCTTCCCCGCCGTCGGCGTGGTCGTCGTCGGTGATCTCGACGACGCCCTGCGCGATGATCGGTCCGGTGTCCACACCGGCGTCGACCAGGTGGACCGTGCAGCCGGTGACCTTCACGCCGTACGCGAGGGCGTCGCGGACGCCGTGCGCACCCGGGAAGGACGGCAGCAGGGCGGGGTGGGTGTTGACGATGCGGCCCTCGTAGCGGGCCATGAACTGCTTGCCGAGGATCTTCATGAACCCGGCGGTCACCACCAGGTCGGGCTCATGGACCTCGGTGGCGGCGGTGAGCGCGGCGTCCCATGCCTCGCGGTCGGCGAAGTCCCCGATCCGGTGCACAAAGGTGGGGATGCCCGCGCGCTCGGCCCGCTCCAGGCCGGCGATGCCGTCCCGGTCGGCGCCGACGGCCGCGATCACGGCCCCGTAGGAGGGGTCGGCGCAGGCGTCGATGAGCGCCTGGAGGTTGGTGCCCGATCCGGAGACCAGCACGACCAGGCGGGCCGGCCTCGACCGGGGCGGGGGGAAAGTCAGG
>NZ_LIQR01000641.1 GCF_001418575.1 Peterkaempfera griseoplana
CTACAGCGCGGTGCTGAGCGCGCTGGGAGGGAGCTCCAGCGGCAGTACGGGAGGCATCGCCTCCGGCACGGTGTACAACCTCGTCAACGTGGCCAGTGGCCGTTCCCTGGACGAACCCTCGGGCCAGACGGCGAACGGGACCTCCCTGCAGATCTACGACTCCTGGACCGGCACCAACCAGCAGTGGCGGGCGAGCCAGAACAGCGACGGCACGTACACGCTCACCAATGTGGCCAGCGGCCGGGTCCTGGACGAGCCGGGCAGCCAGACGGCCAACGGCACCAAGATCGAGGTCTGGGACTCCAACGGCGGCGCCAACCAGCACTGGCGGGCTTCAAAGAACGGTGACGGGTCCTACACCCTGATCAACGTCGCCTCCGGCCGGGCCCTGGAGACCCCGGGCGGCCAGACCGCCAACGGCACCGCTGTCGAGATCTGGGACTCCAACGGCGGCGCCAACCAGCACTGGAACTTCAAGTGAACTGACGAGCCAAGGGGACAGGCACCACAGGCCGCCCCTTCCCGATCGCCCAGTGCCGTCAGGGTGAGGGCTCCACGTCCGGAGCACTGACCGGTCGGGCCGACCGGACCTCGGCGCCCGTTGTCGACGTCGCACGGATCCTCCTCGCATCGAGCGGGACGTGTGAGGGCGCCGAGGCCCGGTTCGGGGCACTGTCCGGGTCTTCGCTTCGCACTCGCGGAGACCCGGACGATGGAAGCAGTACGGCAGCCGGGGAGCCAGGCGGTCAGGCAGCCGGGCGGTCGCAGGGGAATCTCCGCGGCGCGGCGCCGCGGATCCCGGGTCCGGACAGAGCCGATCATCAGAACCCCGACCTGTGCTCTCTCCACCCGGGCCACGACCTCCGGGTCGCGGACGTCACCACGGACCGGCCCTCGACAGCGGCAGGGACCCACGCGGTGGCTGCGGAGCGAGGACACCAACCTCCGGCGGCAGGCCGCGGACCCCCGGGAACGGCAACCCCCGGCTGGACGACCTCACCCGCGGCGTGGTCGCCGCCCTGTGTGGGGGCAACACCGCCGGGATCGTGCCCAGGCGGTCCGCCCCGGCGGACCCGGCCCCGGCTCCCGGCCCCCGGCCGTCCGGCCGGAGCCCGCGATGTCATGCGCGACGACAAGGAGATGCACGATGCGACAAACAGCAACCTCAGGGGTGGCTTCGGAGGGCTTAGGGACGGGCCGGGCGGGCCCCCGGTTACGGCGCCGGCCGGTCAGGGCCCTGGTCGCCGCGACGGCAGCCGTCCTGGGTCTGATCGCCGCCCTGCTGACGCTTCAGCCGGCATCGGCCGCGGACAATCCCTACCAGCGCGGTCCGGCCCCCACCCTGGCCAGTGTGGCGGCCTCCAGCGGGCCCTTCGCCACCGCGCAGGTGAGCGTGGCGCCGGGCAACGGGTTCAACGGCGGGACGATCTACTATCCGACGGACACCAGTCTGGGCACCTGGGGCGCGGTGGCGATCGTACCGGGCTACACCGCCTTGTTCGCCAACGAGGAAGCCTGGATGGGGCCGTGGCTGTCCTCCTTCGGATTCGTCGTGATCGGCATCGAGACCAACAGCCGCACCGACTACGACGTGGCCCGGGGAACCCAGTTGCTGGCGGCGCTGGACTACCTGACCCAGAAGAGCCCCGTCCGTGACCGCGTCGACCTGAACCGGCTGTCGGTGATCGGCCATTCCATGGGCGGTGGAGGCGTGGTCTATGCGACGGAGCACCGGCCGTCGCTGAAGGCCGCGGTAGCCCTGGCCCCGTTCTCGCCCTCGCAGAACATGTCCACCGACACCGTGCCCACGATGGTCATGGGCGGCCAGAACGACACCGTGGTCACGCCGTCCTACCTCGACGGACTGTACGCCACGATGCCGGCCGCCACACAGAGCGACTTCGTGCAGATCGCCGGGGCCGACCACGTCTACTACACGCATCCGCAGAGCACCGAGATGCGGATCCTGATCCCGTGGCTCAAGACGTTCGTCGACGACGACACTCGCTACACCCAGTTCCTGTGCCCGACGCTTGCGGACCCCAGCGGCATCTCGGTGCAACACAGCAAGTGCCCCTACGTTCCCCAAGGTGGCACCTCGACCGGTGGCACGACGACCGGTGGCACGACGACCGGCGGTACCACGACTGGTGGCACGACGACTGGTGGCACGACGACCAGCGGTACCACGACTGGTGGCACGACGACCGGTGGTACCACGACCGGCGGCACCACGGGTGGCTGCACGGCGACGTACACGACCGTCAACTCGTGGAACGGCGGCTTCCAGGGCGAGGTGAAGGTCACCGCGGGCAGCGCGGCGATCAGCGGCTGGACGGTCCGCTGGACGCTCGCCGGCGGGCAGAGCGTGACCCAGGTGTGGAACGGTTCGCTGACCACCAGCGGCTCGACCGCAGCGGTGAGCAACGCCTCCTACAACGGGTCGCTCCAGCCCTCCGCGTCGACCACCTTCGGATTCCTCGCCAACGGCACACCGACCACTCCCTCGGTCACCTGCACCAGCTCCTAGGCCTTACGCAGTGTGAGCGTTCACTCCCGGCGTTGCCCCCGTATGAGCCGTCTCCGGCTTCTACGGGGGCAACGCCGCGGCCCTGCCAGCCCGGCGCCACGACGCCGCAGGGTGCCGTGAGGGCGGCGGGCGGCCACGGCCAACGCGGTCTGTGATCGGTTCCCTGCGGCCACGCAGGGCTCGCCCGGGGGCCGCCGAACAGGACGAGCAAATCGGCCCGGAAGGCGGGGGCGCCGAGGGGTTCCGCCCTGACCTGACGGCCTGTCGGGGCGGCGGTGGACGCCGCGCCGTCCTGCCGGACGGAGCGCAGCGGCGACGGCTTCGCATCCTGGCCCAGGCAGGTGCCGGGCAGGCAGGTGCGGGGCGCCCGTCGCTCGGGGCCCCGCACCGGCTGGTGGGTGGTCAGGCGGCGGTCGCCTCCCCCTTGGCCGCCTCCTCTTCGGTCGCCTCGTCGGCGGTGGCCGGGCGGCCGCGCAGCGCCGTCAGCGCCAGCAGGGCCGAGACGACGGCGGCGGCGCCGCAGACCACGAAGCCGACGGAGTAGCCGTGACCGAGCGCATCCATGGCCAGGCCGTGGGCGGGCTTCAGGACCGGGGCTGCCAGCGAGGCACCGTTGACGGCCAGCGGGCCGCCCTCGTGCAGTACCGCCGTGGCCGCGCCCTTGGTCGCAGCGGGCAGCGCGGAGGCGTGCAGCGCCGAGCCGAAGTTCGACGCCGCACGGCTGAGCGCGACCGCGCCGATGACCGCCGGACCGAGGGTGAAGCCGAAGTCGCGCAGCAGGTTGGTGGTGGCGCTGGCCATACCCGCCAGGCGTACCGGCACGGTGTTGACCGCGGTCGCGGTGATCGCGGAGACGGTGACGGCGAATCCCACGCCGACCAGGCCCAACGGCAGCACCAGCGACGTGAAGGCCTCGTCAGTGATCGGCAGCGTCGCGGCCCAGAAATCACCGGTACCCATCAGCAACAGACCGCCCGTCAGCAGCAGCCCCGGCGCAGCGCTGCGCAGCAGCCGCTCCGTCACCGGCAGCATGACCAGGGCGAGTCCATTGAGCAGCAGGAACGCCATCGCGGTGTGCATGGGCTTCTGCTCCTGCACCGGGCCGAGCCGGATGCTCACCGCGTAGGCGGTGCCCAGGAAGCTGAACATCCCCACGACGGCCACCACCGAGGCCACGGCGAAGGACCGGTTGCGGAACAGGTCCAGCCGCAGCAGCGGGGACCTGGCGCGCAGCTCGGCCAGGACGAAGGCGACCAGGAACGCCGCCGCCAGAAGGAACGCGACCACCACCGGTGCCGAGCTCCAGCCGTCGGCCGGACCCTGGATGATCGCGTACAGCAGTGAGAAGAGGCCCAGCCCGATGGTGACCTGGCCGACCGGGTCCAGCGAACGCCCCTCCGGGGAGCGCGAGTTGCGGGCGAGCGTGGCACTCACCGCGGCGCTGACCAGCGCGATGGCCAGGACCACCACGAAGGACCAGCGCCAGGATCCGTAGGTGGCGGTGATGCCGCCCAGCAGCGGCGCCAGGAAACCGCCGGTGGACAGACAGGCCGCCCACAGCGCGATCACCCGGGCGCGCTGCGTGTGGGTGCTGGTGCCGGCGGCGATCAGCGCCAGCGAGGTGGGGAACAGAGCCGCCGCGCCCAGGCCGGCAAGGGCCTGGCCGACCCAGAGCTGGTGCACTCCGGAGCTGGCCGTGCTGACCGTCTCGCCGACCGCCATCAGCAGCGCGCCGCCGATGAGCAGCTGCTTGCGGCCGAAGAGGTCACCGAGCACGCCGAAGGTCAGTTCCAGGACGGCGACGGGCAGCAGAAAGGCGTCGGAGATCCAGGTGAGCTGTGAACCGACGGGATGCAGATCCGACTGGAACAGGCCGTTGAGGGTGGCCGGAATGGCCAGGCCGATCTGCGCCAGGCAGACGGCGAGGCAGCCGGCGACCAGGGTGCCGACGGCCAGGCCGGACGCAGCTGCCGCGGCGGGTCTTGCGGGGGGAGTGGCCGTTGCGGACAAGGGGACTCCTGAAGGCTGGGGGGGTGGCGGGGGTCAGCGCAGGGAGCGGCGGACACCGCTCAGGGTGTCCGGGCGGAAGCGGGTGAAGGCCGCACCGTCGAGGCCGAGCGTGCCGGCCTGGTACTGCAGCCGCTCCGGGGTCGCGGCGTCGCCCCAGCGGCCGCTGTCCAGCCGGTGCTCCAGCGCGTGCAGTGCGGCGACCACCTCGCCGGTGGTGAAGTTGCAGTGGCCCTGCCGGGCCGTGCACGCCTGCCGCAGCAGCGAGGAG
>NZ_LIQR01000642.1 GCF_001418575.1 Peterkaempfera griseoplana
CGGCCAGCAGCGATGCGGTGGTGGGGTTGGCGGTCACATTCCTCATCGCTCGTCAGCTCCCGGATCCGTCACGGCCGGCACCCCGCGACCCGTACGGGTCCTGGGGTCCGCCCTGCTGCAGCCAGGGGTCGTCGGGGTCCAGCGAGCCGTAGGCTCCGCCGTCCCCGTCGGGGCCGCCCTGGGCGTAGGGGTCGTAGCCGTAGCCCTGCTGTGCCTGCTCGTAGTCGCCGTAGCCGTGCTGGGGCGGCACCGGGACGGCGTAGCCCCCCTGCTGCTGCGAGGGGTCCCAGCCGTAGGGGTCTGCCTGCTGGTAGGGCTGCTGGGCGTAGGCCGGGTCGGCGTACGTCCCGTCCGAGGGGTAGACGGCCGGCGGGTCGTAGCCGCCGGGGTAGGCCTCCGCGCCGGGCTGCTGCGGCAGTGACGGCTCGTACACCGGCTGCTCGGCGTCGGGATACCCGGGATCGGCGCCCTCGGCGGCCGCTCCGGCCTCCTCCGCACCCTCGGCCGCCGCCAGCCGGCGGGCCCGGCGGCTGCCGGGCACCGGGGGTTCGGCGGCCGCGGTCGACTCCTCCTCCGGCAGGTCGTCGTCGTTGGTGGAGCTGCGGGCGGGCAGCGCCAGCACCACCAGGGTGAGCCCCAGCAGTACCTGGGCCCAGATCCAGCCGGTGTGCAGGGCACCGTCGTGGTGACCGACGGAGAGCAGGCCGCCGGAGGCCGGGAGGGTGAAGCCCTGCGCCCAGCCGTCCACGGTGACCGGGGTGAGGGGTTTGCCGTCCAGGGTGGCCTGCCAGCCGGAGTCGGCCCGTTCGGCGAGCCGCAGGGTGCGGCCGGCCGGCCCGGCCGGGACGGTGGTGCTGATGCTGCGCACCCCGGCGGGCACCGCGGTGGCTGCGCCGTCGGCGGTGGTGATCACCGCGCGGGCGACCGTGGCGCCGTCCACCCGCCAGAGGGCGGTGCCGCCCTGCCTGCTGACCCGGGTGAGGCCGGGGGTGGTGTCCAGGACGTCCTGGACCTTGCCGATCAGCGGGGACTGGACGAGGACGTACTCCACCGCGTACTCGGCGAGCCGGCCCGACTGGTCACCGCCGGACCCGGCCAGCAGATTGCCCACCAGGGCGGTGAGGCCGGGCTGCGGGGCGTCCGTCTCGGCGTCGCCGAGCGACTGCCCGGAGCCGCGCACCAGCGCATAGGCCACCGCCTCGCCGCCGGCGTCGCCGTGCAGCACCAGGGTCCGGGTGCGGTCCACGGTGCCCGACTCGGCGGCCACGAACGCGGGCACCTGGATCGGATCGGCGCGCCGCAGCGGATCGCCCGCGCCGCGCGCCGCCCACCACAGGCCGGTGCCGACCGGGGCCAGCACCGCGGCGAGCACCACCACCGCGGCGACCGGCTGCCGCCAGCCGAAGTCGATGCCCGCCACCCGGGCCTGCGCGCCGTCGGCGCCGATGCAGGCGGCGGCGAGCAGGGCGATGCCGGTGAGCAGGGTGGCCGGTCCGGACCAGGCCGCGACCGGTACCGCGCCGGGCTGGGGGGTGACCGTGGTGCCCGCGACGACGATGGAGAAGACCAGCCCGGCCGCGGCCGCGGCCCAGGCCGCCATCACCGCGCGGCGCCGGTCCGCACGCAGCAGCGCGGCCAGGGCCGCGAGCACCACGCCGGCGGAGAACAGCACGGGCGGTGCCCCGGCTCCTCCGGGGTTCACCAGGACCAGGCCGAGCGGGGTCGCCGGACGGCCGCTGAGCTCGGGCAGTCCGGCCTCCAGCAGCAGCCGGGACGGCGACCCGAGGACGTCCAGCGACCACGGCGCCAGCACCAGCACGGGGGTGCCGACGACGGCCAGGCAGCGCACTCCCAGGCGGCGCAGCGCGACCGTACCGGTGCCGTAGGCGCCGCCGCGCAGGACCGCCGCGATGAGTGCGGCCGCGCAGAGCACCAGGGCCAGCACCCAGACCACGGGGACGAAGGCGGTGACGGCGGTGAGCAGGAGGGCCGCGGTCCAGGCGCTGCGCCAGCCGGGGCGGCCGCCGCGGGCGGCGGTCTCGCGGCGGATGCCGAGTCCGGCGGCCACGGCGGCGGCGCGGGCCAGTGGCGGCAGCAGCACGGCCAGCAGGGCGGTGCCGATGCGTCCCTGGGCGAGGGCGCCGGTGGCGGCGGGCAGGAAGGCGTAGGTGGCGCTGGCCCAGGCCCGTACGGCGCGGGAGTCGATCAGCGGGCGGGACACCAGGTACGCGGAGACCCCGGCCAGCGGGATGGAGAGCACCAGCAGCAGGGTGACCGCGAGGTCGGCGTTGCCGCCGAGGAGCCAGGACAGTACGGCCAGCGCGCCGAGGTAGGGCGGTGCGCCGCCGGTTCCGCCGGTGCCGACGGGGTGCCAGCCGTCCGCGTAGGCGTGCCAGAGGTCGGCGGCCCGGTCGGCGGGCAGCAGTGCGCCGCCGAGCAGGCTGCCGCCGCCCAGCAGGCCGCGGCAGGCGATCAGCGCGACGAGCAGCAGCCCGGCGAAGAGCACCGGCGCCGGCTTGCGGGCGAGCCGCTTGAGCCGGGCGAACTGCTCGACCTCCAGGAAGTCGGCGTCGTCGTCGGAGGGTCCGCTCTCCGAGCCGCCGTGCCGGCCGGCGCCGGAGTCGTCGCTGCGTCCGGCGCCCAGCGCGCTGGCGGCCTGCTCGACGGTGAGCCGCACGGTGGCGCCGGGGGCGGGGAAGAGCGAACGGTCGTCCAGCGGGGTGGCGGAGCGGCTGCGGGCGCGGCGGACACGGGCGGCGAGCACTCCGGGCAGCCGCAGCAGGACGTGTCCGAGTCCGGCGATCTCGTCCAGGGACTGACCGGGGGCCTTGCCGACGAGGTAGGCGACGCTGCGCACCAGGGTGGAGAGGACCACTCGCAGGGCGATGTAGGGCAGCAGCAGGCCGCGGGAGTTGGCGAGGAGGGTGAAGACGGCGCCGGCCTTGTCGACCCGGTGGGGGTGGTCGGGGGCGCAGTCGATGGGGCGGCGCTCGCGGCTGGCGGCCTCGGCGTGGCGCAGTACGGCGTCGGGGGCGATCATCACCCGGTACCCGGCGGCGTTGACCCGCCAGCACAGGTCGACGTCGTCGCGCATCAGCGGGAGGGCGCGGTCGAAGCCGCCGAGCTCCTCGAAGACGTCGCGGCGGATGAGCATCCCGGCGGTGGAGACGGAGAGCACGGGGCGGACCTGGTCGTGCTGGCCCTGGTCCTGCTCCCGGCGGTCCAGGCCGGTCCAGCGGCGGCCGGAGCGGGCGATGCTGACGCCGACCTCCAGCAGCTGGCGACGGTCGTACCAGCTGCGCAGCTTGGGGCCGACGACGGCGGCGGAGGGGGTGGAGTCGGCTACCTGGAGCAGCCGCAGCAGGGCGTCGGGGCGCGGTTCGCAGTCGTCGTGGAGCAGCCAGAGCCACTCCACGGGCTCGGTGGAGGAACCGTGGCCGTACTGGTCGTCGTCCTCGAAGCCCTGGTGGAGGCCGAGCGGGTCGCCGTACTCGTCGCGGCCGGGGGCTGCCGGCCGGCCGCCGGGACCGGCGGGGGCGATGCTGTAGGGGAGTTCCTCGGGGCGCAGCGGGTGGGTGGAGCGGACGGCCTCGCCGACGGCGGTGCCGAATCCGGTGCGGCGGGCCAGGTGCACGACGCCCTCACCGAGGGCCTCCGCGAGCAGCCGGGGGGAGTCGTCGCCCGACCCGGTGTCGGCTGCGACGACGCGCTGGACGGGGCGCTCCTGCCCCAGGAGTCCTTCGAGGGTCTTGGGGAGCCAGCGGGCGCCGTCGTGGGCGACGACGACCGCGGTGACCAGATGCCGCGGATAGGCCGGCGGTCGGGTGTGGCTGTAGGCAGTCATCGCGTGAGCGGGCCCCGGTTCGCATGGACGGCAGGTGGTGCGCGTGCCCCACGGGAGGGTGGCCTGCCCGGGTGTCGGCGGTGCGCGGTCCGGACGACGCGTCGCCGGATGGCGCACCACACTAACGGCTCGGACGGGGAGTCCGGTTCCGAGGTGGGAACACCGCAGCGCCCCGCCCGTGAGGGGCGGGGCGCTGCGTGGTGATGCCGACCGGCGATGTGTCAGACGGCGCTCTTCTTCAGGCGGCGGCGCTCCCGCTCGGAGAGCCCGCCCCAGATCCCGAAGCGCTCGTCGTTGGCCAGCGCGTACTCCAGGCACTCGGACCGCACCTCGCAGGCGAGGCAGACCTTCTTGGCCTCTCTGGTCGAACCGCCCTTCTCGGGGAAGAACGACTCGGGGTCGGTCTGGGCGCACAGAGCACGTTCCTGCCAGCCGAGCTCCTCCTCGGTGTCCTCACCGATCATCAGCTCGTAGAGCTCGCTCATGTGGCGTGCCTCCTAGCCCCTCTGCGCTTCCCCGTCGTGCTGCCGTTTTGCGGTTGCGGTGAACGACACGAGTGAAATTACAAGTGCGTCACTCTGGCTCAGTCAAGCCGGGCTCTGGTATTGGCCTGCGGATTCACTCCCCGGAACCAAGGCGCCACGATTAGTGTGCATATTCGGGCAAAGCGGAACCTTGGCTTCGAGGATGCGGCCCCGCAGGTCGCGGTGCCGCCCTCCACTCACGACGTACGCAGGCCCGTCACGGTTGCCCGGCGGGAGGCGGAGGCGAGATGGATCACAGCCCGATAACGGATCGGCAGGACTGATGAGGCGCTGCTGCCCGGTGATCTCCGCGCGCAAACACCGTGCTGCAGAGATCCATCGATCGGGTGACGGCCCGGAGTCACCGCGGTGACGAGTTGACATCCGGCCGTCCAACAGGGTCTCCTTGGCCCCATGTCAGTGCGCATCACATCCCGGAGCCTCCCTGTGGAGCTCCGCCGTGCTGCCAGCGCACTGTGTTGTCCTCGCTCCTGCTGTCTGTAGCGCTCCGGCGCCGCAGGAGCCCGGCGGCCCTCGACGGTCCCGGCCCCGCACGGCCCACGCCCAGTCGGCACACCGCCCCGGCCCCCTGCCTTGAGCGCACCCCGCCCCTGCGGCCGCTGTGCGCCACCGCACCCGCGAGGATCCAC
>NZ_LIQR01000643.1 GCF_001418575.1 Peterkaempfera griseoplana
TCCGGGACGGCGGGTGGCGGGGCGGGGTTCTGGCCCCGCCGGGTCTCCCCGGTACCGCCGTTCCGACCGTCCGGTCGCCGGTTTCGGTGTAGAGGGCAGAGCTGGGGGTAGTAAGTCAGCTACGCGTCCGGTATGACGTACCGGCGCAGCGACGAAGCACCGGATACCGGTGAGCCGGGAGGGCAGCCCTCCCCCGTCGCCGATCTCCCGCACCCACTCCCCCCGAGCGCCCTACCGCGCTCCGAACACGGTGGTGATGAGGATGACCTGGATGCGAACCCCCCGACGGCGCCGTACCGCCCTCTCCGGCGTACTGGCCGCGCTGCTCACCGCGGCGATGGGCGCGGGGGCGGCCGGACTGCAGACCGCGGCGGCCACGAGCGCCCCGAGCACCCTGGGCCGGCAGAGCCCCGGACAAGCCTCCACCGGGCACGTGACGGTGCTCGACATGAGCACCCACAAGCTGCGGGCGACCGCGAACGGCAAGACGGTGGCGGTCTTCCCCGTCGGCTTCGGCCAGCCCCGGTTCCCCACCCACGCCGGCACCTACCGGGTGCTCGGCAAGGACTCCATGGTCCGGATGACCTCGTGCAGCGCTGGGATCACGTGCGACACCAGCAGCCCCGACTACTACTCGCTGCCGGTCCGCTGGGCCGTGCGGCTCACCGAAGCCGGGCTGTTCGTCCATGCCGCCCCCTGGGACCACACCATCGGCACGACCGACATCTCGCACGGCTGCATCCACCTCAGCACGGCCAACGCCCGGTGGTTCTACAACTTCAGCCGGGTCGGGGACACCGTGATCGTCCAGGGATGAGCCCGTGGCCACGCTGATCTCCGTCAACGTCGGACTGCCGCAGGACGTGGCCTGGCACGGCAGGACGGTGCACACCGGAGTCTGGAAACGGCCCGTCACCGGCCCTCGGATGGTACGGCGGCTCAACATCGACGGGGACGGCCAGGGAGACCTGGCCGGCCACGGCGGGGAGCAGCGCGCCGTGCTGGTCTACCAGACCGACTCCTACCGCTACTGGGAAAGGGAGTTGGGCCGGGACGACTTCGAGCTCGGCCAGTTCGGGGAGAACTTCACCGTTGACGGGCTTCCGGACGACGAGGTGTGCATAGGGGACCGCTACCGGATCGGCCAGGCGGTCTTCGAGGTCACCCAGCCGAGGGTCACCTGCTTCCGGGTCGGCCTGCGGATGCGCGAGCCGCGGATGGCCGCGCTGCTGGTCTCCCACCGGCGGCCCGGCTTCTATCTGCGGGTCCTCACCGAGGGCGAGGTGGCCGCCGGGCAGGAGATCGTGAAGGTCGCCGAGGGTCCGGGCGGGATCACGGTGGCGGAGATCGACGCGCTGCTGTACCTGCCCGGGCACCCCCGCGACCGGCTGGCCGAGGCACTGCGGATCGACGCCCTCAGCCCGGGGTGGCGGACCTCGCTGCAGGCGCTGCTGGACCAGCCGGACCAGGGCCCGGGAACAAGCGCGGGCAACACCGGGCTCACCCCGGCCGCGGCCGGGCCCCCGCCGGCCTGGCCGGGCTTCCGGCCGCTGACCGTGGCCGGGATACGGCCGGAGAGCAGCAGTGTCTTCTCGCTCTCGCTGGCCGCCGCGGACGGCACCGCGCTCCCGGCCGCGCTGCCGGGGCAGTTCCTGACGCTGCGTCTGCATCCCGTGTCCGGTGGACCACCGCTGCTGCGCAGCTACTCGCTGTCCGGCCCGCCGGGCGCCGCCCACTACCGGATCAGTGTGAAGCAGGAGCCGCACGGCGCCGCCAGCACCCATCTGCGCACCCGGGTGCGGACCGGCGACACCCTGGAGGCGGCCGCGCCGCGCGGCACGTTCTTCCTGGGCGGCGGGGACGGCCCCGTGGTGCTGCTGTCCGCGGGGGTCGGGGTGACCCCGGTGCTGGCGATGCTGCACGCGCTGGCGGCCTCCGGGTCGCCGCGCCGGGTGTGGTGGCTGCACGGGGCCCGGGACGGCCGCGAGCACCCCTTCGCCGAGGAGAGCCGCGCCCTGCTGGCGCGACTGCCCAACAGCCGGGCGTACGTCTGCTACAGCCGCCCCCGCGCCGAGGACCGCCCCGGGGTGGACTTCACCGGGACCGGCCGGCTGTCCCAGGCCCTCCTGGGCCAGCTCG
>NZ_LIQR01000644.1 GCF_001418575.1 Peterkaempfera griseoplana
CCCACCGGAACACCACCACCACCAAAAACTTCCCCGACCATGACATCGAGGTCAAACTTCGCCGCCCGAGACGCCGCCGAGACGCCTTCCGCGCCGAGGCCGGGCAGTTCGACGGAGGCGTCGATGGTGTTCTGCTTGGTGAGGACGACCTGGAAGAGCGGGTGCCGGGCCATCGACCGGCTCGGCGACAACTCCTCCACCAACCGCTCGAACGGCACATCCTGATGCGCCAACCCCGACAACCCCGCCTCACGCACCCGCCCCAACATCTCCCGGAACGTCGGATCCCCCGACACATCCGCCCGCAACACCAACGTATTGACGAAACACCCCACCAAATCATCCAACGCCACATCCGTCCGACCCGCATACGCCGAACCGATCGGAATGTCCTCCCCCGCCCCCAACCGCGACAACAACACCGCCAACGCCGCCTGCAACACCATGAACACCGTCACACCCTCAGCCCGCGCCACCTCCACCAGACGCGCATGAACCTCCGCCGACACCTCCAACGGCACACTGTGACCCCGATGACTCGCCACCACCGGCCGCGGACGATCAAACGGCAACTCCAACTCCTCCGGCGCACCCCCCAACACCCCACGCCAGTACGCCAACTGCCGCGAAACCACACTCCCCGGATCCCGCTCGTCACCCAGCAACTCACGCTGCCACAGCGCATAGTCCGCATACTGCACCGGCAACGGCTCCCACACCGGAGCCCGCCCCTCACACCGCGCCGCATACGCCACCGACACATCACCCGCCAACGGCCCCATCGACCATCCATCGCCAGCTATGTGATGCACCGTCACCGTGAGAATGTGCTCGTCGGGGCCGCTCCTGAACAGACAGGCGCGGATCGGCACGTCCGTTGACAGGTCGAAGGCGAAGCGGCCGGCCTCGGCAACCGCGCCCTGCACGTCCTCGGCGAGGATGTCGCCGGTCTGCAGTTCCCATCGCAGGTCGGCCAGGTCCAGGATCCGCTGGTAGGGCTCTCCGTTGGCGGTGGGGAAGACGGTGCGCAGTACCTCGTGGCGTCCGAGGACGTCCAGGAAGGCGGCGTTCAGCGCCTCGTGGTCCACCGCGCCCGTCAGCCGCAGCGCCACCGGCACGTTGTAGGTCGCACTCGGCCCCTCCAACTGCTGCACGAACCACAGCCGGCGCTGGGCGAAGGAGAGCGGCACCCGCTCCGGGCGCTCGCCCGCGGTCAGCGCCAGCCGGGCCCGGTCCTCCCCACCCAGCCGTACCGCAAGCCCCGCCACCGTCGGCGCCTCGAACAGCGTCCGCAGCGACACCTCCACACCCAGCACCACCCGCACCCGGCTGATCAGCCGCACCGCCAGCAGCGAATGACCACCCAACGCGAAGAAGTCGTCGTCCACGCCCACGCCCTCCAGGCCCAGGACCTCCGCGAACACCCCGCAGAGGATCTCCTCCT
>NZ_LIQR01000645.1 GCF_001418575.1 Peterkaempfera griseoplana
GCCCCCGCCCCCGGGTACGACCCCACGTCATCCGCACCGGGCCCGGCCGTGCCCCGGCCACCCGGCACCGCGCCGTGCGACACCGGGAAGGCGGGGGAGACCGGGATTCCCTGGACCGAGGCCTTCCGGGCACTGGAGGACCA
Source organism: Peterkaempfera griseoplana (assembly GCF_001418575.1). Taxonomy (GTDB): domain Bacteria; phylum Actinomycetota; class Actinomycetes; order Streptomycetales; family Streptomycetaceae; genus Peterkaempfera; species Peterkaempfera griseoplana. The sequence goes on from NZ_LIQR01000645.1 coordinate 144, forward strand.
CTGCCGCCGGGCCCCCAGCCGTCACAACACCCAGCCCTGGAGACTGGTCCACGAGCGGGACCGGATCACCGTCCACTGGGAGCAGGGGCGCCTGCTGCCGCACGCCGACGCGTCCCGGCGGGACCTCTTCCTCTCCTTGGGCGCCTTCCTGGAGACCTGCCTGATCGTGGCCTCCGACGCAGGGCTCGCCGTGCGGGCCGCCGTCGACCTCGACGAGGACAGCCACCGGGCCGCCCGGCTGCTCTCCGCCGACAGCCCCTACAGCACCCCGTTCACCCTCGCCACCGTGGAGAGACGAGCCACCGCCAGGGGAGCGCACCGGCCCGGACCGCTCACCGGCACCGAGCTGTCGGCAGCCCGCGACCAGCTGGCGTCCCTGCCCTTCGCCCGCCTGATCCACCTCCACACCCGTGAGGTCGCGGGACTCGCCCGCAGCGCGGACCGGCGGCTGCTGGCCGACCGCCGCACGGCCGCCGAACTCCGCGGCTGGCTGCGGCCCACGCCCCGCCATCCGCGCCACGCCCTGGACGGCCTCAGCGGCCCCGCCCTCGGGCTCGGCCCTGCCGGTGTCACCGTCCTGGCCGCGGCCCTCAGCGCTCCGCTCCAGCCACTGCTGCGGGCGCTCGCCCTGCCGCGGCTGCTGGCTGCCGCCTGCCACCGACCGCTCCGGGCGGACGGCAGCGTGCTGGTCATGGTGGGGGACGCCTCGGGCCGCCACGGCCCCGACGCCGCCACTCCGCAGGGGCTGATCGAGTACGGCAGGGTGCTGGCCCGCGTCTGGTACGCCCTCACCGAGCACGGTGTGAGCGTGCACCCGCTGGCCGCGCTGATCGACGATCCCCGTACCGGCCGCCTTCTCGCCGCCCGGCTGGGGACAGGCGGGGAGCGGCGGATCCTCTCGGTCTTCCGCGCAGGCCACGCCGTGCAGGAGCCGCCGCGTTCCGCCCGGGTCCCGGCGTGTGCAGCCACGCCCGGACCGGAGGGGCCGGGGCGCTCCTAGACCCGTACCGCTCCGGTCACCAGCCAGGCACCGGTGCGGGTGCGCCACCCGAGCGAGGCCAGTCGTACCGCCATGGAGAGGGCGACCGCCCACCAGAGCGCGACCAGGCCGCCGCCCAGGGCCGGTACCAGCAGGGCGACCGGGGCGAAGACCGCGAGCGTGACCAGCATGGCCCAGGCCAGATAACGGCCGTCGCCCGCGCCGATCAGCACCCCGTCCAGCACGAAGACCGCCCCGGACAGCGGTTGGGTCAGTGCGGCGATCAGCAGCACCGCGGCCAGCCGGTCCTGCACCGCCGCGTCCGGGGTGAAGAGGGGGACGTAGAGCGGCCGTGCCAGCACCAGCAGCAGTCCCAGCACCACACCTGAGCCGACTCCCCACTGCACCATCCGCCGGGTGGCTGCCCGGGCACCCGCGACATCACCCGCTCCGAGGCAGCGGCCGATGATGGCCTGTCCGGCGATGGCGATGGCGTCCAGTGCGAACGCCAGGAAGTTCCAGAGCGTCATCGCCACCTGGTGCGCGGCCACTTCGGCGTCCCCCAGCCGGGCGGCCACCGCGGTGGCGATCAGCAGGACGGCGCGCAGGCTCACCGTGCGTACGAGCAGTGGACCGCCTGCCCGGGCGCAGGCCCGGATTCCGTCCCGAGCGGGTCGCAGCGTCGCACCGTGCCGCCGGGCTCCCCGGACGACCACCAGGACATAGGCGGCCGCCATACCGCTCTGGGCCAGGACGGTGCCCCATGCCGATCCGGCCACGCCCAGTCCGGCCCCGTACACCAGACCCAGGTTGAGCAGCAGATTGACCGAGAAACCGGCCAGGGCGACCAGCAGCGGGGTACGGGTGTCCTGCAGACCGCGCAGTACACCGGTGGCGGCGAGCACCGAGAGCATGGCGGGGATGCCCAGAGCGCTGATCCGCAGATAGGTGACGGCGTACGGGGCCGCTGAGCGTGAGGCGCCGAAGGCGTCGACCAGGACAGGCGCCGACAGCAGTGCCAGCAGCACCAGGACGGCGGAGAGCAGCAGGGCCAGCCAGATGCCGTCGATGCCCTGCTGGATGGCGGCCCTTCGGTCACCGGCGCCGATCCGGCGGGCGACGGCGGCGGTGGTGGCGTAGGCGAGGAAGACGAACACGCCGGTGATGGTCGCCAGCAGGGAGGCGGCCACCCCGAGGCCGGCGAGCTGCGCCGTGCCCAGATGGCCCACGATGGCCGAGTCGGCCATCAGGAAGAGCGGCTCGGCGACCAGGGCTCCGAAGGCGGGCAGGGCGAGTGCCAGTATCTCCCGGTCATGACGGCGGGGCGTGCTCTCTTGGTCATCCACAGGTAAGAGTCTATATGCGCCGCCGTCCATTACTACCTGCGTCGCGCGGTAGCGGTTCCTACACCCTTTGTGGCGATCTTCACCAGGCGCCCCAAGAAATTCTCCTGCACAGGGAGTGGATGGAGTATGAGCAGGTCAGCTCGTTGACGCCAGGTAGATGGTGTGGTTATCCACAGGAGTTTCCCCCAGGCTGTGCACAGGTTGGCGCCTGTTCTCCACAGTCGGCCGCCCGTCATCCACATCCCCTGTGGATAACCGTCTTGGTGGAGAGGGCGCCGGACCCTTAGCGTGGTCCGTCGCCCCGGCCTGTCGCACCCCGCCCCGGGAGCCTTGCTGTCAGTGGGGTGCCGTAAGAAAGAGACGGGCGCGCGTCCCACGCGCGGACAGGGAGGCACCGGCATGGACCATCCGACTCCGGCCCCGAACACCC
>NZ_LIQR01000646.1 GCF_001418575.1 Peterkaempfera griseoplana
CAGCGCCCAGGCCCTCGGCGAGGCCATCGCCGACGAGCCGCTGCAGCGGGTGGTCCTGCTGGGCGACCTCAACGGGACCATGAACGACCGCAGCCTGGCCAACATCACCTCGCAGATGCGCTCGGCCCAGGGGGCGGCGGGCGACGGCATGGGCTTCAGCTGGCCGGCGTCCTTCCCGATGGCGCGGATCGACCAGATCATGACCAAGGGCGTCAACCCGACCAGCTCCTGGGTCCTGCCCGCCACCGGAAGCGACCACCTCCCCGTCGCGGCCCGCATCGACCTCTGAGCACGGACGGCCGCGGGCAGCGGTCACCGAGCGCGGATGGCCGCGGGCAGCGGTCGGAGCGTGGGTGGGGTGCGAGTCCGGCGGTGCCGTCGAGCGCGGATGCCGCCGCCCGGCGCGCTCCCCCGGGGGTACGCGCCAGGCGGAGGCGTCCGGACGGTCAGCCGCGCCGCCAGCGGTTGGTGATGGGCAGGCGGCGGTCCCGGCCGAAGGCCTTGAGCGAGATCTTCGGGCCCGGCGGGTACTGGCGGCGCTTGTACTCCGCCGTGTCCACCAGCCGCACCACCCGGTCCACCACGGCCGGGTCGAAGCCCGCCGCCACGATCGCGTCCCGCCCGTGGTCGTTCTCGATGTACGCCTCCAGGATCGCGTCCAGCAGGTCGTAGTCGGGCAGCGAGTCGGTGTCCACCTGTCCCGGGCGCAGCTCGGCGCTGGGCGGCTTGGTGATGGAGTTCTCCGGGATCGGCGGGGTCTCGCCGCGCTCCTCCGCCGCCTTGTTGCGCCAGCGGGCGAGCCGGAAGATCAGGCTCTTGTAGACGTCCTTGATCGGGCCGAAGGCACCGACCGAGTCGCCGTAGAGGGTGGAGTAGCCGACGGCCAGCTCGCTCTTGTTGCCCGGCGCCAGGACGATGTGGCCCTCCTGGTTGGAGACGGCCATCAGCAGGGTGCCGCGCAGCCGCGACTGGAGGTTCTCCTCGGCCAGCCCGGTGAGGCCCAGCTGTCCCATGTAGGCGTCGAACATGGGGGCGATGGGGACGGTCCGGAAGTGCAACCCGGTGCGGCGGGCCAGCTCGGCGGCGTCGTCGCGGGAGTGCTGCGAGGAGTAGGCGCTGGGCATGGAGATCCCGTACACGCTCGTAGCACCGACGGCGTCCACCGCGATGGCCGCCACCAGGGCCGAGTCGATGCCGCCGGACAGGCCGATCAGCACCGAGCGGAAGCCGTTCTTCTGCACATAGGCGCGGGTGCCGGAGACCAGTGCCGCGTAGATCTCCTCCTCGTCGCCCATCCGCGGCGCCACACCGGGCACCACCGGGTGCTCGGGGGCGGGCAGCGGCTCGCCGCCGAGTACGGTGCGCTCCACCCGCAGCCCGTCGGCGACCGTTTCGCCCGAGGAGTCCGCGTCGGCTTCGGCGGCGGGCAGTTCCAGGTCGACCAGGACGCAGCCCTCCGCGAACTGCGGGGCGCGGGCGAGTACCTCCCCGGCGGCGTCCACCACGATGGAGTCGCCGTCGAAGACCAGCTCGTCCTGGGCGCCGACCATGTTGAGGTAGGCCAGGGTGCAGCCGGCCTCGGCGGCGCGGCGGCGCACCAGCTCCAGCCGGACGTCGTCCTTCTCCCGCTCGTAGGGGGAGCCGTTGACCACCAGCAGCAGCCCGGCACCGGCCTGCCGGGCCGCGGTCACCCGGCCGCCGTCCTGCCAGATGTCCTCGCAGATGGCCAGCGCCACGTCCACGCCGTGCAGCCGGACCACGGAGAGCTGGTCACCGGGGACGAAGTAGCGGTACTCGTCGAAGACGCCGTAGTTGGGCAGGTGGTGCTTGGCGAAGCGGGTGGCCACCCGTCCCCCGTGCAGCACCGCGGCGCAGTTCTGCGGCGCCTCCTTGGCGGAGCGTCCGAGGTAGCCGACCACCACCGGGACGTCCCCCAGCCCCTCGGCGGCCAGCCGGGAGGCCAGCTCCACCAGGGCGTTGCGGGAGGCCTCGACGAAGGAGCGGCGCAGCGCCAGGTCCTCCACCGGGTAGCCGGTCAGCGCCATCTCGGGGAAGGCCACCAGCTGGGCCCCCCGCTCGGCGGCGTGCCGGGTCCAGCGCACGACCTCGTCGCAGTTGCGGGCGATGTCGCCGACATAGGGATCGATCTGGCTCAGTGCGAGACGTAGATGAGGCACACCCCCAGCCTAATCGTCTCTTCGACGCTATGTCTGCCGGGGCCGGTCCGGCGCGGCCCGGCGTGCGGGTCGGGCGTGCGGATCCGGAGGGGTTTCGCGAGGTGTGGCCGGGTGTTCGCCGGATGCCGTCGGGACGCCCGGTGGGCCCGGCCGGGGGCGGGCCGTC
>NZ_LIQR01000647.1 GCF_001418575.1 Peterkaempfera griseoplana
CCCCGATGCCCAGCGCCGCCCCCCACACCGCGACCACCGCCACGACCAGCAGCAGCGGCGCGACCAGACTGCGCAGCAGCCCGACGAGGATCAGCAGAACGGAGAGCAGCACTAGCGGTACCACGATCCAGCGGTCGCGGGCGCTGGTGTCCGCGAGGTCGATCTGCTGGGCGCTGGCCCCGCCGACATATGCGCCGTAGCGGCCGTCCAGCCGGGCCCGGAGGTCCTTGATGACGGCGGTCTCGGCGGGCGTCTCCGGTGCGGCCTCCGCGGTGACCAGCAGCTCGGTCCAGCCGCCGCCGCTGCGGCCGCGTTCCACGGCCGCGACCCCGCCGGCCGTACGGGCCGCCGCCAGCGCCTCGGCCGCCCGCCTGGTGGGCGCGACGACGGTGATCGGCTGGGTGCCGCTGCCGGGGAAGGCGCGCGCCAGGGTCTGCATCGCGGCCACCGACTCGGGCTTCGCGGTGAAGGCGTTCTCGTTCTTCAGGCTCCCCGGCAGCTGGAACGCGCCCAGCGCCAGCGCCCCCAGCAGCACCGCCCCGGCCGCGAGCACCGCCACCGGCCTGCGCGCCGCCGAGGCGCCCATCGCGGCGAACAGCCCGCGGCGCTGCGGCGGCCTGCTCCCGTACGCCGGGACGAGCGGCCAGAACACCCGGCGGCCCAGCAGCACCAGCAGCGCGGGCAGCAGGGTCGTCATCGCCACCAGCGCGCTCAGCACACCGACCGCCGCGATGGGGCCCATCCCCCGGCTGCTGTTGAGGTCGGCGGCGAGCAGACACAGCAGCCCGGCGGCGACCGTGCCGGAGGAGGCAAGGACCGCCGGGCCGCAGCCGCGCAGGGCCGCGCGCATGGCCTCGTAGGGACGCGGGACGCGGCGCAGTTCCTCGCGGTAGCGGGCGACCAGCAGCAGGGCGTAGTCGGTGCCCGCGCCGAAGACCAGGATGGTCATCACGCCCTGGCTCTGGCCGGTGACGGTGATGCCGAAGGCCTGGTGGAGGCCGTAGACCCCGGCCATGGCGGTCCCGTCGGCGACGCCCGCGACGACGAGCGGCAGCAGCCACAGCAGCGGACTGCGGTAGATCAGGATCAGCAGCACGGCGACCACGGCGACGGTGGTGTACAGCAGCGGCCCGTCGAGGGAGGAGTACACCCCCTTCATATCGGTGTTCAGCGCCCCTGCGCCGCCGACCTCGGCGGTCAGCCCGCCGCCGCCGTCGGCGGCGCGGCGCACGTCGTTCACGAAGGCGTTCCTCGCGTCGTCGTCCTGCCCCGGCTGGGTACTGGCGACCGGGTACATCAGCGTGGTGCCGTCCCTGGACGGGACCGCGACGGGGGTCGCGGTGAGCCGGTGGGTCCGGGCGATCCCGGAGATCTGCTCCTGCGCCCGGGCCCGGTCGGCCGCGGTCAGCCCGCTGTCGCGGTGGTAGACGACGACCAGCTCGGTCGCCTCGCCGCCGGGCAGTGCGTCCTGCACCTTCGCCACCTGGGTGGAGTCCGCACTCGCGGGGAGGTAGTCCACCGCCCGGTTCTGCTGAACGTCCGCCAGCTTCCCGGCCAGAGGGCCCGCGAGTGCGAGCACGGCCAGCCAGAGCGCCAGCACCGCCCAGGGCAGCAGGGTGCGCGTTCGGCGCTTCCCCGGCTGCCTCGGCGGCGCCGGTTCGACGATTGCGGTGATCGGGGCCCCCACGGCGGGCCTCCCTCCGGTCCGGTGGTCTGCTGCCTTCCAGGCTTCCGGCCCGGCGGCCCCGTTTCGTCCGGCACCAGGCTGAGCCGTCCGCTACTGCGCGGGGTGCGCCGTGCGGCCGGCTACTCCCACGGGAGTACGACGCCGAGCCGAGCAGCCCCGGGTCCGGCTCGGCGGGCGGACGGCGCCCCGCCCCGCGCCGGGCGGCCCGGCTGACCGGCCGTGCCCGCGGGGGTGCAGAAGCAACTCCTCGCCGCAGGCCGGGCCCCGGGCGGTGGGGTCTAGGCCCGGCCCGTCGGAGATCCGCCCGCATCCGTGCCCGGTGGACGGATGCGCTCCGGTGAGTCGTGCGGCCGACGTCAGACCAGGTTGTCCCGGACCCACTGGGCCACGCCGCCGAGCCGGGCGGCGGCGATGCGGACATCGCCGCCGGAGACAGGCTGGTCGGCCTCGAAGTCGAAGCCGGTCATCCCGGTTTCCTCCTCCACGATGCGAGCGATCCGGTAGGCGACGACCACGATCGGCAGGGCGGCCTCGCCCGGGTAGCGGTAGGGGATCTCGATCTCCGCCCCGTTCCCGTCGCAGTCCAGCTGCAGGCTGCCCTCCGGCCCGTGACGGTGCAGGGTCCAGGTGGACGGGAACTCCTCCACCTCCACGGGGCCGAATGCGGCGGCGACCCGGCGGACGGTCCGTTCCCACTGCCGTCGTTGGTCGGGGGTGGGGCGCATGGGCGGAACCGGGTGGCGGGGATCCCAGGTGTCCGCGTTCCAGCCGGAGTTGCGTTCCTCGAGGGCCTCGGCGAAGGTCCGGCCGGGTGCGACGTGCAGAAAGCCGATGTCGTAGGTCACGGTGCAGCGGTCCGCTCGGCCCAGTCCGCCAGCGCGGTGAAGTCCGCCTCGGTCAGGCCCCGGCGCGGGTCGACGTGGTGGAGCAGGGCGGGCTGGTCGTGGTGGGCGGCGATCCAGGCGCGGTCCGCCTCGGTGAGTTCGTCGTCGACCCAGGCGAAGGGACGCCCTGCGGCCCAGGCGGCCACCTGCCGGGTCTTCCAGTGCAGACCCTCGGGATCCTGGCGGTGGAGGTCGATCGAGGGCCACTCGATCACCGGCAGCTCGGGCAGGGCCAGCTCCGGGGCGATGAACGCGTTGGCCTCGTGCATCCAGGTGGTCGCCCAGACCAGCTCGAACGGCAGTGCCCGCAGCTGCGGTCCGTGGTCGGGGTTGAGCCACACCCGCAGCGGCTTGGTGTACTCGGCGGCCCGCGGCCTGCCGTACGGGCGCGAGGCGGCGAGGGAGGCCTGCCAGGAGGGCGGTCTCATGCGGAAGGTGGCGTAGCCGTGCGGCCGTCGTTCCGGCTGGGCGGCGTAGGGATTGAGGGGCCCGTCCACATCCAGCAGGAGCAGCGGGCGCTGCCTCGGCGCGGTCATGGCCTGCACCGTAGCGCCGGGAGCGCCGGCCGCGCACCGGGATATCCCCTCGTGGGAGTGCGCGCGGGGTCCACACGGCGTCGGCGGGCGTCGGACGGGCCGAGCTCGTCGGACAGTGTCCTCTTCGGTTCGAGGGAGGCAGGACAGGTGGCGGGCCCGCTCCTGGGCCGGTGGCGTACGACCCGGGCGCCGTCTGCAACCGCCGGCCGGGTCGGACAACGGCCCGTCAGGTGTGCCCGGTGCCTGCGGCCGGGCGTGATCCGCGGTGGACACCGCCGTGTCGCCTACGGTGTCGCGGTCGTCGACGTCGACCCCGGTTCGCTGATCGGTGGGCGCACGACCATCACCGTCAGCTACTACCACTCGTCGGCCGCCACCGCGGCGAACCGGTTCCCCACGCCGGTGCTGTTCGACCGCTTCAGGCTCCACCGCCTGCGCCGCGACGGCCGCCCGGCGCACCCCGGCCACCTCGCAGCCGAGCGCTGACCGGCAGGCCGCTCGACGGTCGGGACGCCGGGGTGGCGGCCCGGGCCGCCAC
>NZ_LIQR01000648.1 GCF_001418575.1 Peterkaempfera griseoplana
CTTGACGTCAATAGGAGCATCCGGACAGGCCACCGCCTCCAACGGCAGCCTCACGGTCGTCGCCCTTGCCGCCGAGGCCGATGTCCACCGCATGGCTCTCCTCAAACGGCACGTCGACCTGAAGAACGAGTTCTACGAACGCGTCCGCGCCGAGACCCACCAGGTCCCGGAGACTGAGAAACGACTCAGGGAAACCGTCACCAAGCTGAAGAAGACCATTGCCAACCAGAAGGCCGAGATCGAAGAGCTCGGCCAGCAGGTGACCAGGCTCGCCCTCGCCAGCGCTGTGCTCACTCAAGAGAACGACGGGCAAGCAGAACGGGCTCTTGTCTCGGACAACGTCATCCCGTTTGCGAAATCCATAACCTGACAGGGCTGAAGCCACAGGGTCTGCTCCCGTCTCACCAGCAGGCCCTGGGCCATCCACCCGATCGGTGTAGTGGTTCAGGCTGGGACGGCGAGGATCTCCGGGGGGTTGACGAGGGCGTGACACGCCTTCAGCACACCGAGTGTTAGCGGACTTCGCGGCCTCGATCAGGATGGCCGTCCGGTGCTGTGGGGCGAGGGTTTCCGTATTCGTCAACCCTGACGATCGGCAGGGGTCGCTGTTGCCGTTCGGCTCGGGTTCCTGGCTGTCCCCGCTTCTACGTTCAGGCTCTATGGAACAAGAACCACGAGAGAAGATCAGAGCTGGTCGGCTGCTTGGTGCTTTGGGCGTCCTGGGTGTGGGGGCGGGAGCGGTCGTCTGGCTTTCCCCAGGTGGGCTGGGGGAAGCCGGTGCCGTCCAGGTCACTGGAGGAGCATCGGCGTCCGCGTTCCGGTCGGTGACTCGGACGGTGGCAGATGCGCCGTCGTGGCTGGGCCCGCTCCTGGAATTGGCCACCGAGGGCACTCTGGTGCTTCTCGGAATGTTGCTGGCGTGGACGTGGTGGACAGCAGTCCGCCGCAAAGATCTACGAGGGGCCGCCGGATCGGTGTTGACTGGTTTTGGCACCGTCGCGGCCTACGCGGTGAGCGAAGCAGTGAAGCTGGTGGTGGACGAGGAGCGACCTTGCCGCGCGCTGCGCACGGGGGTCGGCGTCATCGCGGAATGCCCTGGCGCGGGAGACTGGTCCTTCCCGAGCAACCACGCCACCCTGGCCGCTGGGATGGCCGTCGGCATGGCCGTGCTTCGGCCGCGCCTTGCCGCAGCCACGCTGCCGCTGGCCGGAGCCGCCGCGCTGCTGCGTGTCTTGGTGGGGGTCCACTATCCGCACGATGTACTCGCCGGCGCGATCCTCGGCGCCACGGTGGTGGTGGCCGTACTGCTCACGGTCCTGCCGCTGGCTCAGCGGGCGGCATCACGTCTGGGATGGCGCAGGAACGATCCCGGCCTCGTGGGCAACGACCGCGGCAGCAGCGCGGTTGTCCACGCCCAGCCTCGCCAGGATGGAACTCACATGGGCTTTCACGGTCCCCTCCACCACATGCAAACGCCGGGCGATCTGCCCGTTGGACAGCCCACTGCCGAGGAAGGCCAGTACCTCCCGTTCCCGGGCGGTCAGGGAGTCGACTCGGGCGCGGGCGGCGGAGCGCCGGCCAGCCAGGGCGCCCGCGCCCGTCGCGGCGAGGTGCGCGACGACCCGGGACGCGACCTTCGGTGACAGATAGGCGGCGCCGTCGGCCACCGCCCGGACCCCGGTGATCAGTTCCTCGGGCTCGCCCGATTTGATCAGGAAGCCGGTGGCGCCACCACCGAGTGCTCGCAGGATGTAGTCGTCCTCACCGAACGTCGTCAGCATGACGACGCCTGTGCTGGGCGCGGTGCTGCGGATCTCCGCCGCCGCGTCGATGCCGTTCAGCCCCGGCATACGGATATCGAGCACGGCTACCGCCGGGCGGTGACGCCGAACCAGTTCCACGGCCTCGTGTCCGTCACCGGCCTCGGCGACGATCTCCATGTCCGGATCCGAGGCAAGAACGGCGCGTACTCCCGCCCGGATCATCGGCTCGTCGTCGGCGATCAGCACCCGGATCATCGAGCACTCATGGGGTGAGCGCGTCCAGGGACATCAGGATGCCGTCCCGGAAGCACAGCCGGTAAGCGTCGCCGGACCTGTCGTCGAACCGGTCGGCCGTCATCGCGTAGTACTCGCACGTTATGCCGTCTCCTGTCGGCTCGGCAGTTAGCGGTCGGTAGTTCGTCTGCCGGTCCGGCAGGAAACGCTCCACCTCAGAACGATCTTGCCCCACGCGCAGGCGGGAATAGTCACCAGGTTCCAAGACCGACCGGGACGCCGACAGCATCTCCCACCCCATGAGTGCTCCGCTCAGCACCGCTCCTGTCACCAGGGGCACCATGACTGCAGCGACCAGGGCCCGGCTGACGAGGCGCCGAGCACGGCGATGTTCCTGCGGCAACTGGCCGCCGGTCTGGGAGGCCGCGGGAGCGAGGAGCCGTGGCGGCTGTGACGCAGGTGCGTGCGGGATCCACGCGGCGACTGCAAAGCCCCCGTCGCGCGGACCATGGTCGAACGAACCGCCGGCCAAGCGCACACGTTCTTCGAGACCGATGAGGCCACGCCCCCCACTCCGAGGCCGGGGCTGCAGGTTGGCAGCGGATGATGGCGGGCCGTTCTCTACGGCGACTCTTGATTCCGTTGCCGTATGCGTCACTTGGACGGTCACCGTCGCGCCGGGCGCGTGCTTGGCAACGTTGGTCAGCGCTTCCTGCACGACGCGATGAACCGCCCGCTCCGCTACCGGTGGCAGGTCGTCTGCCGTGCCGTCGGTGTACAACTTCACCGCGAGGCCGGCCGCGGAGGCCTCTTCGATCAGGCCTGCGAGACTGGAGCCGTTAGGGTCCGTCGGCGCGTCACCGGTCTCTTCGCGCAGGACACCGATCACTTCGCCGAGACGCTCCACTGCGCCTGCCGCCTTGGCCCTGATGTCACCTGCGGCCCTTCGGTGGTGCTCTTCAAGGCCCGGCGCGAGCTTCAGGGCACCGGCCGATAAGGCGATCAGGCTGAGGTCATGGCCCAGTACGTCATGCATGTCCTGCGCGATACGCGCTCGCTCGCGCAGTCGGGCCTGCTCAGCGACCAGCTCCTGTTCGCGTTGCAGTTGTTCTGCACGCTCCCAACCGGCCCGGACAAGCTGCTGATACTGGCACCAGAAACGGCCCGCGAACCAGGGCAGCATCGTGGCGACGACCACCACTGTGACAAACCGGCTGGCCAACGGCAGCCAGGCAGGCACGACGGACAATGCCACGACGCCAGCCGCGAGAAGCCCAACCAGAGCGAGCACAGTGGGCGCCATCCGTCCAGGCCACCGTCCGGCCAGGAACGCGGCGATGGCAGTCGGGACAGCCCACCACAGGTTCACCATGCTCAGGCCAGCGGCCGTCACCGCCGCCGCTGTCAGAAGGCTCCCTGGAGCAAGAGTCCGCGGAGAAACATCCGTCCCGGTCGGAGTCCCACTATTGATCACCATGCTGTCCACGGAAGCGACGGTACGGCCATCGGAAGTCGTCCGACACTGCCGAAAGTCCAATCTGCGCCAGTAACCGGCGAGCACCGCAGCTTGAGGGACAGGCTGGCCAGACACGGCCAAGTCCCGGACGCGAGGCGCGTCTTACTCGCGCACGGAGACTGAACAGAAGAACTTGACGGGGAACGCCACCAACGTCCAGCCGGACGCCCGCAGGGCGCTGGTCCGGCTGGCCCGCGAGCACGACGTGCTGCCCGTCGCCATCGTGCTGGACGTGCCGCAGCACATCTGCGCCGAGCGCAACGCCGCCCGCCCCGACCGCCGTGACATGGGCGCCCATGTGATCCCCCGGCAGCAGCGGGAGCTGCGCCGCTCGCTGAACTCGCTGGAGCGCGAGGGGTTCCGCAAGGTCCATGTGCTGCGCGGTCCGGCCGAGGTGGACTCCGCCGAGATCGAGTACGAGAAGCGCTACAACGATCTGCGCCATCTCACCGGCCCGTTCGACGTCGTCGGGGACATCCACGGCTGCCGGGCCGAGCTGGAGACCCTGCTGACCCGCCTCGGCTATGTCCTGGAGCGCGACGGGCAGGGCCGTCCGGTGGGTGCGGCGCACCCGGCGGGCCGTACCGCGGTCTTCGTCGGCGACCTGGTCGACCGCGGCCCGGACACCCCGGGCGTGCTGCGGCTGGTGATGGGCATGGTCGCCGCGGGCACCGCGCTGTGCGTGCCCGGCAACCACGAGAACAAGCTGGGCCGGGCGCTGGACGGCAAGCAGGTCAGGGTCGCCCACGGCCTGCAGGAGTCCCTGGACCAGCTGGCGGGGGAGCCGGAGGAGTTCCGCGCCGAGGTGCGGGCCTTCATCCGCGGCCTGGTCAGCCACTACGTGCTGGACGACGGCAGGCTGGTGGTCTGCCACGCCGGTCTGCCGGAGAAGTACCACGGCCGCACCTCCGGCCGGGTCCGCTCCTTCGCCCTGTACGGGGACACCACGGGGGAGACCGACGAGTACGGCCTGCCGGTCCGCTACCCGTGGGCGGAGGAGTACCGCGGCCGCGCCCTGGTGGTCTACGGCCACACGCCGGTGCCCACCGCCTCCTTCCTCAACAACACCATCTGCCTGGACACCGGCTGTGTCTTCGGCGGCACCCTCACCGCGCTGCGCTACCCGGAGCGGGAGCTGGTCCGGGTGGAGGCCGAGCGGGAGTGGTACGCACCGGTCCGCCCGATGATCTCCGACGCCCCCGGCGCCCGCGAGGGCCGCCCGCTGGACCTGGCCGACGTGGCGGGTCACCGCGTGGTGGAGACCGGCCACCACGGCCGGGTCGCCGTCCGGGAGGAGAACGCCGCCGCCGCGCTGGAGGTGATGAGCCGCTTCGCCGTCGACCCGCGGCTGCTGGTCCATCTGCCGCCCACCATGGCGCCGTCGCCGACGTCCCGTCGCGAGGGCTGGCTGGAGCACCCCGAGGAGGCCTTCGCGGCCTACCGCGCCGACGGCGTGCGGCAGGTGGTGTGCGAGGAGAAGCACATGGGCTCCCGGGCCGTGGTGCTGCTCTGCCGTGACGCGGCCGCCGCGGAGAAGCGGTTCGGTGTCGCCGACGGCACCGCCGGCGCCCTGTGGACCCGCACCGGCCGTGCCTTCCTGGACGACGAGGAGGTCTCCGGCCGCATCCTGGACCGGTTGCGCCGGGCCGCGGAGGAGACCGGGCTGTTCGCCGAACTGGGCAGCGACTGGCTGCTGTTGGACGCCGAGCTGATGCCCTGGTCGCTCAAGGCCTCCGGTCTGCTGCGCCGCCAGTACGCCGCGGTGGGGGCGGCGGCCGCGGCCGCGCTGCCCGCCGCCCTGGCGGCGCTGGAGCAGGCGGCCGCCCGGGGCGTGCCGGAGCTCGCCGGGCTCACCGCCCACCAGCGGGCCCGGGCGGAGGACGCCGCTGCCTTCACCGACGCCTACCGCCGCTACTGCTGGGCCACCGACGGGCTGGAGGGAATCCGGCTGGCGCCCTTCCAGCTGCTCGCCGCCGAGGGGGCCAATCTGGCCGTGCAGCCGCACGACCGGCATCTGGGGTGGATCGACCGGCTGGTCGCCGCCGACGCCGGGGGGCCCGGTACCGCGCTGCTGCACCCCACGGCCCGGCTGGTGGT
>NZ_LIQR01000649.1 GCF_001418575.1 Peterkaempfera griseoplana
GGGCCCTCCGGGGTGCGGTGGAGGGGCGGCTGTCAGCCGGTGTCCCCGAGGACCTCGCGCAGCCTGCGTGCGAAGGCTTCGGGCTGGCCGGCGTAGCCGGTCTCGCCTCCGACGAAACCGCCGTGGTGGCTTGGGAAGATCACTGGCTGCTGACCGAGCAGCGCGGCTGTTGCCTGCGCGGTGCGGGCGGTGAGGGTGCCGTGGGACTCTTCGCCGACCGCGATCACCACCCGCGTCGGTGCCGCGGTGAGTGCGTCGGCCTGGGGCTGGTAGCGGGTGATGGCCCAGGAGCGGTCGGATAGTAGGGGGTCGGTTCGTGAGCCGTCGTCTTCGGTGGGCAGCCCGAACGCGGCGGGATCCGGGGTGGGCCGGGCGAAGTAGTCGTCGGTGAATGCGCCCTGCCACGACGTCATCGCGATGAAGGCTGCCATGCCGGCGCCCCAGCCTTTGTCCTGGTAGGTGTCGCGGACGCGGGCCTGGGCGCGCTGGGCGGCTTCGGCGTCGGGGAGCAGCGTCAGCAGCGGAGGTTCGTGCGCGACGAGGGTGGTCACGTCTGCGGGGTGGGTGGCGACCAGGGCGAGCGCGGTCACCGCGCCGCCGCTGCTGGCGAACATCTCCACGGCGGTGGTGCCGAGCGCCTGGATGAGGGCGTGCACGTCACCGGCCTGAGTCTGGGGGGTGTGGTCGGTGCGGGCGTCCTTGCGGGTGCTGCGGCCCAGGCCGCGCGGGTCGTAGGTGACCACGGTCCGGTCGCGGAAGTGCGCGGCCAGGGCGGCGAAGCCGCCGGCGTCCATGGGCTGGCCGATCATCACCAAGGGTGGGCGTCCGTCCGGAGTCGGCAGGGGGCCATGCAGGTCGTAGGCAAGGTCGGCCTCGGGGGTGTGCAGCGTGCGTGTCGTCGTCATACCGTGGGGACCTTTGCGGCGCCGGGAACTCATCGCACGCTCGGCGGCGCCGGCCTCGGGGTCGGGGTCGGGGTCGGGCGCGGGGGTGTTCGACGGCGGCGCCGGGTGCGGGCCCCGGCCCGGGCGGCCCGCGTGCCGCCGGCTGTGCCGACGCCTTGGCGGTCACTCTTTCGCCTGACCTCGGCGGCGTGGCAGGATCCCTGCGCTGGGGCGGTGCGCCGCACAGGTACCTCGTGGGGGGCGGGTGTCGTATGGGCGCTGTGGAGTGGACCGCTCTTGCCGTCGTTTCGGCTCTCACTGTCGTGCCGGGCGTAGCGGCGCTCTCCCGTGGCTGGCTGCCGTGGTGGCTGCGAGGCCATGTGTCCTCGCCGCGACTGTGGGGTGGTGGTGAGGTGACCCTGGGCCTCGGCGTTGTGACCGGCATGATCAGCTGGCACGGGCAGTCCCGTGCCTGCCCGGCCGGCCTGGTGGTGGGTCTGTGCCTGCTGGTGTGCGGCGCCGGCGTCCTGGCGATGTCGCAGCGTCCCCGCCGCGCGCATCGCTCCTGAGGCCGTGTCACCGAGCTGCAGAAGGCCTGCCGGCTTGTGGGTCGTTGACGGGTCGGCCCGGCGGTGCGGTGCGCCCTGGTTCCCCTGCTCGAAGGGTGGGAAGGGCCGTGGGGGGATCGTCCCGGTGAGGAGCAGCCGTCCCGGCGCACCCGTGCCGGCACGGCAAGGATGGGCAATCGACCGGTCTGAGGGGTCCTCAGGAGGGCTTCCGCGCGGGCCTGGGGGTGGCCGGCGCCCGGCCTGCACGGCCGGCGCCGAGGGCGGTGGGATGGGTCCCGTGGACGAGGGCCGTGGCGAACGGCTCACCGCTGGTGCGGGCGTGCGCCATCCGCTGCCGGAGGTCGCTGAGTGTCCGCGGCCGGTAGCCAGGGCCCCCGCAGCAGCTCTTGTGGAAGCGGACACCGGCGTGCAGGAGCACCGAGAGCACGCGCCAGCTGGAGTCATCCCGCCGGCGCGGGGCGGCGAAGGCCGAGCCGGCGTGGATCAGCGGCTTGGCGCACCGGGGGCACAGCCGGGTGTGGTCGCCGAGGTACGGCTGCTTGTAGGAGGCTCGGCAGGGCAGGCAGACGTAGGAAGTCTTTCCGTGGGGCATCCGGTCAGGATAGGGCCGGTGTGCGGGGGCCTTCGACGGCATTTCCCGGGGTGTGACGGGGCCCTTCCGCGACGAGGGCGCCTCTCGGGGCAGGGGCCGCTGCGGGTAGTACCCGGGCCCCGCCGCCACGTGCCGGGGCTGTTGCATCAGGTCGCTTCATGCCGTGTCGCGTCAGGGGGTCCGCATAACCCGCCAGGATCTCGTCGAGCGCGGTCAGAAGCAGTTCCGCGCACTCCAGCGCTGCGCCGGCGTTGCCGCGGGCGCAGGTCGCCCTGGTCTTTGCGACGTCACTGTGCAGGACGGACAGCGAGTGCCCTGCACCAGACCCCGGAAAACCGCCGGCCGGGCATCCGAACGGCACCGGCAGCGGACAGGTCCACCTCGATGCGTTCCATGCCGTCATCCCAGCGGTCAGCGAGCCCTCCCGCCACCGTTGCCGCACACACCCGCACCGTCGATCCGGACCATGGGACGAGCCGCGGGAGCGGCCTTCGCGGGCCGGGGCCCGCGGCCGCGTACGACCGGCCCGATCGGGACCGATCGGGTTCCCGGGCGGGCAGGGGGAGCCGGCCCGGTCCGCCGGCGAGCGTAGGGCCGCTGGTCAGGGTCGACCTCGGGCCGGACCCCGGGCCTCGACCGGTGCCCGCCCGTTGGGCCCCGCCCGGCGCTGCTCCGCGCGGACCGGTGCCGGTGCCGGCGTTGTTGCTTGTCCCGGCCTGGGCGGCTCGTCGCCTGGCCTGGTGTTCCGGCGTTCAGCGGAGCAGGGTGTTCACGGCGGACCTGACGGTTGCTGCTTTGGCCGGCGCGGTCAGCCGGTCCCATCGGTGGTGGGTCGCCGGGCGGGCGGTGTGCGGCCAGGGGAGTGCTGTCTCACGGGAGTTGACGTGGACGGATGCGCACCGCGGGCAGGGGTGGGTGCCGGTGAAGTCGAAGGCCGAGCCGGTGGGGTCCGGGTCGAAGACGCGGCCGATCACGGAGCGGACCAGCGGGCCGGCGTCCACCGGGGGGAGGTGCGCGGAGCGCCGGTGGTCGTCGACGAGGGCCTCGATCTCGGTGTACGTCGGGTCGAAGCAGTGGAGGACGGCGGCCTGGGGGGTCGCGGAGACGCCGAGGAAGGTGCCGTAGGCGAAGGAGAGGTCGGCGCCGGGAAGGGTGAACCGGTGGCCGCAGGAGCGGCAGTGGTAGTGCCGTTCGGTGCAGCGCATGGCGTCATCATGCCGTTGCGAGAGAAAGGACGGGACCCGGCACCGATGGTGGTCCCCTACGGGGGCGGTTCCTGCAGGCGACCGTGGACCCGGCGCAGCCGGACCGTCGTCCCGTTCCGCGTATGGACCATCGGCTGCAGAAGGTGGCTCTGGGGCCCGTGGTGATCTTCGGCGCCAGTAACTTCCCTGTCTCCTACTCGGTCGCCGGTGGTGACACCGCCTCGGCGTTGGCCGCCGGGTGCCCGGTGGTTCTCAAGGCGCACAACGCCCACCCGGGCACCTCGGAGATCGCCGGCCGTGCGCTGCAGCGGGCGGTGGCCGAGGCGGGTCTGCACGAGGGTGTCTTCTCCCTGGTGCGGGGTGCGGGCAACGCCATCGGTGAGGCGCTGGTGGATCATCCGCTGGTGCGGGCGGTCACCTTCACCGGCTCCGAGGGCGGCGGCATGGCCCTGTTCCGCCGGGCCCAGCAGCGTCCCGACCCGATCCCGGTGTTCACCGAGATGACGAGCGTCAACCCCACCTTCGTGCTGCCCGCGGCGCTGGCGGCCCGCGGCGCGCGGATCGGGGCCGGCCTGGTGCAGCGCGCCATGTACAACGTCGGCCAGGCCTGCCTGAAGCCCGCCGTGCTGCTGGCCGCGGACGGGCCCGGGTTCACGCAGCTGCGCGAGGCGGCGGCGGCCGAGGTGGAGCAGGTCGCCGCGCGGACGATGCTCACCCCCGGCATCCACGACGCCTACACCCGGGGCGTGCGGCGGATGGAGGGCAGCGGCGCGAGGAGGATCGGCGCCGGGCCGGCCCCGGTGCGTGCCTGGGACGGCCGGTCCCTGCTGTACGAGGTCACCGGCGAGCAGCTGCTGGCCGAACCGGACCTGCGCGAGGAGGTCTTCGGCCCCGCCGTGCTGCTGGTCCGGCTGACCGGAGCGGACCAGCTGCTGCTGGAGGCGGCCCGGGCCTTCCGCGGACAGCTCTCCGCCACCCTGCACGCCGACGCCGCCGACCACGCCGCCGCCGCGCAGCTCCTGCCGGTCCTGGAGCGCCGCACCGGCCGCATCGTGGTCAACGCCTTCTCGATCCCGCAGGAGGTCACCTACGCCTCCACCCACGGCGGCCCGTTCCCGGCCACCTCCGACAGCCGCTTCACCTCCGTGGGCATGGGCGCGATCGAGCGGTTCCTGCGGCCGGTCACCTACCAGGGCTTCCCCGACGACCTGCTGCCGCAGGCGCTGCAGGCGGCCAACCCCCTGCACCTGTGGCGGGTCGTCGACGGCGAACTCACCCGGCAC
>NZ_LIQR01000065.1 GCF_001418575.1 Peterkaempfera griseoplana
GAGGAGGTGATCTGTGGGGCGTGTGCTGAGGTGTTGGGGTTGTCGTCGGTGGGGGTGGATGACGATTTCTTCGCGTTGGGTGGGCATTCGTTGTTGGCGGTGCGGTTGGTGGAGGTGTTGAGGGGTCGGGGTGTGTCGGTGTCGGTGCGGGCGTTGTTCCAGACGCCGACGCCTGCGGGGTTGGCGGTGGTGGCGGGTGCGGAGCAGGTGGTGGTGCCGGCGAAGGCGATTCCGGCGGGTGCTCGGGAGATCACTCCGGAGATGTTGCCGTTGGTGGATCTGTCGCCTGCGGAGATCGCGCGGGTGGTGGCGTCGGTGGAGGGTGGTGCGGCGAATGTGGCGGATGTCTATCCGCTGGCGCCGTTGCAGGAGGGGTTGCTCTTCCACCATCTGCTGTCGGAGGGCGGCGAGGACGCCTATGTGATGCCGCGCGTGGTGGAGTTCGACGACAGGGCACGCCTGGATGCCTTCGTGGACGCACTGCAGCGGGTGGTCGACCGCCACGACATCTACCGCACGGCCATCGTGTGGGAGGGGCTGCGGGAGCCGGTGCAGGTGGTCTGGCGGCGGGCGGAGCTCCCGGTCGAGGAGGTCACGCTGGCCCCGCACTCGGCCGACGCGGTGGCTGACCTGCTGGCGGCCGGTGGCCTGTCGATGGACCTGGGCCGCGCCCCGCTGATCGGGCTGCACACGGCGGCCCTGGAGGACGGCCGCTGGCTCGCGCTGGTGCGCGTCCACCACATGGTTCAGGACCACACGGCGCTGGAGGTGCTGATCGGCGAGGTGCAGGCGTTCCTGTCCGGTCGTGGTGGTGAGCTTGCGGAGCCGTTGCCGTTCCGGGACTTCGTGGCGCAGGCACGCGGTGGGGTGGAGCGTTCGGAGCACGAGCGGTTCTTCGCGGAGCTGCTGGGGGACGTGGACGAGCCCACCGCCCCCTACGGCCTGGAGGACGTCCGCGGGGACGGCGCAGCCGTCGTCCGCGAGGTGCTGCCCTTCACCCCGGAGCTGGTGGGACGGCTGCGTGAGGTGTCGCGGCGGTTGGGTGCGAGTCCGGCGACGGTGCTGCATGTGGCGTGGGCGCGGGCGTTGGCGGCGGTGAGTGGCCGGGACGATGTGGTGTTCGGGACGGTG
>NZ_LIQR01000650.1 GCF_001418575.1 Peterkaempfera griseoplana
TGGCGGCGGCCGCCGCCACCCTCTCCGACCACCAGGTCAAGGACATCCAGCACAGGATCTCCGAGCAGATCCCCGGCATCGCCGACTCCGTGGACATCAACTCCCTGGCCAGCAACGCCGGCACGGTGGGACTGGTCAGCGGCGTGGTGCTGCTGATCTCCGGCCTGGGCTGGGTGGACACCATGCGGGCCGCCATCCGCACCATCTGGCAGGTGGACGCGGAACCGGGCAACCCGGTGGTGCGCAAGCTGCTCGACGTGGGCGTACTGGTCGGGCTCGGCGTGGTCACGGCGGTCTCCCTGGGCGCCTCGGCCATCTTCAGCGCCCTCACCGGCAGGCTCGCCGAGGCCCTGGGGCTGGATCGCAGCGGAGTGGGCGCCTGGCTGCTGGGCCTGGCGGGATTCGCCATCGCGGTCGTCGCAGACATGATCCTCTTCGCCTATCTGCTCACCGCGTTCCCCCGCATCACCGACCAGCGGCGGCGCACGGTGCTGGCGGCCGCGCTGATCGGCGCGGTCGGCTTCGAGGTGCTGAAGATCCTGCTCTCCTCGTACATCAGCGGGGTGGCCGGCAAGTCGATGTACGGGGCCTTCGGTGTGCCGGTGGCCCTGCTGCTGTGGATCAACTTCGTCAGCCGGCTGCTGCTGTACTGCGTCTCCTGGACCGCCCTCGCCGATTCGGACGAGGCCCGGGCCCGTGCCCGGAAGCAGGCGCTGCACGCCTATCACGAGGCCGGGGGCGGCGCTCCCGTGGCCCCGCACTGAGGCAGGGCCGGGCACGGTCGGAGCGGGGCCCCCGCACCATTCGTACGGCGTTGTGCGAGCGATGCCGCGCGGCCGGCGGCCCGAAGGCCGGCCGCGTCCCCAGGGACCCGTGACCGGCCCCCGCCGCGCAGGGGTGTGTCAGCGCCGTCGGCGACGGCGGCGCCCGCCGACCGCGGTGGACCCCGCGGGCGGGGCGGCGCCGGAGGCTGCGGCGTCCGCGGCCTCGTCGCAGGCGGCCCGCCGCCTGGCGCGGGCCCTGCTGCGGGCCAGGCCGAGTCCGCCGACGGCCACCACCGCGCCGATCCCGGTGGCGACCCAGCCGGTGGAGATCCCGCCGGTGCCGCCGGCCTCCTCGGCCGCGGTACCCGCTCCCGCCCCTGCCCCGGGCCGGGCCTGGCGGCCGGTCTGGGAGGCCGCGGGGGTGGCGTCCGAGCTCTGGTCGGACCGGGGACCGACCAGCGTACCCACCGGGGTGACCTTCCCCAGCGCGCTGAAGCCCCAGTCCAGCAGCCTGCTGGTCTCGATGTAGACCTGGTTGGTGTGGACCGGCTCGGGGTGCATCACCGTGACGATCAGGGTGTGCCCGCCGCGTACGGCGGCCCCGGTGAAGGTGTTCCCGGCGTTGGTGGTGAAGCCGTTCTTGACCCCGATCAGCCCCCGGTACGGGGTCATCCCCCAGGCGCCGGTCAGCAGCCGGTCGGTGTTCTGGATCTCGAAGGTCTCCCGCTTGTGGGTCTTGGGATCCAGATCCCCGGGGAACTTCGCGGACACGGTGGCGCAGTAGGAGCGGAAGTCCGCGTTGCGCAGCCCCTGCCGGGCGAAGAGGGTCAGGTCGTACGCCGACGACACCTGGCCCGGCTCGTCGTAGCCGTCCGGGCTCACCACATGGGTGTCACCGGCCTGCAGTTCGTCCGCCTCGGCCTGCATCTGGTGGACGGTGGCGGGTATTCCGCCGTTCATGTGGGCCAGCACATGGACCGCGTCGTTGCCCGAGCGCAGGAACACACCGCGCCACAGGTCCTCGACCCGGTAGTCCAGGTGCTCCTTGATCCCGACCAGGCTGCTGCCCTCGCCCATGTCGGCCAGCTCCTCCGGGATCACCGTGTGCTTGGTCGTTCTGGGGAACTTGGGCAGCACCGTGTCGGCGAAGAGCATCTTCAGGGTGGAGGCCGGAGGCAGCCGCCAGTGCGCGTTCTTGGCGGCGAGCACCTCACCGGTGGTGGCGTCGGCCACCACCCAGGAGAGGCCGGTGATCTCGTCGGGCAGGGCGGGCGCACCGCCGCCGGGCTGCACCTGGACGCCGGGGCGCCCGAGCTGCTCCCCGCCGACGGTGGACATCTCCTGCGGGGGCGCCGGATGCTTGCTCGCCTTGGCGCCGGTCGGCGCGGCGGCGGCAGGGGCGGCCATGGGCAGTACGGTGGCGGCTGCGGCGGTCGCGGCGAGCAGGGCGGCAAGGCCCCTGCCGGGACGCTGGGACCCGGGACCCGGGGATATGCAGCCGGTCTCCTGAGGACCTGTGAGGTCTTCGGCGCTGGTCACCCGGTGACCGTACCCGGCGGCGCACCGAAGCCGTCAACCGGAGGCCCGGCATCCCCCGTTCGCCCTAGCGGACCCGCGTGTCGGTGCTTGGCCACAACCGCCCATACTGGACAGAACCACTGCCGTACGCCAAGGACGTGACATGAAGCTCAGCCGCCGCACCTCCTGGTTCCTGGCCGCCTTCGGTGTCTGGAGCTGGATCATCTGGGTGACGTTCGCCAAGAACCTGTGGGCGGACTCCGGCGGCCAGGCCTTCACCGACGGTGACCACTCCCGTCCCACCGCGTTCTTCTGGGTTCACCTGGCGCTCACGGTCACCTCATTCGCGCTGGGCACACTGGTGGGAGTGGTGGGCGTCCGCGGCCTGCGGGCCTCCTCCAGGCGGCAGAAGCTCCCCGGGCTGACGCAGTAGCCCGCCGGCCGGACCGCCTCCCGCGGCCCGGCCGCCCGAAAGACTTTCGAACGAAATTGCCGGACATTTGACCTTCGCAGGGGCATCCGATCGGCGGGCTCGTCCGTCTGAAGAAGTGATATCCGCTCGCTGAGTCTCCGAGGACCCACGTGACCACGCCTGGCACCCGCACCCCAGGACTGCCCTCCCCCCGCAC
>NZ_LIQR01000651.1 GCF_001418575.1 Peterkaempfera griseoplana
GCCCGGATGATCGGGACGGCGTGGGACAGCAACGAGGCGCGCTCGGCACACGATGCGCTCAGCCGCGCGGTGCGCCACATGAGCGACGGCTTCCTCTCCGCCGACGACGACTGGCGGATCACCTTCGTCAACCTGGAGGCCGAGTCGCTCCGCGGCTCCCCGGCGGACGAGCTGTTCGGCCAGGTGCTGTGGACGCTGCCCTCCGTACGCCAGACCTCCGGTATGGAGGCCCGCTGCCGCCCGGCTCCCCCGCCGCGTGCCCCGGCACGGGCCTCGCCGCCGTACCGCTGCCCGGCGGGGACCGCCCGATCGGTGCGCTCACCGTCGTGACGGGCATCGCGGGGGAGCCCACGGGGAAGCAGTGGGACTTCCTCGTGGCCCTGGCGGCCTGGGTGCAGGAACGGATGGCCCGGGCCACGGCGCCCGTCCGTCACTTCCCGGAGGCACCGAGCCGGCTCCGACAGCAGCAGGCCCTCCAGGCCGTCCGGGTGGGCACCTGGGACTGGGAGATCCGCACCGGCGCGCTCTCCTGGGACGAGGCCGCCATGGCGGTCTACGGCACCGACCCCGTCGACTTCGTCCCGCGGGTCGAGACCTGGATGAAGGTCGTCCACCCGGACGACGTCCCATGGACGCTGGCCGCCGTGGAGCGGGCCATCCGCAACCACGAGATGTTCGAGGCCGAGTACCGGGTGCGGCGACCCGACGGCAGCTACGGCTGGACCAAGGCCCGTGCGAAGGTGGTGCTCGGCGACGACGGCAAGCCCGCCCGGATGATCGGGACGGCGTGGGACAGCAACGAGTCCCGCTCGGCCCATGATGCGCTCAGCCGCGCGCTGCGCCACATGAGCGACGGCTTCCTCTCCGCCGACGACGACTGGCGGATCACCTTCGTCAACCTGGAGGCCGAGTCGCTCCTGGGCTCCCCGGCGGACGAGCTGTTCGGCCAGGTGCTGTGGACGCTGCCCTCCGTACGCCAGATCACCGGTATGGAGGCCCGCTGCCGCAAGGCGGCCTCCCAGTCGACCGCCGCCAGCTTCGACGTGGTGGTGCCCGACTCCGGGCACTGCTACCGCCTGCGGGTGGTCCCGGTGCCCGACGGGGTCACGCTGTACTTCACCGACGTCACCGAGCGGCGCAGGAACCAGGCCGAGCGCGCGGCGACCGAGCGCGCGGCCGTGGAACGCTCCGCCCGGATCGCGGAACTGACCGCGGCCCTCGCCGAGGCGACGACCTCCCGGGATGTGGTGGAAGCGGTCGCCCAGCGGGTGATGCCACCGTTCGACGCCACCGGCCTGCTGGTGCAGGAGGTGGAGGGCGACCGGCTGCACAACGTGGGAGCAGTCGGCTACCCCGAGTCCTTCCTCGCCCTCGTCGACGGCCGCACGCGGCTGCCCATGGACCCGGTCTGGGACGCCTTCACCACCGAGGAGCCGCTCTTCATCTCCTCGCCCGGGGAGTACGCGGCCCTGTACCCGGACCTGGCGGACCATCCGCAGCAGTCCGGCATGCAGTCCCGGGCCTTCCTGCCGCTGACGGCCTCAGGCCACACCTTCGCCGTCTGCGTGGTCGCCTTCGACCGGCCCCGCCGCCTCACGGACGAGGAACGCACCCTGCTGACCGCCATCAGCGCCCTGGTCGCCCAGGCCCTGGAGCGCGCCCGGCTCTACGACGCCGAGCACATCCGCTCCCGGGAGCTGCAGCGGGCGCTGCTCCCGCAGAAGCTGCCCGAACTGCCGTCGTGCACCACCGCCGCCCGCTACCTGCCCACCGAGCAGGGCATGGACGTCGGCGGCGACTGGTACGACGTGATCCCGCTCTCCGCGGGCCGGGTCGCACTGGTCGTCGGGGACGTCATGGGGCACGGGCTCTCCGAGGCCGCCACGATGGGACGGCTGCGCACGGCCGTCCACACCCTGGCCAATCTGGAGATGCCCCCCGACGAGATCATGAGCCATCTCAACGACATCGTCAGCGGCCTCGGGGACGACTCCTACGCCACCTGCCTGTACACGCTCTACGACTCCACCACCCGGACCTGCTCCATCACCCGGGCCGGGCATCCCCCGCCGGCCGTGGTCCACCCCGACGGCAGCGTGCACTTCCCCGACCGGGACCCCAACCCGCCCCTGGGGGCGGCGGAACCGCCCTTCGACACGGTGGAGCTCAAGGTTCCCCCGGAGAGCCTGCTGGTGCTCTTCACCGACGGCCTGGTGGAGTCGTCCGAGCGCGAGATCGACCAGGGCATGGCCGAACTGGCGCGGCTGCTGCACACCCGGGCCGGGGAGGATCTGGACCGGCTCAGCGACTGCCTCGTCTCCGGTCTGCTCCCCGACGGCCGGACCACCAGCGACGACATCGCACTCCTGGTGGCGCGCGTCCACGCACTGCCCGCCGACCGGATCGCCTCCTGGCCGCTCCAGGCGAACCCCCAGGCCGCCGGTCTGGCCCGCAGGCACGTCCGGGAGCAGCTGTCCGCCTGGGGGCTGGACGGACTGACGCCGACCACCGAACTGATCGTCAGCGAGCTGGTCGGGAACGTCGTACGCCATGGCAAGGGACCGGTGCGGGTGCGGCTGCTGCGTGACGTCGACCTGGTCTGCGAGGTGTCCGACGGCAGCCTGACCATGCCCCGGATCCGCCATGCGTCCGACACCGACGAGGGCGGCCGCGGACTGCAGCTGGTCACGGCCGTCTCCCAGCGGTGGGGGACCCGCTACACGCCCACCGGAAAGTGCATCTGGACCTCGCAGCCGCTCTCCGACGAGGACTCCGGAACCGTACCCCCGGAGGAGTTGACAGAGGAGTTCGCGGAGGAGTTCGACATCGACGCCGTCGCTCCGCTGGAGTGAGCGTCGCACGGCGGGGTCCGCGGGGGCGCCGCCGGTACCAACGCGCCGCGCCGCCCCCGTCCGTGTGTCACAGCCGATGTCACAGTCGCTGGGGCTGCCTCGTCCTGGGGAGTGAAGACGGGTCCTGAGCAGGACACCCCTCAGCAAGGAGCTGGTCATGAGCGAGCAGACCGCACACCGCAAGGTCGCGCTGGTCACCGGGGCGAACAAGGGGATCGGCCGCGGGGCGGCCGAGCAACTCGCCGCACTGGGCATGACGGTCCTGGTCGGTGCCAGGGATCCACAGCGCGGCGCGCAGGCCGCCGCGGAGCTGCGCGCGGCGGGCGGCGACGTGCACGCGGTCACCCTGGACGTCACCGACCCGGCCACCGTCCGGGAGGCCGCGCGGCAGATCGAGGAGCGCTTCGGCCGCCTCGACGTGCTGGTCAACAACGCCGGCATCAGCGGCTCCGGGCAGGTCTCGCCCGAGGACGCCCACGACCAGGTGCCCAGCACAGTGGACCTGGACATGGTCCGGGCGGTGCTGGAGACCAACGTCCTCGGGGTGATCTCGGTGACCAACGCCATGCTGCCGCTGCTGCGGCGGTCGCCCGCGCCACGCATCGTCAACGTCAGCAGCCACGCCGCGTCGCTGGCCCTCAACAGCGACCTCGACGGCCCCCTGGCGGCGCTGCTGCCCTCGGCGGCGTACACGCCGTCCAAGAGCGCGCTCACCGCGCTCACCGTGCAGTACGCCAAGGAGCTGCGGAAGGACGGGATCCTCGTCAACGCCGCCGCACCCGGCTTCGTCGACACGGACAGCAACAACCACACCGGGTTCCTCACGATCGCGCAGGGCGCCGCGGTGCTGGTGCGCCTGGCGACGCTGGGCGCCGACGGACCGACCGGC
>NZ_LIQR01000652.1 GCF_001418575.1 Peterkaempfera griseoplana
GTCAGATAGTCGGCGGCCTCGGCCAGCGCATGTGCGATGCCGGGGTGCCCGGGTACGCTGCCGGAGTCGGTGAACCGCACCTCGGCGGTCTGCTGCCGCCACTGGTGCCAGTTGCGGCCGACCTCGTCGGCGCCCAGGCGACGCTGCGCCGGGCCCCAGGCCGCGGGGTCGGGCGGGGTCAGCAGCGGGCCCTCGGCGTCGGCGGGGTCGTCCGGGTCGGGGATGCCGGGGGTCTGGACGGCCAGCTCCAGCGGCCAGCCGGCGAGGCTGGCGACCACGGACCGCTCCGGCGGCTCCAGCTCGTACTCCAGCCCGCAGTCCCAGGCGGCGACCGCGCAGGCGACCAGCGCCGCGTCATGGGTGACCAGGGTCCAGCGGGCGCCGTCGGCGTCCTGGCCCAGGACCAGTCCGTACCCGGCCTCCCATGGCTCCAGGTCCAGTGCCTCGCAGGCGGCCGCATAGTCGTCCGCGAGCACGGCCGGGAACTGCGCGGGTGTGAGCAGCAGCCCGGTGAGGACGTAGAACGCGTCCTGGTCGGTGGTGGTCACCACAGGCCTCCTCCTCCGGACCGGGCCCCGGTGGGTCCGGTGCGCGCAGACTAGCCAGGCGTCGGCGCCGCGTCGAGGGGTGCACGGCAAAGGCGGGCGGGCGGAAACGGCCCCCGGGGGCCGCGCCGCTTCGGGAGTCGCCGGCCTCCCGTGCGGTGAGGAGGTCAGGGACGCAGCTCCCAGGACAGGGACGAGGACAGTGCACGGAGGAAGTCGGGTGCGTCGAAGATCTCACCGGCGGAGGCCACACCGGTCGTCCTGGTCCGTCCCGTGAGGATGCGGTCGACCGCCTCCACCACGAGCGGCGCGGTGACCGCGTAGATGTCCCGGCCCCTCGCCACGGCGCGACGTTCACTCCCGCCGGAACGCACAACGACGTCGACGAGGAAGGTCTGGGCGGACCGCCCGCGCTCGTCCGCCGCGGCCGGCACCGGTGTGTCCGGGGCCGACACCTCCCTGGCCGCCTCGGCCGTCATGCAGGTGCGCACTTCGGGAATGGACAGGTGGCTGGGAACGGTGACGACGTCGGCCATCGTGAACTCCGCGATGACGTCCCGGGGACCCATCGGGTCGGGGAAGGGCCACTCCAGCGTCGGCGGGCTGTCGTCCCGGTACTCCAGGCGCCCGTTGGTGTAGCGGACACGCCGGCCGTCCCGCCGCTGCCGGGAGACCGCGCCTGCGGCACGCGTCCCGGGGGTGGGGTGCCAACTGCTCAGGCCGTAGGCGATGTGCGCCTCGTCGGCCGCCGTCCAGTCGCCCATCGCGGCGGTGACCAGCAGGTCGCCGAGGCCGCCGTAGAAGGCCATCGCGGGGACGATCACCGCCCCCGCGGCGCGGGCGCGGTCCCCGAAGTGCGTGAACGTGTCGACGTTGGCCTCGATCTCCGCCGCCACATCCACATACGGGATCCCGGCGCGCAGTGCCGCCTCGATCACGGGGGCGGCCGTCGTGGCGAAGGGCCCGGCACAGTTGATCACCGCCGCCGTGCCGGCCAGCGCGCGGTCGAGCGAGTCCGGGTCGCCGACCGACGCCGGGCGGGCGTCCGGTCCGGATCCGGACGCCGCCATCTCCTTCAGCCTGCCTGCGTCGCGCCCGGAGAGAACCGGCACGAACCCGCGCTCCCGCAGCTGTGCCACCACAAAGCGGCCGGTGTGCCCGTACGCGCCGAACACGGCCACCCTGAGTTCCGATCCCATGGCTCTCCCCCTGCACTCCCACGACCCGCTGCGGTCCGTTGCGGACATCCTGGCGGGGGTCGGCCCTCGCACACTAGTGTCCGGAACGCCATGACCCGTACAGTTCCGGACGTGAACACTGTCGCGCTGGCGGTCACCGACGGGATGCTGCACTTCGAGCTGTCCCTGGCGTACGAGGTCTTCGGGACCGACCTGACCCATCTGGTCGACCCCTGGTACAGCGTCGTCGTCTGCGGGACGGGCGCTGTGCGGGTCGGCCGGTTCCTGCTGGAGCCCGACCACGGCCTCGACCGGCTCCGGGACGCCGACACCGTGATCGTCCCGGGCTGGGCCGATGTCGACGAGGACCCGCCCGCCGACCTGGTCGACGCGGTGCGTGCGGCCCACGAGGCGGGCGCACGCGTGGTCTCGCTCTGCACGGGGGCGTTCGTCCTGGCCGCCGCCGGTCTGCTGGACGGGCGACGCGCGACCACGCACTGGGCGCACACCGGAGCCCTGGCAGTCCGTCACCCTCGGGTGGAGGTGGACCCGGACGTCCTCTACGTGGACAACGGCAGTGTCCTCACCTCGGCCGGCAAGGCCGCCGCCATGGACCTGTGCCTGCACCTCGTCCGCCTCGACCACGGCTCGGCGATCGCCAACACCGTCGCCCGCCGTCTGGTGGTGCCGCCGCACCGCGACGGCGGCCAGGCCCAGTTCGTCACCACCCCGGTACCCGCGCCGGACAACCACCCGCTTGCCGAACTGCTTCCCTGGGTGGTCGAACGGCTGGACCGTCCGCTGACCGTGGAGGACCTGGCCCGCCGGGCGCGGATGAGCTCACGCAACCTGGGCCGGCACTTCAGGTCGGTGACCGGCACCACCCCGCTGCAGTGGCTGCTGACCCAGCGGATCCGCCACGCCCAGGAGTTGCTGGAGACCACCGACGACAGCGTCGAGAGCATCGCCACCGCCACCGGCATGGGCACCGCCACGACGCTGCGCCGGCACTTCAACCGCACGGTCGGTGTGCCTCCCGACACCTACCGCCGCACCTTCCGCGCGCGGACCCTTCCCCTGGGCCCCGCGAAGACCCCCGGCGGCCCGGACGGCAGCGGGCAGCACCGCCGCCGGCATCCCTGAGCCGCGATCAGCAGCGCTGCGGATGTGGCCGGGTGCCGGGTCCCCGCCCGGCCGAGCCGGGTGAAGCGGCGCTCCACGCCGCTTGCGGAGCGGGCGACGGAGCGGGTCCTGCCGGCCCGGTGAAGGGGCCGGGTCAGTGCCGGGAGACCTCGTCGTAGAGATGGATCGCGGCATTGCCGTGGCTGGCGGAGTAGAGCCGGTCGTCGGCCCAGCCGCCCGCGGTGTCGATGTCGCGGTGGCTGTTGGTGCCCACGATGTACCCCCAGCCCCGGTCGGCCTGCAGATCGACGATCCAGGGGCCGCCGCTGCAGCCGTGGCCCATGTCGCACCGCAGTGTCATCAGGTCGTCGGTCGTGCTGACGGCCGAGGTGGGGCCCTCGCAGTACCAGAGGTTCCGGCCGGTGAAGTCGCTGCGCCGGTAGCCGTCGCTGGGGTACCCGAAGTCCACCACCCGGGGGAAGTCGGTGCCGCCGCCGAAGTAGTAGCCCTGGGCACCCAGCCGGTCAGCCAGGTTGCCGCCGTCCTGCTGCGGATAGAAGGCCAGCGCCGCCATGTCGTAGTGCCAGTCGCCGCTCTCCTGCCAGGCCTGCGGCGTGGTGGCGAACCGGAACGTCCAGCGGCCGTGCGGGTCCTGGCCGTTGTCGGCGTCGGGCACGAACATGAAGTCGTCGTAGTACGCGCCGGCGCCGCCACCTGCGGGGTGGACGCAGTGCCCGGCGGTCCACACGGTGTTGCGGTGGGGGCTGTTGATCACGGTGGCGGTGCAGCTGGCGTCGCCCATGGGGGTGGTGAAGTAGAGCTTGCCCGTGGTCCTGGCGGGCATGGTCCCCTGGCTGCCCCAGCGCCGGGCCGCGGGGGCGGACGACGACCGGTGGCCGCCGTCCGGGCCGCCGCCGCCCGGTTGGTGGGGCGCGGTGGGGGAGGCGCCGTCCCCCTTGCGGGGCGGCAGGGGCGCCTCGGAGGCGGCGACCGATGCGGTGGGACCCGGGATGCCGGAGCGGGTGGGCAGCGGGATCGGACGCGCCGCGCGGAGGCGCGCCGCGGTCCAGTAGGCGTCGATCCGGGCGGCCTGGGCCCTGGTGGCGGTGCGCCCCGCCGCGGCCGCGGCGGGGAGGTGGGCGGTGGGGCCCTCGACGGGGCCGCCCCTGGCCTGGGCCGGTGGTGCGAGGAGGCCCGGGAGCAGCAGGGCGGCGACGGCCGCGGCGGCGCGGAGGCGTGCCCGCCGGTGACGTGGGGGTGCGTGTCGGGGCACGTCTCCTCCTCGCACTGTCGAACATCCGTTGGACTGCCGTGCGCTCCCACGGTAGGAACGCCCCCTCGCCGGGGGCGAGCAGACCGGGCCGAACGGGTGACGGTCCCGGTACCCGTCCGGGGGCCGTCACCCGTGCCGGGCGGGCGCGTTGAGCAGGTGGACGGCGGGGTGGCGGATCGTCAGCGACGGTGCTGCGAAGGCGGACTGACGTGCGAACGGCTCTTCCGGGCGGGTGGTGCGACTGGACCTTGCCAGGTGGGCGACGCTAGGTTGGAGCCCGCTTCAATAAGGTTAGCCTTGCCTAAGTCAGCTGTCGCCGCGCCGCAGCGTGAGTACCGCCCTGCCCGCCCGGAACCACCGGAGCCCCTTGATGAC
>NZ_LIQR01000653.1 GCF_001418575.1 Peterkaempfera griseoplana
CGCCGCCCTGGACCAGCTCCCCCGCCACACCCCCACGGGCCCCCTGGGCACCGCCCTCTCACAGGGACAGCGCCGCCGCCTGGTGATCGCCAGGGCACTGCTGCGCGCACCGGCGGTCCTCCTGCTCGACGAACCCACGGCCGGCCTCGACCACCGCAGTGCCGTACGGATGCTGAAGGGGGTCCGGCTGGCCCTGCCGGACAGCGCCCTGGTGATCGCACTACCGGACCGGCACCACGAGCTGATCCCCTTCACCGCCACCCACACCCTGCGGCTGCAGCAACGCACCCCGCAACCGCTGAGCCCCGAGGCCAGTGCTCCCGTGCGGTTTCGTGATCCATCAAGCCGGTCTCGTCGACGATGAGAACACCGCGGTCGGCCCCGAGGAGTTCGACGGTGGCCTGCGGAGCAGACCCAGGGGCGCAACTGCCGTCCACGTCCTTCCGGGTCCGCCGCCGCCCCCACCCCGCCGCCAGCAGGAAGCCGCTGCGGGATGGCTGACCGGCTCCGCCCGGCCTGGGGCCCTGTCTGCGCTACGGAGCCAGGTGCCGTGCATCGCAGGACAAGCCGTCGGTCCGCAGGTACGTAGCTTGTTGATCGACCAGCGGCCAACCCACTATGCCTCCCCGTCAGACCGCGTGCACCCGCCGCGGGTCGAGTCCCGAACGGAGAACCCGATGAAACCCACGCGCCTGAAGCCGCTACTCACCGACTGGCAGTGGCAGGCCCGCGCCGCCTGCCGAGGCATGGACAGCTCGGTGTTCTTCTCCCCGCCCAACGAACGCGGCACCACTCGCCGCCGGCGCGAGCGCAACGCCCGGCGCATCTGCCAGAGCTGCGCCGTGCGGACTCCCTGCGCTCGCTTCGCCCTCGAGACGGCCCAGCCCTATGGCGTCTGGGGAGGCCTCACCGAGACCGAGCGCGAGGCCGAACACCGTCAGGCGGGCTGACGCTCCCCTGGGACCGCCTTCTCTCGCGGGCGCAGGGCCCGACCGAAAGGCGTCACCGTTCACGGGTGTCCGCACCTCAGGCATGTGCACGGCGCGCACGCCGCCGTTCCTCGGAAAAACTCCCTACGACGGCGATGACTCGTACGTGGCGCGCCAGATCGCGGACGACGGCCCCGGGCGTACCCCGCCCGTAGCCATCCCCTTTGCGGCCATCTCCCCTACGGATGAGCCTGGACCCGGGGCGTCGCCGCCGAAGGGGAAGCTCACCGTGCCCTCGTGGGCACGCACGGAGCGAGGGCAGGGCGCGGCCGCGCCCGGGCGCGCAAGGAGCGCGCCCACGCACCGCCCTCACCGGGCACTCGCAAGCGCCGCTCCCCTATCCCCGCTCCCGGAACCGCTCGAATCCGGCCGACTCGTCGACCTCGGCCTCCGCAGCCGCGACCGCCTGAACGGCATCCTTCATGAGTAGCAACATGCCGCATGAACGGTCTGGACGGCGCCGGACACGACGGTCCAGAGCCAGCTCACGGTGCCCGTGCCGCAGGCGGCCAGGGCGTCGGACGTCAAGGTCCGCTTCCGGTTCGTCGAAGTCAACGACAAGCACGGGGAGATCGACAACGTCTTCGCGGGCTCGCGCTCGTGCGACCCCGCGGCAGGCGGCGTCACCGGCCAGGTCACGGACGCGAACACCGGTGCCCCGCTGACGAGCGCCGAGGTCTCGGCGCAGGGCGGCACTCCCGCCGTCACCCAGGCCACCACCGACGACCCCGCACTCGGCGACGGCTTCTACTGGTTCTTCGCGCCGGGAACCGCCGGCCAGTCGATGGCCGCGACCGGTCGCCGCAGGCGTGGCTCACTCGGCGGGGGGCGAGTCCAGGAGTTTCCGCGCGGTCTCCAGGTCGCTGCTGGCGGCCGCGTCGCCGATGACGAGGACTTGGCGGAAACAGGAGAGGGCCTCCTCGGTTTCCCCCAGTTCACTCAGGGCCTGACCCAAATCCAGGAGCACGCCGCCCTCCACCTCGGGCATGCCGATGCGCTGCAGCTGGAACAGGCCGCTGCGAAAGTGGTCGGCAGCCTCCTGCCACCGCCCCAGAGCGGCGTAGTCGCGGCCGAGTCCGCTGATCGTCTTGGCACGATACCTGGCGGCTACGGGTTCACCTACCGGGCAGTCAGGCGCGTCCAGGAAGGCGGTGACGCGCTCGCGCACTGCCAGGGCTTCCTCCGTGCGGCCGAGGTCGCGCAGCGCGATCCCGTAGGTGGTCATGCCCTGGAGCCAGCCGTCGTAGTCGCCGGCGGCTTCGAACAGGTCGACGGAGGCCCGAGCCTTGTCGTAGGCCTTCTGGTGCTCACCGAGGTAATAGTGGGCCAAGGCCCCATACGCGAGTGCCCAGGCCTGCAGGGAGAGGTCCTGGGCGCGGCGGGCGCATTCCAGCGCCTCGTCGGCCCGTTCGAGGGCCTCGCGGTAGCGCCGCCCGTGGTCGGACAGCGCCATCGAGTAGTTTCCGAGGTGCTCGGCCTGCAGGCGGGGGTCGTCGAGTGCGGCGGCGGCTTCGCTGGACAGGCGGTGGACCTCGAGCCAGTGCCCTCCCCAGCCGCCGCTCAGGCTGGCGAACCATCTCATGGCGGCGACGGTCTCCACCACCCGTGTGTGCTCACCCCTGCGGGCGGCGCTGCGCAGTGCGGCGAGCCAGGCCAGGGCCTCGCTCTCTAGCCAGGCCCGAGCCTGCTGCGGAGTCTCCAGCGTGACCAGGCCCCGCCAGGACGAGGGCAGCGCATCGCCCACCCGGCGGCCTGCGGCGGTGGCGGTGTCCAGCAGCCAGGCGCGCAGCCGGTCCTCGGCTGCTTCCTGCTCGGCGGGTTCCTCCTGGCGCGCCAGCCGGGTGCGGGCGAACAGCCGTAGCAGGTCGTGGAGCTGGTAGCGGCCGGTGAAGGTGGCCTGCAGCAGTCCCGCCTCGACGAGTTCCTCCATGACGTCCTCGGCCTCGAAGACGTCGGTCGCTGTCAGAGCGGCGCCGTAGGCGGCGGTCATGTCCGGTCCCGGGACCAGGCTCAGCAGCCGCAGCATGTGAGCGGCCTGGCCGGTCAGCTGCCGGTAGGAGAGCTCGAACGCCGCCTCCACCCGGACATCGCCCGCGGCGAGCGCCCCCAGGCGGCGTTCCTCGTCGGTCAGACGCCGTACCAGGTGATCCACGCTCCACCCCGAGCGTGCCGTCAGCCAGTTCCCCGCAACCCGCAACGCCAGCGGCAGATGCCCGCACAGGTTTGCCACCTGCCGCACCGCGTCGGCTTCGGCGTCCGCCCGCCTCTCGCCCAGGATCCGTCTCAGCAGCTCGACCGCCTCGGCCTGCGTCATCGCGGACAGCGCCAGCCGGCCGACATTCTCCAGGCCGGTCAGCGGGCGCCGGCTGGTGACCAGCACCAGACTCTGACCTTCGCCGGGCAGCAGCGCACGGACCTG
>NZ_LIQR01000654.1 GCF_001418575.1 Peterkaempfera griseoplana
GCCCCGGCCCGACAGCGCCCACCCGGCCTCCGGCCCCCGCGACTGGGACTCGTCCGAGAACCCGGACGACGACCACTTCGTCCCTCCGGAGCCGCCGCCGCTCCCCCGCACGGACACCACCGGCACCTTCGCCTGGATCGCGGTCCTCGGCGGCCCGGCCCTGCTGTTCTTCTCCGCCCTGTTCTGGGGCGACGTCAGCGGCTGGCCCGCGGCCCTGGGCGTGACCGCCTTCATCGGCGGCTTCATCACCCTGGTCGCCCGGATGAAGAACCGCGACGAGGACGACGACGACCCCCACGGCGGCGCCGTCGTCTGAGGGCTCCCCCGCCACCCGGACGGCACCCGGTGCCCCGGCGGCGCCGCCGCCACCGACCGGCCGGGGGGCGCTACGGCGCCGGGATGCGCAGCACCGCCAGCACCGGCAGGTGGTCGGTGGCCGCCAGCAGGTCGTCCGCGGCGAGACCGGGCAGCCCGTGCGGGACACCGCACGCCAGCACCTCCACACCCGGGGTGGTGAAGACCGCGTCGATCCGCTGGTGGGGGTCCGCGGGCACGGAGGTCATCGCGCCGCCCCACGGCGCCACCGCCCACCCGTCGTGCAGCCGGCCGGCGAGCAGCCGCCACGCCGGGCCGTCGGGGCGCTCGTTGAAGTCGCCGCCCACCACGCCGTACGGCACCCCCTGCCCGGCGATGTGGTCGAGCAGCAGGGACGCCTGCTGCTGCCGCTCCTCGCGGTCCAGGCTGAGGTGGCAGCTGGTGACGGAGAAAGCGGCGGCGCGGCCGATGCGGACCGTGGCGGTGGCGAAGCCGCGCTGGTGGAGCCCCGGGGTGCGGGGCAGCAGCAGGTCGTTGGTGCGCAGCACGGTGGCGCGGAGCCGGGCGAGCAGCAGCGGACCGGCGGCGCTGCGGCCGCCGGAGAGCACCACGGTGCCGGTGCGGTGGGCGAGCCGGGCGGCCTGGTGGGCGGGGCGCCAGAAGCGGGGCGCCTCCTGGATGCAGACCAGGTCGGGGGCGCAGGCGCGGATCACCCGGACCACGGCGGCCCGGTCGTCGCGCAGGGAGCGGATGTTGTAGCTGAGGACCCGGATCCGCTCCGACCCGTCGGGTTCGGGGCCGGAGGGCGGCAGCTCGGGGAGCGGGAGCGCGGACGGTACGGCGGCGGGGTCGTCGCCCATGGGCGGCCTCCTCACGGCGGTGCGGTGCGCCGGGGGCCGGGCGGCCGCGGCCGTGCTCCACGCTACGGCGGGACAGGAGGTGAGGGCTCCCGCCCCGCCGGAAGGTCGAGCGTCCGGGCCAGGCCGTACGGTCGGGCCTTACGGGCCGAGCCGTCCGGTCAGGCCGTACGGGTCAGGCCGTACGGGCCAGGTCGCCCGCGCCGACGATGCCGGCCGCGGAGCCCATGGAGGCGAGGACCACCTCTGCCCGCGGGCGGTGGACACCGCCGGTGAGGTACTTGCCGAAGGCCTTGGCGACCGGGTCGAGCAGCAGCCGCCCGGCGTCCGAGACACCGCCGCCGAGGACGAAGACCGCCGGGTCGAAGAGCGCGGCCAGGTCGGCCATGCCGCGACCGAGCCAGTCGGCGACCTCCTCGTAGCACTCCAGGGCGAGCGGGTCGCCCTCCTCCGCGGCCTCGGTGATGTGGATGCCACGGATGGTCTCGGCGACCCCGTCGTTGAGGTCGAGCATCCGCTTGCCGGCCACCGGGTCGGCCGCGGCCTTCTCCCGGCCGTAGCGGCGCAGGGCGCGGCCGGAGGCGTACTGCTCCCAGCAGCCCTTGCCGCCGCAGCCGCAGGGCAGGCCCTCGGGGATCATGTTGAGGTGGCCGATCTCCCCGGCCACGCCGAAGCGGCCGCGGTGCAGCCGGCCCTCCAGCACGATGCCGCCGCCGATGCCGGTGCCCACGGTGATCAGCACCATGTCGTCGTGCTCGGCCGCGGCGCCGAACCGGAACTCGGCCCAGGCGGCGCAGTTGGCGTCGTTCTCGATGACGGTGTCGAGGCCGGTGAGCTCCTCGATGCGCTGCTTGAGCGGCTCGTTCTCCCACGCGATGTTGGGCGCCATGATCACGGTGGAGCGTTCACGGTTGATGTAACCCGGTGCCCCCACCCCGACGGCGGCCACGTCGGGGTACTGCTCCTTCAACTCGCGTACGGCGTGTGCGATGGCATCGACGGCCCACTGCGGATCGGCCGGCGTGGGCACCCGCGTACGGCCGAGGATGCGGCCGCTCTCGTCGACCACGCCTGCCGCAATCTTGGTACCGCCGACGTCGACGCCGATGGTGAGTCCCATGTGTCCCTCAGTCATTCACTCGGTCCCCGCTGGGCGGTACCGTACCCGTCCGCGAGCGCTGGGTACACACCGCCCCGTACATTAACCGAAGACATTGCCCGGTCGAGCACGGCGGCATCATTCAGAAGTCGTACGATTCATCCCGCTCCGTGATAGCCCGGACCGGCTGGGTGACCGGCTGCGACCTGCGACTTCACCCCTGCACAGGCCTTCGGAAGTCAGTCGAGATCGATGCGTTCGCTGCCGGAGTTCCGCTCCGTGGTCCAGCGGCGTTCGTGGCCGGAGACGGCCGCGCGATAGGCGGCGAGCAGTTCGCCGCCGGCCGCCGCGAGGTGGCGGTAGACCTCCGGATGCTTCTCCCGGACCGGTCCGGCGAGCCGGTCGAGACCCTCACCGGCGCCCAGCGCCCGGGTCGCCTCCTGCATCCGCTCCCCCACCGCGGAGGCGAACCGCCGCACCTCCTCGACCAGCGGGCCGAGCTGCGAGCCCAGCGGGTCCTCCGCGCCGCCGCCGCCGCCGAAGGGGTCCTCCCCGGCCCTGCTCTCCTTCTCCTCCCGCCCGGCCTGCTGCTCCGGCTCGGCCGCCTCGCGCTGCGCGGCGGCCTGCGCCGCGGCGTCCTCGGCGACCACCCGCGCCCAGACGTCCTCGCCCTCTCGGCGGTCGTCGGCACTGCTCATGGTGGCTGCTCCTCAGATCGGTGCACTGCTGGCCCTCTCGACGCTACCCGAGAGCCACCGTGCTGCGGGGGCTCTCAGCCGCGCGGCCACAGCCCGGCATCGGGGGCGAAGCGCACCGACAGCAGACCGCCGCGCAGCCCCGCACCCGAGACGGTGCAGCGGCGCAGCGCGGAGGGCAGCCGGACGATCCGCCGGTAGGCGCCGGTGCCCACGATCAGCTCGTCACCGCGCCGCACCAGGTCCAGGTCGCTCCGCTCGGCTCCGGGCAGCGGCAGCCGCCACACCAGGGTGCCGTCGTCCGCGAGCCGGTCGTCGACCGTCCAGGGGGTGCCGGGCTGCGGCTGCGGGCCCGGGTCGGCGCCGTAGATCTCGGCGCCCAGTTCGGCGAGGTCGGCCGGCCCCTCGGGGCTCCGGCCCAGGTGGGGCGCGGTGAGCAGCGGCGCCGCCGAGCGGAACTCCGTGGCCAGCGCGGCCAGCCGGGCGCCGCTGTCGGCGGCGCGGGCCGCGAGCCAGGGGTCCGCGGAGCCGGCTGCCGAGTCCGGCAGGGTCCGGGAGGCCACCACCGCGTCCAGCCGGTGTTCGAAGAGGGCGAGTCCGGCGCGCGCCTGGCGGACCTCGGACAGGGTGTGCGCGTCGGCGTCCACCACCAGCCGGACGGAGGTCTGCGGGGCCGACGCCACGCTACGGGCCTCGGCGAGCCGCGCCGCCGCCCAGGAACGGGCCTCGAAGAGCCAGTCGGAGGGCATCGGCACCCCGGCGAGGGCGGCCAGCACCGGGCGCAGCGCCCGGGCGGCCTGCCGCTGCTCGGGCAGCAGCCGGGCGAGATAGCGGTCCAGCCGCTCCGGCAGGGCCAGGGCGGCGACGAGCTCGGGCACCGGGGGGCCGTCCACGACCAGCAGGTCCCAGTCGCCGGAGGCGGTGTGCTCGCACAGGGCGCGCAGCAGCACCAGGTGCCGGGTGCCGGGGAGGGCGGTGAGCTCCTCGGGGTCCAGCGGGTCGACGCCCAGCAGGTCGAAGGCGGGCTTGACCCGCCCGGAGAGCCGCTGGGCCTCCTCCTGGAAGGCCCGCTCCTCGTCGATGCGCAGGGCGTACGGCGGCTCTCCGCCGTCCCCGACCGGGGCGGGCGCGCTGCCCAGCCGTACCCCGAGGAGCGTGTCCAGGGTGCGGTGCGGATCGCGGGCCGAGAGCAGCAGGGTGCGCAGACCGCGATGGGCCGAGTGGACCGCGGTGGCGGCGGCCACCGTGGTGGTGCCGCTGCCGCCCCTGCCGGTGACCAGCACCGTACGGGTCGTCATACCGGTCCGCCCTTCGCTTCGATCGGGGAGTGCTCCCACCCCAGGGTGGCCGGTCAGCTCTCGACGCGCTTCTTCAGCCCGGCCAGGGCGCGGTCGATGATGACCTTCTCGGCCTTGCGCTTGATCATGCCCAGCATGGGGATCTTGACGTCCACCGCGAGCTGGTAGGTGACCTCGGTGGCGGTGCCGCCCTCCAGCGGGGCGAGCGAGTAGGAGCCGTCCAGGGCCTTGAGCATCTGGCTCTTGACCAGGGTCCAGGTGACCTTGCGGTCCCCGTCCCAGGTGTAGGCGAGGACGTGCTCGTCGCGGATCGCCCCGGCGTCCAGCAGCAGCCGCACCTGCTCCGCCCTGCCGTCCGGGCCCTCGCCGAGCACCTCGATCTCCTTGACCTCGCCCGTCCACTCCGGGTACGCGGCGAAGTCCGAGATCACCCCCATGACCTCGGCCGGGGTGGCGTCGATCGTGATGCTCGACCTGGTGTGCTCCGCCATCGGGTGGCCCTCCGCATTGTGGCCGCTGTGGTTCTGGCCGCTGTGATGTCGACTGCTCGGGTGGTGTGTGCAGGAAGGTTATCGCGGCCGTACGCCGCGTCACCGGGGGCGTGCCTCACCACTCCAGGACGTACGGCCGGCCGGTGGCCCGGAAGTGCCCGACGTTCACACACTCGGTGCGGCCGATCCGCATCCGGCGCGCCAGCGGCTGGTGGACGTGGCCGAAGAGGACCAGCTCGGGGCGGGTGGCCCGGATCGCCTCCAGCACCGCCTCGCTGCCGCGCTCGAAGCGCCGGGCGACGACGTCGTAGGTGAGCTCGGGGACGGCCGGGGGGATGTGGCAGCAGAGCACGTCGACCTCGCCGACCGCGGCCACCTTGGCCGCGTACGCCTCCTCGTCCACCTCGTACGGGGTGCGCATCACGGTGGGGAGGCCGCCCCCGACGAAGCCGAAGGTGCGTCCGCCGAGTTCCACCCGCTGGCCGTCGAGGACGGTGACGCCGTCGCGGGCGAAGTCGGGCCACAGCCGCGGCACGTCGACGTTGCCGTAGGTGGCGTAGGTGGGGCTGGGGAAGGCGGCGAAGAGTTCGGCGTACTGCCTGCGGACGGCCTCCTCGACCGCCTGCTGCCGGGGGCGGCCCAGCGTCACCCACAGGGTGTCGGAGAAGGCGCGGGCCTCGTCGAAGCGCCGGGCGGTGCGCAGCTCCACGTAGCGCGAGGCGTTGGCGGCGCCGAACAGGTCGGGGAAGATCCCGCGGCTGTGGTCCGCGTAGTCCAGGAAGAGGACCAGGTCGCCCAGGCAGAGCAGGGCGTCCGCGCCGTCACCGGCCCTGGCGAGCGCCTCGGCGCTGCCGTGCACATCACTCACCACATGCACCCGCATGACCGCCACCTTAGGGGTTCGGGCACGGACGGCCCATCGCCCCCACGCCTGTCCGGTGCACCGCCCGGCGATCCGGCTGCCGTAGGGTGCGGTCAGGAGGCGTACGCCGCCGCG
This sequence comes from Peterkaempfera griseoplana, assembly GCF_001418575.1. Lineage (GTDB taxonomy): Bacteria > Actinomycetota > Actinomycetes > Streptomycetales > Streptomycetaceae > Peterkaempfera > Peterkaempfera griseoplana. Next base: position 5,753 of record NZ_LIQR01000654.1, read on the forward strand.
ACCGGCGTACCGTCCCGCGGTTACAGGCAGGAAGCGCCCGGCAACCTGCCGTCAACGGCCGTGTGACACACGGAACACATTGCATGGCCCCCCTATCTCAACTTACCTACCCGGCAGTAACGTCCTGGCGTCCCGCAGCGTCGCAGACGAGGAGCAGTCTTGCGCGAGTTCAGCCTTCCGGCCCTCTACGAGGTTCCGAGCGGCGGCAACCTCACCGATCTGATCCATCGGAACGCCCAGGCCCATCCCGACGTGGCCGTGGTGAGCCGCAAGATCGACGGCCGGTGGCAGGACCTCACGGCCGTCCGGTTCCTGGCGGAGGTGCGGGCGGCCGCCAAGGGGCTGGTCGCAGCCGGCGTGGGCCCCGGTGACCGGGTGGGCATCATGTCCCGCACCCGCTACGAGTGGACCCTTCTCGACTTCGCCATCTGGTGCGCAGGCGCCATCACCGTGCCCGTCTACGAGACGTCCTCCGCCGAGCAGGTGGAGTGGATCCTCGGTGACTCCGGCGCGGTCGCCGTGATCACCGAGACCGCCGCGCACGAGGCCACCGTGGAGCAGGTCCGCGACCGGCTGCCCGGGCTCAAGCAGGTCTGGCAGATCGACGCCGGGGCGGTCGCCGAACTGACCCGTACCGGCGCCGACGTCGCCGACGCGGTGATCGACGAGCGCCGGACGGCCCTGGGCCCGGACACCGTCGCCACCATCGTCTACACCTCAGGCACCACCGGCCGCCCCAAGGGCTGCCAGCTCACCCACCGCAACTTCCTGGCGGAGCTGGGCAACATCACCGCCCGCCTGAAGCCGCTGTTCCGCACCGGCGAGGGCTCGGTGCTGCTCTTCCTGCCGCTGGCCCACGTGCTCGGCCGGATCGCCGAGATCGCCTGCGCCATCGCCCCGGCGAAGCTCGGTCATGTCTCCGACATCAAGGACGTCACCGCGGAGCTGGGCGCCTTCTCCCCCACCCTGATCCTGGGTGTGCCCCGGGTCTTCGAGAAGGTCTTCAACACCGCCCGCGCCAAGGCCCAGGCCGACGGCAAGGGCAAGATCTTCGACCAGGCCGCGGAGACCGCCATCGCCTACAGCCGCGCCCTGGACGGCGGCGGCGCCGGGCTGGCCCTGCGGCTGAAGCACAAGGTCTTCGACCGGCTGGTCTACAGCAAGCTGCGGGCCGCCCTCGGCGGCAGAGCCACCCATGCCATCTCCGGCGGCGCCCCGCTGGGCGAGCGGCTCGGCCACTTCTACCGCGGCATCGGCTTCACCGTGCTGGAGGGCTACGGCCTCACCGAGACCTGCGCCGCCACCGCCTTCAACCCGCACGACAGGCCCAAGATCGGCACCGTGGGCCAGCCGCTGCCCGGCTCCGCGATCCGGATCGGCGAGGACGGCGAGGTGCTGCTCAAGGGCCCGCAGGTGTTCACCGGCTACTGGAACAACCCGGCGGCCACCGCCGACGCGCTCCAGGACGGCTGGTTCGCCACCGGCGACATCGGCACCCTCGACGACGAGGGCTATCTGGTGATCACCGGCCGCAAGAAGGAGATCATCGTCACC
>NZ_LIQR01000655.1 GCF_001418575.1 Peterkaempfera griseoplana
GCTGGGGATCGTGTGGGCCATGACCTTCCAGACCCCCTCCCCGACCCCCTCCCTCGACGAACTGGCACGCCGCCAGTGCAACGTGGTGACAGCCAGTCAACTGCGCGCCCGCGGAGTCCCCGCCCGTACCGTCACCGAGCACTGCCGCCCCGGCGGCCCCTGGCAGCGGCTGCTGCCCAGGGTCTTCCTGCTGCAGTCCGGCACCCCCGCCCCCGAGCAGCGGATCTGGGCCGCACTGCTGTACGCGGCGCAGAACGGCATGGTCGAACGGCGCGGCACCCCGGTGATCACCGGCGGGGCCGCCCTGGCCCTGTACGGCTTCGCCTCGGTGCCGGGACTGCGGTACTTCCGCGGCGTCGATGTGCTGGTGCCGCGCCAGCGCCGGCTGCGCGACGCGGGCGAGGTCCGCATCCTGCGCACCGAGCGGGCGCTGGAGTCCCGGCTGGTGCACGGCCTCGCCTGCGCCCCGATGGCGCGGGCGGTGGCCGACGCGCTGGCCGTACCGGAGGGGCTGCCCGCCCCCGCGGTGGTGCGCGACCTGCTGCGGGAGGCGGTCGCGGACCGCGGCTGCCCGGTGCGGGAGCTGGTGACCGAACTGCGCGAGGCGGGGCTGCTGCAGCTGTCTCCCGTACGGGCGGCGCTGGACGAGGTGCTGGCCGCGAGCCGGGAGGCGGCGCTGCTGCGGCTGGGCGAACTGCTGGACGGCCTGCTGCTGCCGCGCCCGGTGTGCGGGGTGGAGCTGCGGATGCGCGGGGGGACCTTTGTGGCGGTGCCGGACGTCTTCTGGCCCGAGCGGGGGGTGGCTGTGGAGCTGGACTCCGACGTGCGCTGTGTGAGCGAGGGGGAGTCCGCCTGGGTGCGCGGCGGTCAGCACCGGATGGAGTACCTGGGGGTGCGGGTGGTCTATCTGGCGTCGGAGCGCCTGGCCGCCGAGCCGGAGGCCGTGGGGCGGGAGCTGCGGGTGGCGCTGGCGGCGGGCGGGATGGACCCGGTGCCGTTGACGGTGCATCAGCAGTGAGGCGGTGGTGCCGCTGCCCGGGTGACGCCTCCTAACGCACCGTTAGGAGCACGACCCGGCGGGTTAACGTCCAGGGTTATGGACGACATCGCTCCGCTCGTACACAGCATCGGGAAGCCGGGGATGTCGCGGCGACGCTTCATCGCCGGCATGGCCACCGCCGCCTCGGCGCTGGCCGGCGCCTCCGCCCTGGCCCTGTCGGAGGGCACCGCGCGGGCCGCCGGCAACCGGCTGCCGGTGCCGGAGCTGCTGGTGCCGACCCAGCAGGGCGGGGTCACGGTCTTCGCACTGCGCGCCGCCCGCGCCACCTGGCAGCTGCTGCCCGACGTCACCTCCGGCTCCGCGGGGTTCAACGGCCCCTACCTCGGCCCGACCCTGCGGGTGCGCAACGGCCAGCGGGTCCGCTTCGAGGTCACCAACGGACTCGACGAGGACCTGGCGGTGCACTGGCACGGCGCCCATGTGCCGCCGCAGGACGACGGCGGGGTGCACGCCGCCTTCGGCCCGGGTCAGGTCTGGAAGCCCGAGTTCACCGTCAAGCAGCAGGCCGCCACGCTGTGGTACCACCCCCACACCATGGGCATCACCGCGCGTCAGATCGCGCAGGGACTGGCCGGCATGCTGATCGTCCAGGACGACTCCGCCGCGTCCAGGGCCCTGCCCGGCACCTACGGGACCGACGACGTCCCGGTGATCCTGCAGAGCGTCGCGGTGGGCCCGGACGGCGGCATCCGGTACGAGTCCGGCAGCTTCTCCGAACCGGGCATGGCCTTCCCCCTGGTGGTCAACGGGGTGGCGGTGGACGACGAGCCGCTGACCTTCACCGCGAGCACCGGACGGGTGCGGCTGCGGCTGCTCAACGCCTCCCTCTCGGAGACCCTCACCGTGCGCCGGATGGACGGCGGCAAACTGACCCAGGTGGCCACCGAGTCGGCGTTCCTCAACCGGCCCACCCAGGTGGCCGCGGTGCGGATGCCCGCGGGCGCCCGGGCCGAGGTGGTCGTGGACGTCACCCGGGAGACCGTCCTGGAGACCATGGTCGAGACCGGGGTGGGGCGCCGCCGCGACAGCCGCCAGTCCTTCCTCACCCTGCTGCCCGGATCGGGCGGCGGCGGCAGGAGGACGGCGCTGCCGGCCAGGCTGAACACCATCCACCGCTACGACGTCTCCCACCTCAGGCCGCGGGTCATCGCCCTGACCGAGAACGGCGGGATGCTGGGCATCAACGGCGTCTCGGGCACCACCATGAAGGCCATGGACGCCCATGAGATCGTGGTGCGCGAGGGAGACCTGGAACTGTGGGAAGTGGTCAACCGGTCACCCCGGAACCACTCCTTCCACGTCCATGACGTGCCCTTCCAGGTGATCTCCGTCAACGGGCGGCCCCCCACCGGCGTGGACCTCGGCTGGCGCGACACCATCGCCGTCCACCGGGGGGCGAGAGTGCGCATCGCCATGCGCTTCACCGACTACGCCTCGGACAAGTACACCTACATGCTGCACTGCCACATGGCGGAGCACGAGGACCTGGGGATGATGACCTCGCTGAAGGTCAGGCCCCGCTGACCGACCGGGCCCCGGCGGCCGGACACCCTCTCAGCGGGCCCCCACCACGGGGGTGCCGCTGAGGGTGACACCGGCCGCCTGAAGCTCCTCCAGCGCCCGCTCGGTGGTCTCCTCGGCCACCCCCGCCGTCAGCTCCAGCAGCACCCGGGTGCGGAACCCCTCCCCGGCCGCGTCCAGCGCGGTGGCCCGCACACAGTGGTCGGTGGCGATACCGACCACGTCCACCTCCTCCACACCGCGTGAGCGCAGCCACTCGGCCAGCCCCACACCGTTCTCGTCCCGGCCCTGGAAACCGCTGTAGGCGCCCGAGTGGGCACCCTTGTCGAAGACCGCGTCGACCGCACCGGAGATCACCGAGGGGGCGAAGTTGGGGTGGAAGCCCACCCCCTCGGTGCCGGCCACGCAGTGCACCGGCCAGGTGTGGACGTAGTCGGGGTGGTCGGAGAAGTGGCTGCCCGGGTCGACGTGGTTGTCCCGGGTGGCGACCACATGGGCGTAGCCGGCCGCGCTTTCCGCGACCAGATCGGTGATCGCCGCTGCGACCTCGGCGCCTCCGGCGACCGCGAGGCTGCCTCCCTCGCAGAAGTCGTTCTGCACGTCGACGACGATCAGTGCGCGGTGCATGGGTCCTCGCTTACGGGACGGGGCCGGGG
>NZ_LIQR01000656.1:0-579 GCF_001418575.1 Peterkaempfera griseoplana
TGGCGGGGCCGGTCGGCCTTCGGTCCGCGGCAGGTGTCGCAGTGGACCGCCGCGGGGGCGCGGCTGCTGGGCGGGTGCTGCCGGGTCGGGCCTGCGGAGATCGCCGATCTGGCGGGGGTGGTGGTGTCCGGGCGCGGGGGCGGGGGTGCGGCGTGAGCCACACCGTGTCCGTTTGGTCCGGTTCCGTGTGGATGTACCGGTGATCGCCGCTGCCGCGGAGATGGAGTGAACGCCTCTCTCCTGGCAGACTCTTGGGAAGAATGATGCGGTCGACATAATCCAATCCTGTTTGACATTGTCGACCGTGTACCCAATGGAGGTGCTCGATGCCCGGCCCGATCCAGTCGCTCTCGCGCGCAGCGGCCATCATGCGACTGCTGGCCGGCGGTGAGCGCCGGCTCGGGCTGTCCGAGGTCGCCGCGGCACTGGACCTGGCCAAGGGCACGGCGCACGGCATTCTGCGCACCCTCCAGCAGGAGGGGTTCGTCGAGCAGGACCCGGAGAGCGGCAAGTACCAGCTGGGCGCGGAACTGCTGCGACTGGGACAGAGCTACCTCGACGTGCACGAGCTGCGCGCCC
>NZ_LIQR01000656.1:637-3856 GCF_001418575.1 Peterkaempfera griseoplana
GGTGGCGCGCGGCGAGCTGGACGGCGGGAACCTCAAGGCGTACACCTCGCGCACCCTGACCGACCCGGCGGACCTGGACGCCGAGTGCGCGCTGACCCGGGAGCGCGGCTGGGCGGGCGCGGTCGAGGAGACCTGGGAGGGTGTCGCCTCGGCGGCGGCGCTGATCCAGGACCGGCGGCGCAATCCGGTCGGAGCGGTCTGCATCAGCGGGGCCGTGGAGCGGATCTGCGAGGCCGGCTTCGTACGGCCGGAGCTGGTCGCCTCGGTGCGCGACGCCGCCCGGTCGATCTCCCGGGACCTGGGCGCCGCCCGCTTCTGAGCAGCCCGTTCTCCTGGTCGCCCGCAATCGGGCGGCATGACGGAATGACGGGAATGTCCGCTCCTCGTGGGCGATTTGTCATAGTTTGCCGGGCTCCATCCTTGCCTCCTCAGCCTCCGGCGGGCCGGCATGGCCCCCGTCGCACACACGACCCTGCTCCTCCGCGACCGCCCCGCGGAGCCCTCGGTCACAAGCAGGTCACCCGCTCTTGACTCGACCCTGAGCGAAGGGGAAAACTGCCGCATGGCGGTCGACAATGTCGAACGGCGGACGGGAGCTTCCCCGAGCAACCCTTGTCCTTCGCACACCAGGCGCCCGCCGCCCGCACCGGCCGTCCCCGCGCGCCGGACCCAGGGGCGCCCAGGGACGGGCCGCCCCGAAGTGCCGCGGTACCCCCGCCGCGGCACCCTCACCTCCGCACCACGGACGAGCCGTACCACCGCATCCCGCACGGCGACCGCGGGACGCACCGGGCACGACCCGCTGGGCATGGACAAGGGAGTCGCAGTGTCCACGTTCTCCAATGGCGACATCTTCGTCGGCGAGACCCTCGGCACCGCCGTACTGGTGCTCATGGGCGGCGGCGTGTGCGCCGCCGTGACCCTCAAGAGATCCAAGGCGCTGGGCGCCGGCTGGCTGGCGATCACCTTCGGCTGGGGCTTCGCCGTCATGGTCGCCGCCTACATGGTGTCGACGCTCTCCGGCGCCCACCTCAACCCCGCCGTCACCCTCGCGATAGCCGTCGACAGCGGCGACTGGAGCAAGGTGCCGCTCTACCTCGGCTCCCAGCTGCTGGGCGCCATGATCGGCGCCGCGCTGGTCTGGCTGACCTACCTGGGACAGTTCCAGGCCAATGACGAGCCGACCATCGGCATCTTCTCCACCGGCCCCGAGATCCGCAATCCCGTCCAGAACCTGATCACCGAGATCATCGGCACCATGGTGCTGGTCCTCGCCATCCTCTCCCAGGGCCTCACCAAGGGCCTGGGCCTGTCCGGCACCGGAGTGCTGATCGTCGCCCTCACCGTGGTCGGCATCGGCCTCTCCCTCGGGGGGCCCACCGGCTACGCCATCAACCCGGTGCGCGACCTCGGCCCGCGCATCGTCCACTCCCTGCTGCCGATCCCCAAGAAGGGCGGCTCCGACTGGGGTTACGCCTGGATCCCGGTGGTCGGCCCGGTCGTCGGCGGACTGCTCGGCGGACTGCTGTACCACGCCGCGTTCTAGCCACCGGGTTTGCCTCCCGCCCGCGGGCGGGGACCGACAACCCGTCAGCTCACCTCAGCCCAGGCCCCTCCACCACCTAACGAGGCCCTCATGACCACGACCGGCAACTACATCGCAGCCATCGACCAGGGCACCACCTCCAGCCGCTGCATCGTCTTCGGCGCCGACGGCCGCATCGTCTCCGTCGACCAGCAGGAGCACAGCCAGATCTTCCCGCAGCCCGGCTGGGTCGAGCACGACGGCGCCGAGATCTGGACCCGGGTGCAGTCGGTGATCCACGGGGCGCTGGACAAGGCCGGCCTCACCAGGGCGGACATCCGCGCCATCGGCATCACCAACCAGCGTGAGACCACCCTGCTGTGGGACCGGCACACCGGCGAGCCGGTCCACAACGCCCTGGTGTGGCAGGACACCCGCACCGAGGCGCTCTGCCGCGAACTGGGCCGCAACGTGGGCCAGGACCGCTTCCGCCGCGAGACCGGCCTGCCGCTGGCCAGCTACTTCGCCGGCCCCAAGATCCGCTGGCTGCTGGACAACGTCGAGGGCCTGCGGGAGCGCGCCGAGGCCGGCGACATCCTCTTCGGCACCATGGACACCTGGGTCATCTGGAACCTCACCGGCGGCCCCGACGGCGGCGTGCACGTCACCGACGTCACCAACGCCTCCCGCACCATGCTGATGAATCTGCACACCCTGGAGTGGGACGAGAGGATCGCCGAGTCGATGGGCGTACCGCTCGCGGTGCTCCCGGAGATCCGCTCCTCCGCCGAGGTCTACGGCCACGCGGTGGGCGAACTCGCCGGTGTGCCGGTCGCCTCCGCCCTCGGGGACCAGCAGGCCGCACTCTTCGGCCAGACCTGCTTCAGCGAGGGCGAGGCCAAGTCCACCTACGGCACCGGCACCTTCCTGCTGCTCAACACCGGCGAACGGGTCGTCAACTCCTACCACGGCCTGCTGACCACGGTCGGCTACCGGATCGGCAAGGAGCGCCCGGTCTACGCCCTGGAGGGTTCCATCGCGGTCACCGGATCCCTGGTGCAGTGGCTCCGCGACCAGTTGGGCATCATCTCCACCGCCGCCGAGATCGAGACCCTGGCCTCCACCGTGGAGGACAACGGCGGCGCCTACATCGTCCCCGCCTTCTCCGGCCTCTTCGCCCCGTACTGGCGCTCCGACGCCCGCGGCGTCATCGCGGGCCTCACCCGCTACGTGACCAAGGGCCACCTGGCCCGCGCGGTGCTGGAGGCCACCGCCTGGCAGACCCGCGAGGTCGTCGACGCCATGCAGAAGGACTCCGGTGTGGAGCTCACCGCCCTCAAGGTCGACGGCGGCATGACCTCCAACAACCTGCTGATGCAGAACATCGCCGACGTCCTGGACGCACCCGTGGAGCGCCCCTACGTCGCCGAGACCACCGCGCTGGGCGCCGCCTACGCGGCCGGCCTCGCCGTCGGCTTCTGGCCGGATGTGGAGACCCTGCGGGCCAACTGGCACCGCGCCGCCGAGTGGACCCCGCGGATGGACCAGGAGACCCGCGACCGGGAGTACAGGAACTGGCTGAAGGCTGTCGAGCGGACCATGGGCTGGGTCGACGAGGACGACGACCCCGCCCGCAGCTGAACCCCCCGGGCCGGGAGCGCCGTCCGCGCCCCCGGCCCGGGCCGCACCCCGGC
>NZ_LIQR01000657.1 GCF_001418575.1 Peterkaempfera griseoplana
CTGATGTGGCTGGAGTACCTGCTGGACCGGCTCGGCGGCCCCAAGGTCTTCCAGAGGATCCAGAACGGCGACTCCTCCGCCTGGGGCGACCCGGCGGTGCTCCAGGCCGCGAAGATGGTGCGGCAGATGGTCAGCGAGGGCGACTTCGGCACCCGCTTCGGCACCGTCCCGTACAACGGCGGTGTCGCCTCGACCCTGCTGGCCAAGGGCCAGGCCGGGATGCACCTGATGGGCTCCTGGGAGTACTCCACCCAGCTGAGCAAGAACCCGCAGTTCGCCAAGAGCGGCCTGGGCTGGACCACCTTCCCCAGCATGGGCAACGGCGCCGGCAACGTGGCGGACGTGGTGGGCAACCCCAGCAACTACTGGTCCATCAACACCGCGGCCAAGCACCAGAAGGCCGCCCTGGCCTTCGTCAAGGCCATGGCCTCCCAGAGCTACGCCGAGGCGCTGGTGAAGAACGGTGACGTGCCCACCACCGCGATCGCCGGGGTGATGCTCACCTCCTCGCCCAACCCCGACTTCGCCTCCTTCCAGTACGTGACGGTGCAGCGGGCCCCCAGCTTCACCCTCTCCTGGGACCAGGCGCTGCCCGGGGACCAGGCCCCCGTCATGCTCGACGAGGTCAGCAAGCTCTTCGCCGGCAAGGTCAGCGCGACCCAGTTCGTGGCGAAGATGAAGGCGCTCGGCTAGCGCCCCCCGCGGCGTGCCCGGCCAGCCGCAGCGGCACACCGGGTGCGCCCGCCCAGTGCAGATGCAGATAGGAGGCATGCACCGAGGAGCTCACAAAGCCCTCGGTGCGTGGCCCGTCCGGGGTGCGCAGGCCCCATGCCGCGACCGGGCCCGCCTGCGGTTCGCAGACCGTGCGGTGGAACTCGTGGCCCCGCACCCGGGTTCCCGCCGCCGCCAGCGGGCTGTCGTGCAGCGCCACCGCCTCCCGGTAGCCGAGGGTGAGCCGCTCGCCCATCCGGGCGTCGGCGTCCAGCACCCCGCACATCGGCCGGCCGTCCAGCGACCGCGCCAGATAGAGCAGCCCTGCGCACTCCGCCGCCACCGGCGCGCCCGAGGCGGCCAGCGCCGCCACCGCCGCGCGCAGCGGACGGTTGGCCGACAGTTGCGCCGCGTACACCTCGGGGAAGCCGCCGCCGACCACCAGGCCCGCGGTGTTCTCCGGCAGGGCCTCGTCCCGCAGCGGATCGAAGGGGACCGCCTCGGCCCCGGCGGCGGTCAGCAGCTCGGCGTGCTCGGCGTAGCAGAAGGTGAACGCCGCCCCGCCGGCCAGCGCGATCCGGGGGCGCCCGGCCACCGGGCCGCCCAGCGCGGCGATCTCCGCCGCCGGGTCCCACGGCGGTCCGGGCAGCGGCGGGGCGGACCGGGCCAGCGCCAGTACGGCGTCCAGGTCGACGCCCTCCCGTACCAGGGCGCCCATGTCGCGTACCGCGCGCACCGCCTCGGCGTCACGCTCGGCGGCCGGGACCAGACCCAGATGGCGCGAGGGCGTGGCCACCGAGTCGGTGCGGCGCAGCGCCCCCAGCACCGGCACCCCCGAGCCCTCCTCCAGCGCCTCGCGGAGCAACCGCTCATGGCGGTCGGAGGCGACCCGGTTGAGGATCACCCCGCCGAGGCGCACCTGCGGATCCCAGGAGGCGAACCCGTGCACCAGAGCGGCCACCGAGCGGGACTGCGCGGAGGCGTCCACCACCAGCACCACCGGGGCGCGCAGCACCTTGGACACCTGGGCGGTGGAGGCCAGCTCACCCCGTCCGGCGGCGCCGTCGAAGAGCCCCATCACGCCCTCCACCACCGCCACGTGCGCGCCGCGGGCACCGTGCAGCAGCAGCGGGGCGAGCCGCTCGGGCCCGCACAGGAAGGGGTCCAGATTGCGGCCCGGCCGACCGGTGGCCAGCGCGTGGTAGCCCGGGTCGATGTAGTCCGGGCCCACCTTGTGCGGGGAGACCGCCAGGCCGCGGGCGGTCAGCGCCGCCATCAGGCCGGTGGCGACGGTGGTCTTGCCCGCCCCGGAGGACGGGGCGGCGACCACGATGCGGGGCGGGTTCACCACTCGATGCCGCGCTGGCCCTTGCGGCCCGCGTCCATGGGGTGCTTCACCTTGGTCATCTCGGTGACCAGGTCGGCCGCGTCCAGCAGCGCCTGCGGGGCGTGACGGCCGGTGATCACCACATGCTGGGAGCCCGGGCGGTCCCGCAGCACCGAGACCACCTCGTCGGTGTCCACCCAGCCCCAGTGTAGGGGGTAGGTGAACTCGTCCAGGACGTAGAGCCGGTGGGTCTCGGCGGCCAGATCGCGCTTCACCTGCTCCCACCCCTCCCGGGCGGCCTCCTCGTTGGACTCCGGATGCCGCTGCACCCAGGACCAGCCCTCGCCCATCTTGTGCCAGACGACGGGCCCGCCCTCCCCGGAGGCGCCGAGGACACGCAGCGCCCGCTCCTCGCCGACCTTCCACTTGGCCGACTTGACGAACTGGAACACCCCGATCGGCCAGCCCTGGTTCCAGCCGCGCAGCGCCAGGCCGAAGGCGGCGGTGGACTTGCCCTTGCCGGGGCCGGTGTGCACGGCCAGCACCGGCTGCGTACGGCGCTGACGGGTCGTCAGGCCGTCGTCGGGGACCGTGGTCGGCTGTCCTTGCGGCATCTGCTCAGGCCGCCTTCCTGGTGGGAGTGGTCGAGTACGCGGTCCGGACGTCCCGGACCAGGGCCGCCACGCCGTCCGCCCGCAGCTCCTCCAGAGCCACCGCGACGGCGCCCAGCTCCACGGCGAGCGAGCCGGCCAGGCCGAGCCGCACCGGGCCGGACTCGCAGTCCAGCACCACCGCGGCCGTCCCCTGCGCGGCCAGCAGGGCGGCGGCGCGGCGGGCGTCGCCCAGCGGATCGCGGCCCCCGGTGGCCCGGCCGTCGGTGACCACCACCAGCAGCGGGCGCCGGTGCGGGTCGCGCAGCCGCTCCAGCCGCAGCACCTCATGGGCCCGCAGCAGCCCCGCGGCCAGCGGGGTGCGGCCGCCGGTGGGCAGCTGCTCCAGCCGGGCGGCGCCGACCTCCACGGAGGACGTCGGCGGCAGCGCCAGCTCCGCCGCCGAGCCCCGGAAGGTCACCAGCCCCACCTTGTCGCGGCGCTGGTAGGCGTCCATCAGCAGGGAGAGCACCGCGCCCTTGACGGCGGTCATCCGCTGCCGGGCCGCCATCGACCCGGAGGCGTCCACCACGAAGAGGACCAGGTTGGACTCCCGTCCCTCCCTGACCTTCTCCCGGAAGTCGTCGCGCCGCAGCACCAGGGCCCGGCCGCTGCGGCCCCGGTCCCGCTGGTGGGGGGCGGCGGCCTGCACGGTGGCGGCGAGGTGCAGGCCGCCGAGCAGCCCGGCGGGGCGGCGCGCCCGCACGGTGTGGCCGCCGTCGGTCTCCGCCCGGGAGCGGCGCCCCTGGGCGCCCCGGCCGAGCCCCGGCACCTTCAGCACCCGGGTGCGGTACGGGTCCCCGGCGCCGACGGGCGCCGACTGGGGAGGTGCGCCGGGGGTGTCGGCCGAGGGCGTGGGAGTCCCGGGCGCCGCCTCCTCTGAGGCTCCGCCGTCCGGGCCACCTGCGTCCGGGCCACCTCGGTCCTGGCC
>NZ_LIQR01000658.1 GCF_001418575.1 Peterkaempfera griseoplana
CTCCCGCCCACCGCGGCACGCGCCGCCACCGCCGTCGGCGCCCTCGCCACCGCCGCCTCCACCTTCCTCGCCTGGACCTGGACCACCGACTTCCCCGGCGACCTCACCGTCACCGGCTACCCCGGCGGCCTCCAGGTCCTCACCCTCGTCGCAGCCCTGCTCGCCCTGCTCTACACCGCCGCCTCCTACCGCGTCCGCGGCCTGCGCTGGCTGCTGCCCACCGGCTCCGACAACGCCGTGGCCCTCCTCGCCGCCGGCGCCTTCGCCACCACCTGGTACACCCTCATCGCGATCACCACCGAACTCGGCGGCATCGTCAACCTCGAACCCGGCGGCTACGTCGCCGGCGCAGCCTCCCTCGTCCTCCTCCTCGGCGCCCTCGGCCTCCCCCTGGACCGCCACCCCAAGGAGCAGACCGCCAACCACCCGGCACGCGCCCTGGCCCTGCGGATCTCCTTCGCCAAACGCCCCCTCAAGGCCCCCAGGCCGCTCGACTCCTGGGCAGAGATCCTCATCGTCATCGCCGCCTACGCCGTCGCCCTCGGCGTCTTCACCTACGGCATCGACACCACCTACGCCGAACTCTTCGCCGGGTTCCTCATCACCGCGGTCTTCGCCTTCGTAGCCCTCGGCCAGGCCGGCATCCTCGCCCGCCTCTCCGCCATCACCACCCACCAGCGGCCCGTCGCCGTCGCAGCCGCCTTCGCCGCCGCCGCCGCCTTCCCCTTCACCCAGACCGACGACCAGTACGCCACCATCGGCGTCAACATCCTGATCTTCGCCACCGTCGCCCTCGGCCTCAACGTCGTCGTCGGCCTCGCCGGACTCCTCGACCTCGGCTACGTCGCCTTCCTCGGCGTCGGCGCCTACGCCGCCGCACTGGTCTCCGGCTCCACCTCCTCCCGCTTCCACAGCATCCACTTCCCCTTCTGGGCCGCCGTCCTCACCGGCGCCGCAGCCGCCATGATCTTCGGCGTCCTCATCGGCGCCCCCACCCTGCGACTGCGCGGCGACTACCTCGCCATCGTCACCCTCGGCTTCGGAGAGATCTTCCGCATCGCCGTCCTCAACATGGACGGCAGCTCCGGCCCCAACCTCACCGGCGGCCCCAACGGCATCCACGACATCCCCGACCTGGAGATGTTCGGATTCAACTTCGGCGCAGCCCACGACATCGGCGGCATCACCCTCGGCAGGTTCGCCAACTACTACCTGCTGATGCTGCTCTTCACCGTCGTCGTCGTCACCGTCTTCAGCCGCGCCAGCAACTCCCGCATCGGACGCGCCTGGATCGCCATCCGTGAGGACGAAACCGCCGCACTCGCCATGGGCATCAACGGCTTCCGCCTCAAACTCCTCGCCTTCGCCCTCGGCGCCGGCCTCGCCGGCCTCGCCGGCACCGTCCAGGCCCACGTCACCTTCACCGTCGTTCCCGAGCAGTACCAGTTCGCCGGCCCCGTACCCCCCAACTCCGCCTTCCTCCTCGCCGCCGTCGTCCTCGGCGGCATGGGCACCATCAGCGGACCCCTGCTCGGCGCCAGCCTCCTCTACCTCATCCCCGCCAAATTCCAATTCCTGCAGAACTACCAGCTCCTGGGCTTCGGCGTCGCCCTCGTCCTGCTGATGCGCTTCCGGCCCGAAGGCCTCATCGCCAGCCGCAGGCAGCAGCTCGAGTACCACGACGACATCCCCACCGACAACGGCCCCGTCGCCGCCGTCGCCGGCAAGGACGTCGCCGGCCTCACCCAGGCAGGGGCGTGACACCACCATGACCACCGACACCATCACCACCCCCGCCGGGAAC
>NZ_LIQR01000659.1 GCF_001418575.1 Peterkaempfera griseoplana
GCGCAGCAGCGCCACGGCCTCGCTGCGGCGGTCGTGCAGGCGCTCCAGCTGCAGGGCGCCGTAGCCGACCCGGAAGACGGTACGGGCGGCGAACGAAGCCGTCGCGGTGGTCATGACGTTGTCTCCTCGGTCGGTGTACGCAAGGCGGTGTACAGGAGTTCGGCCTGGTAGAGCGCCATGATCCGGTGGGCGGTCGGGGCGGCGCTCTCCCGGGCGCGGGCCGGCTCGTGGTGCTGCGTCTTGACGAGCCAGGCCGTGACGCAGTCGTGCAGCATGGCGCGCATCCGGTCGGTCATGTCGACGACGATGTCGCGGACGGCCGGGTCGGTGGTCGCCTCACCCCAGGTCTGCACGCCGACCCGGGCCTCGGCGGGGTCGATCGCGGCGATCAGGAGGGAGAGCAGCTCGTCGGGGTCGGGGGGGGTGTCGGCTGCGGCGTACTGGCCGAGGACGTCGGCGCGCTTGGCGAGCACCTCGCGGGCGGTGACCCGGACCAGGTCGGCCTTGTTGCGGTAGTGCGCGTAGATGGAGCCGGCGGAGAGGCCGGATTCGGCGGTGATGTCGGCGATCGAGGTCCGCTCCAGGCCGTTGCGGCTGAAGCAGCGGATGGCGGCTTCGGCGATCTGGGTACGCCGGAGTTCCTTGCGCGCGTCAGTGAGCCGAGGCACCACAACCCCCACAAAAGGAATGGCTGTTCTTCTTGTGCAGACACTAGCAGTATCGCTGTTCTGTTTGTGGCGGGTGTGTCCCGGACGGGAAGGACCGGTCGATACGACGGGCCGACGCGGGCCGGCGGACGGCACCGGTTGACCCTTTCCAGGAGCGGACGCGAGGCGTACGACCTGTACTGACGGACCGTCAACCAGTGCCCTGTAGGCTGCGGCCGTGTTCGAGTACCACGGGTGGATCGCCATCGTGGAGACCGCCGCCGCAGACGACGAGGACTCCGGCGTCGGTCTGCGGGGAATCGTCGAGGGCGTCGAGCNNAACAGCCCTTATCTGCTCGACCTGCGGTGGATGAACGGCTCAGCTTTCGTCCACCTCGGGGGGTGCCCCAACCACCGTGACGCGGAGATTCTGAGGTTCTTCCGGGAGGTCGGCGAGCGGGCGCCGGGCTCGTACGGGCTGCTGCATGTGCGTGACGACGAGGACCCCGGTCACGAGAACGAGGTCCTCGTCTGGAGGCTGGCGCGGGGCACGGCGACCTGCCACGTGGAGTCGCTGCTCTCGCCGTGCATTCCGGCACTCGAGGACCCGTTCGAGGAGTGAGCGGGCCACAGCCATCCGGAGTGGTCCGCCGGTCGCAGCGGGGTGCCGGCGGGCGGGGCCGGCCTGGCCGTAGCAGGGCTCGGTGGGCCAGGCGTCG
>NZ_LIQR01000066.1 GCF_001418575.1 Peterkaempfera griseoplana
GTGGTGCTGGACGCGCTGCCGTTGACGGTGAACGGGAAGCTGGATCGTCGGGCGTTGCCGGCGCCGGAGTTTGTGACGGGTTCGGGTCGGGGTCCGTCGAGTGTGCGTGAGGAGGTGATCTGTGGGGCGTTTGCTGAGGTGTTGGGGTTGTCGTCGGTGGGGGTGGATGACGATTTCTTCGCGTTGGGTGGGCATTCGTTGTTGGCGGTGCGGTTGGTGGAGGTGTTGAGGGGTCGGGGTGTGTCGGTGTCGGTGCGGGCGTTGTTCCAGACGCCGACGCCTGCGGGGTTGGCGGTGGTGGCGGGTGCGGAGCAGGTGGTGGTGCCGGCGAAGGCGATTCCGGTGGGTGCTCGGGAGATCACTCCGGAGATGTTGCCGTTGGTGGATCTGTCGGTGGAGGAGATCGGGCGGGTGGTGGCGTCGGTGGAGGGTGGTGCGGCGAATGTGGCGGATGTCTATCCGCTGGCGCCGTTGCAGGAGGGGTTGCTCTTCCACCATCTGCTGTCGGAGGGCGGCGAGGACGCCTATGTGATGCCGCTGGTCCTGGAGTTCGAGTCGCGGGACCGGCTCGACGCCCTCGTGGGTGCACTGCAGTGGGTGGTCGACCGGCACGACATCTTCCGTACGTCGGTCGTGTGGGACGGGCTGCGGGAGCCGGTGCAGGTGGTCTGGCGGCGGGCGGAGCTCCCGGTCGAGGAGGTCACGCTCGACCCCCGGGGCACCGATCCGGTCGCCGAGTTGCTCGCGGCGGGCGCGCTCTCGATGGAGCTGGACCGCGCTCCGCTGATCCGCATGCAGGTGGCCGCCGAGCCCGGTACGGGCCGATGGCTCGCCCTGCTGCGTATGCACCACATCGTCCAGGACCACACCGCGATCGAGGTGGTCCTCGGCGAGGTCGAGGCGTACCTGTCCGGTCGTGGTGGTGAGCTTGCGGAGCCGTTGCCGTTCCGGGATTTCGTGGCGCAGGCGCGTGGTGGGGTGGACCGTTCGGAGCACGAGCGGTTCTTCGCGGAGCTGCTGGGGGACGTGGACGAGCCCACCGCCCCCTACGGCCTGGAGGACGTCCGCGGAGTCGGTGCGGACGCGGTCCGCGGCGTGACCCACTTCGAGGAGGACATGACCCGGCGGCTGCGTGAGGTGTCGCGGCGGTTGGGTGCGAGTCCGGCGACGGTGCTGCATGTGGCGTGGGCGCGGGCGTTGGCGGCGGTGAGTGGCCGCGATGATGTGGTGTTCGGGACGGTGCTGTTCGGGCGGATGAACGCCGGTGCCGGTTCGGACCGGGTGCCGGGTCCGTTCATCAACACGCTGCCGGTGCGGGTGCGGGTGGGTGAGTTGGGTGTGCTGGAGGCGGTGTCGGCGATG
>NZ_LIQR01000660.1 GCF_001418575.1 Peterkaempfera griseoplana
GCCCCGGGCACCCTGGAGACGGCCCGCGCCACGGCCGCCGCCCCGGCCTCGACCGCCCATCCGGCCCCCGCGTCGTCGTCGGTCTCCCCGCCGGGGCCCGGCCTCCCCCCCGGCGCCTGCAGATCCCGCAGTTCCCGCAGCCGCTCGTACACCTCGTCACCGGGCAGCGCATGCCAGGAGTCCCGCACCACCGGGGGCGGCGCGGAGCGCCGGGACACCCCGCGGGCCCGCAGCGCGCCCGTCGCCATCGACCCGATGGCCGCCAGATGGACGGGCGGGGCCGTCCGCCACCCCAGGAAGGGGCCGCGCCCCCGCTCCGGCGGCCGGGAGGCGGAGAGCAGCGCCCCCAGCGCGGAGGCGGCGACGGAGGCGTGGGCGGCGCCGGTGCTCTGCGCATGGGCTGCGGACACCGCGGTGAGCACCCGCCAGGCCTGCTCCAGCCCCGAACCCGGGGTGCCGGCCGCCCCGCAGAGGATGTCGCCCGTCCAGTCCGCGCCGCCGTCCTCCGGTACCAGGGCCACGCCCACATCGGCGGCCCGCAGCGCATGCGGGCGGTTGCAGGCGATCAGCAGGACGCCCCGGCCGTCGGCCTGCAGGGTGCGGACGGCCTCGGTGAGGCCCTCGTCGCCCTCCGCCGCCTCCTCCGCCTGGCCCAGCAGCTCATGGATGCTGGCATGCGCGGTCACCGCCACCTGGGCCGCGGTCTGCTGCGCCAGGTCCACAAGGGCCTCGGCCAGCGGCGCCGCCGTGACCCCGACCCGGACCCTCCCGCAGAGCCCCTGCGGCCCGTGCAGCTCCGCGGCCAGCCCCTGCGGGCCCGCGGGGCCGTCCGCGGCGGCCTCCTCCCCGGCCCGCCGCGCCACCCGCCGCAGCCGGTAGTCACCCTCTGCCCACGGGCCCCGGCCGCAGAGGTCCTGCACCGTGCGGCCGTGCAGGACCCGCGCGGCCTGCTGCCACACCTCGGCGTCCGCCAGGTCGTCGTGCACCGACTCGGCGGAGAGCAGCCGCAGCCGGTCGCCGCAGAGCACCCGGGCGTCGATCACCACGGCGTCGATGCGGTCCAGCCGGCGCAGCGCGCCCGGGTCCAGCACCACGGTGCCGCGCCGCGCCAGGTCGTGCCCCAGCACCGCGGCGAACGACTCCCGGCCGAGCCGGGCGGCCCTCGGCAGGGTGGCCAGCAGTGCGTCCGCGGCGGCGTCGGTGTGGTGCGAGATCAGGACGGTGGCTCCGGCGCCGAGCAGTTCGGCGAACGCCGTCCGGTCGGACGCCCGCTCCACCGGGCCCTGCGGGAAGGGCACCGGCCTGGGCGGCGGCTGCGGCAGCCGGTCGGGTACGGGGATGCCCTTGGCGCACAGGACGGGCTGGGCCGCGGCCCAGGCGGCACCCCGCGCCCCGACCTCGTAGAGCTGCAGGCAGCGGTGGACGGCGTCCACGGCCAGCGGCGCCAGTCCGTCGGAGACCCCGTGGAGGACCGCGTTGGCGGCGGCCAGCAGCACCTCGGCCCGGTGGCGGCCGACCCGGGACCCCAGGTCCTGACGTACGGCGGGCAGCGAGTCCGCCAGGGCGACCGCCGCCCGTACCAGCCTCGGTGCGGGGGCCACCCGGGTGAGCCTCAGCAGGGCCGCGCCGACCAGGCCGGCGCAGTCCACGGCCAGCGCCACCGAGGCCGCGGCCGTGGCCGCCTCGTCGTCGGGCGGGCCGGGCCTCTCGGGGTGGAGGAGGGCGCCCGCCGCGACCTCCGGCGCCTCCTGCCGCAGGGCGTGGTGGAAGGCCGACTCGGCCCTGGTCACGGCCTCGACCAGGTCCGCCACCTCGACCTGGTCCTCGGCGAACGCCACCAGGACATGCCCGGTGACCGCATTGACCTCGGCCAGGTCGACCCCTTCGATCTCCCGCAGCGCGCCGGTCACCGCCTTGACGAGCCGGCGGTGGTGCGGGCCGCCCGCGGCCAGGCCCCGCAGCTGGATGTGGGCGCGACCGCCGTCCGCCCAGACCCTGCGGCGGCCGTCGCCCTCCGCCAGGGCGCGCAGCGACCGGACCACCGGGCCGGTCCCGGGCAGCCGCAGCCCCAGCCGGGCCGGCTGCCGGCTGAGCGTCTTCACCGCTTCGGCGGTACCCGTCGTCGCGCTGCGGGTCAGCTGGACGGCGGTCGCGGTGCCGCCGCGGGTCAGCGCGATCACGTCGGCCGCGCCGCCCGCCGCGGCCCGCAGCCCGGTCAGGGCCGGGGCCGCGGGTGCCAGCGCGACGGCGGCGAGCAGGGCGCGAAACCGGGACACCGCGGCCTCCTTGCGGGGCGAGGGAAAACAACCGGTTCCCCGTCCGGCTCGCTCTCACACTCCGCTCTCACCCGCTCGGCTCGCTCGGGCACCTCCTGCTCTCCCACCCCTCACCCTGTCTCTTATCCTCATCTGACCCTGC
>NZ_LIQR01000661.1 GCF_001418575.1 Peterkaempfera griseoplana
CCCTCGCCGCGGCGCGCGCCGGAGCGCGGTCCGCGGCGGGGGCCGCCTGGGCCACCACTCTGGTCGTCGCCGGCGGGCGCCGGGCAGCGATGTCGCCCCGTACTCCCGAGTCACTGGGCACGACTGGGTCCGCTCCTCCCGGTTGGGCTGCTCAGAACCCCCGGTGACCGGCGAAGAACACCAGTCGGTACTTGCCGATCTGCACCTCGTCGCCGTTGGACAGGGTCCACTCGTCGATCCGCTCCCGGTTGACGTAGGTGCCGTTGAGGCTGCCCACGTCGGCCACGGTGAAGCCGGTCTGCGTCCGGCGGAACTCCACATGGCGGCGGGAGACGGTGACATCGTCCAGGAAGATGTCGCTCTCCGGGTGGCGCCCGGCGGTGGTCACATCGGAGTCCAGCAGGAAGCGGCTGCCCGAGTTGGGCCCGCGCCGCACGATCAGCAGCGCGGAACCGGCGGGCAGGGCGTCGATCGCGGCCAGCACCTCCGGCGACAGCGCGGGCTGGGTGCCGGTGCCGGTCGCCTCCGGGTCGTAGGACTCCAGACCGGAGATGGAGATGGTCGAGGTGGTCTCCGCCGGCCGCTCCGCCGGCTGGCCGCCGCCGCGCAGCGGCGCCCCGCAGTTGGAGCAGAACCGGGCGGCCTCCGGATTGTGGTTGCCGCACCGGGTGCACACGGTCGCAGCCATGGCGTTCGCAGCCTCCTGACGGGGGCCGCCCGGCTGGGCCGCGGCCGCATAGGGATTGGGGGCGAACCCTCCACCCGAGGTTGAGGGTCCCGCGTCGAAACCTATGCGCGGCCCACCCGAGGGGTCAACCGACGCGCCGTACGCTCCGCCGCGACCACCCGCACCGCCGCCGGGGCCGTCGGCCTGGTCNNCCCCGGCCTGGGTGGCGAACTCCTCGCCCTGCGGGGCACCCCGCATGCCCGGCACCCCGCCGGGCTCCTCACCGGCGCGACGGTGGCGCGCCGTGGGGGCCTCCGCGGCGCCCCGGCGGGCGTTGCGGCCGAACAGCTTCGAGAACAGGCTCACGGGCGAATCCCCTTGTAAGCGACAGACCCGCCCGCGGGGCGAGGTGGAGTGGTCGGGTGACAGTCTGACGGACGCAACCGCCGCCATCGGCAGCGGGGGCGCCCGACGTGACCGTTCATGGCTGCGTCGGCCGAGCGTACTCAGGCGTCTTCGGCTGGATCAAGGCATCCACGGTGATCTTGTGCTCCTCGGCGATGGTGGCCGTGGCCTGCTCCTTCTCCAGAGTCTGCACCACACCGCCGGGAATGTTGAGGGCCGGCTGCAGATCCTGAGGATTCCCGATCACGGTGAAGACATAGGGCTGCGACACGCTTTTTCCGTCGATCTGCACGCCGCCCGAGGACGGGTCGGTGAAGTAGGTGTCCGCCACCACACGCACACTGTTGATCTGAATCGCCTCCGCCCCCGCCGCTCGGAGCTCCTGCAGCGTGTCCAGCAGCATATCCGCCTTCACATGGCCGGAGGGGTCCCTGATCGTCAGCGTGATCCCGGGTCCGGTCGCCTTGACCGTGCCCGCAAGGACGCCCAGCTGGGCCTCCTTGCGCCGGGTCTGCTGCTGCGCCTCCTTGGCCTGGTTGGAGCTGGTCTCCAGCTGGGCCAGCGACTGCTCCAGCTGGTGCTTCTCCTCCTGCAGCCGCTGCTGTTCGCCCTTGGGCTGGGCCTGGCGATCCAGGTCAGCTCCACCAACGACCAGAGCCAGCTGCGGGGTGCCCGCCAGGAAGACCTGGTGCGCATCCTGGACGAGCTGGACGGCCGCCAGCAGCGGCTGCAGGAGGAGAAGCACCAGCTGGAGCAGTCGCTGGCCCAGCTGGAGACC
>NZ_LIQR01000662.1 GCF_001418575.1 Peterkaempfera griseoplana
AGCCGTACCGCCCGGCCCGCCCGCCCCGGCCCCGGCTGCTGTGCGGGCGCCCGACGACCTCGCCGAGTACCGCGAGCCCATCAGCCGTATCGTGCAGGCCGCCGACGCGGGGGAGCACACCACCGCCGTCGACTTGGCCGCCGCGCTGGAGCGGCAGGCCTTCGCCATGCACGGGGACGCGGCCCCGCCGTCGCTGCACGTCCGTCAGGTGCGCGCCCATGTCTCCCGGCTGGCGGGCCAGCAGGCGCTGGCCGCCGACCTCTACCGGGACGTCGCCCTGAAGCTGCTCAAGGCCAGGGGACCGGAGCACCCGGAGACCCTGCAGGCCGCCTCCAACGCCGACGCCTGCTGGCGCGCCGTCCACGATGTGGCCGAGGCCCGGCGGATCGCGCCGTCCATCATCGCGCTGCGTGGCCAGGTGCCGGGTACCGAGGGCCGCAAACTCCGCGCCGCTGAGCGGTATCTGGCGCAGCTCGGGGAGATGCGCACCGGCTCCTGAGCACGGGGGCGTGCGGCAACCCGAAATTTCCCTGAGGGGGAGTCGTCCAAAGTGTTGACGCGTGCCCTACAAGGCGGTTCACTCTCACACCGTAACCGGTCCCGGTACCGGTTACGGGACCGGTTACGGCGTTGCTCGCAGGGGCATGACGGCTGAGAAGTGGGGGTGCGACCGTGCGCGTCACCATCGCGGACGTGGCACGCCGGGCAGGCGTCAGCAAGGCGACGGTGTCGCGGGTGCTGAACGGCAAGGCGGACGTGGACGCCGACACCGCGCAGCGCATCCGCGAGGTGATCGCCGAGACGGGCTATGTGCCGAGCTCCCGCGCCGTCGGCCTCGCCCGGGGCCGCACCCGCACCGTGGGCATGCTGGTCCCCTCCCTCACCTGGCCGTGGATCGGGGACGTCCTCCAGGGCGCGGTCGACGTCCTGGAGGCGGACGGGTACGGTCTGCTGCTCTACACCTGCACCCGGGGTGAGGAGTCGCTCCGCCGCTTCGCCGAGCAGGTGTCGGGCAGCGCCTTCGACGGGCTGCTGGTCATCGAGCCCGAGAACACCCTGGACTACATCGCCGAACTGCACCGCAAGGGCCTGCCGGTCGTGCTGATCGACGACCGCGGCCACCATCCGGAGTTCCCCTCCGTCGCCACCACCAACCGCGACGGGGGTGCGGCCGCCGCCCGGCACCTGGCAGCCACCGGGCGCCGCCGCCCCGCAGTGGTCACCGGAGTGGCGCACTTCGGCTGTGTACGGGACCGTACCGAGGGCTTCGCCGAGGCCGCCGCCGCCGAGGGCCTGCTGCTCGATCCGCAGCTGGTCGTCGAGGGCGACTTCACCGAGGAGTCCGGCCGGGCCGCGGTCGGGAAGCTGATCGCCTCCGGCAGGCCTTTCGACGCGGTCTTCGCCCACAACGACCTCACCGCGTCGGGGGTGCTGCGGGCACTGCACGACGCAGGCCGGCGGGTACCCGAGGATGTCGCGGTGATCGGCTTCGACGACATCCAGCTGGCCGCGCACACCGCTCCCGCGCTGACCACGGTCCGTCAGCCGATGCGTGAGATGGGGGAGGCGGCGGCCGGGCTGCTGCTCTCCCATCTGGAAGGGGTGCCGGCGTCCCCGGCCCCGTTCGTCCTGCCCACCACACTCGTCGTGCGGGGCTCCTCAACCCCGCCGGCGCCGACGGTCCAGCCCGGTTGATCCCGGGCGGCCGGTCCTAGGCCGACCCCGATCGGCGGTGGTGGACACCCCTGTGCTTGAGAGCGCTCTCAGGCATGTCTGTTACGGCTTTCGCCGGGCACCCTCACAGCTCTGCGAGAAGCCCTCCGCCCTCCAATTCCAGGAGCAGTGACAGTGACTCACGCCAAACGACTCAGGACGACCGCACCAGCCCTGCTGGCCGTGCTCGCCGCGGCCGGCCTCGTCGCCGGCTGCACCAGTGGCAGTGTCGGCCCGACCGGCCCGGTGGCCGGCGGCAGCGGTGCACAGTCCGGTGGCGCCGGCGGCGGTGTGCTGAACGTCGGCATGCCCAACGGGCCGCAGACCGACAACAGCAACCCGTTCCTCGGCACCTCGGCGGGCGCCTCCCTCGGCTACCGCTTCATGATCTACGAGCCGCTGGTGATGACGAACGGCATCCGTCCCAGCGAGAAGGGGCAGCCCTGGCTGGCCACCGCCTGGGAGTGGGCCGACAACTTCAGGAAGCTCACCTTCACCGTCCGCGACAAGGTGACCTGGTCCGACGGCAAGCCCCTCACGGCCGACGACGTCGCCTACACCTTCGACCTGATGAAGAAGACCCAGGCGCTGAACATCAACGCCATCCCCTTCCAGGGCATCAGCGTCAAGGGCACCAACCAGGTCGAGCTGACCTTCGACTCCTCGCAGTTCGTCAACCAGACGAAGATCCTCAACCAGTTCGTCATCCCCAAGCACATCTGGTCGACCGTCAAGGACCCCTCCACCTGGACCGACCAGACCCCGGTCGGCAGCGGCCCCTACACGCTGAAGTCCTTCACCCCGCAGACCGTCACCCTCACCCGGCGGAGCAGCTACTGGAAGGACCTGCCCAAGGTCTCCGAGCTGCGGTACACCTCCTACAACGACAACAGCGCGCAGACCACGGCCCTGGCCAACGGCTCCAGCGAGTGGTCCTTCGTCTTCATGCCCAACTACAAGCAGCTGTTCATCAACAAGGACGCCGCGCACAACAAGCTCTGGTTCCCCTCCGGCCTCGGCATCCACGGCCTCTGGCTGAACACCGCGAGGAAGCCGCTGGACAACCCGGCGCTGCGCCGCGCCATCAACCTGGTGGTCGACCGGCAGGCCATCTTCGTCCAGGCGGAGTCCACCCTCTACCCGGAGATCGAGAACCCCACCGGCATCCCGCTGCCGGCCGGTGACCCCTACCTCGCCCCCGACTACAAGGGCGCCAAGCTCACCGTGGACGTGGACAAGGCCAAGAAGGAGCTCACCGACGCGGGCTTCACCTACGCCGGCGACACCCTGAAGGACCCCTCCGGCAAGCCCGTGAAGATCACCCTGGCCGACCCCTCCGGCTGGTCCGACTACCTCACCGGGCTCTCCATCATCAAGGACGGCCTGAAGAAGATAGGCATCTCGGCCGAGGTCCGCACCCAGACCGTGGACTCCTGGACCTCCGACGTCAACAACGGCAACTTCGACGCCGTGCTGCACTGGACCAACAGCGGTGCCACCCCGTACGACATGTACGAGAACATCATGGACGGCGCCCTGCTCCAGCCGGTCGGCAAGGCCGCCGCCGGCGGCAACTTCGGCCGCTTCAAGAGCGACGAGGCCACCGGCGCGCTGAAGCAGTACGCCAGTGCGTCCGACGACGCCACCCGCACCGACGCCCTCGACAAGCTGCAGAAGATCATGGTGGAGCAGGTCCCCATGGTGCCCACCTCCGCGGCCCCGATCGGCGCCGAGTACAACACCAGGCACTGGACCGGCTGGCCGGACGAGTCCAACCCCTACGGCCCGCCGCAGCCGACCCAGCCCAACTCCCTCGATGTGGTGCTGCACCTCCAGCCCTCCTCCTGACCGCCGGGCCCGGTCCGGGGCGGCGTGCATCGCGCCCCCCGGACCGGCCGGCCGTCACCGGACAGATCCGCACCAGACCGACAGAGAGCCAGGCCATGGCCATAGCCGACACCACCCCGGACGCCACCACCGTCCCCGAGGAAACGGCGATCCTCGAGGCCCGAGGGGTGACCAAGCACTTCGCCGTCAAGCGCAAGGGGCGTGAGTTCCTCACCCGCCCAGCCCGGACCGTCCACGCCGTGGACGACGTCTCCCTGGAACTGCACCGAGGGCGCGTCACCGCGCTGGTGGGGGAGTCCGGCTCCGGCAAGTCCACCGTCGCCCGTCTGCTGGCGCAGCTCCACCCGCTCACCTCGGGCGAGATCCGCTACGCCGGCCGGCCGGCCACGGCCGGCCGGGGCCGCCGCTTCCGCGACTGGTGCAGCAACGTCCAGCTGATCTTCCAGGACCCCTTCGCCTCCCTCAACCCGGTCCACACCGTCCGCTACCACCTCACCCGCGCGCTGCGCGTCCACGGCCGTGCCGGGCGGGACAAGGCGGAGCTGGAGAGCAACCTGCACGCACTGCTCACCCAGGTGCAGCTCACCCCGCCCGAGCGCTACATCGACGCCTTCCCCCACGAGCTCTCGGGCGGCCAGCGGCAGCGGGTCGCCATCGCCCGCGCCCTGGCCGCCGACCCGGCGGTGCTCCTCGCCGACGAGCCCGTCTCCATGCTGGACGTCTCCATCCGGCTCGGTGTGCTCAACCTGCTCGCCGACCTCAGGGAACGGCTGCGCCTCGCCGTCCTCTACATCACCCATGACATCGCCTCGGCCCGCTACTTCGCCGACACCACCCTGGTGATGTACGCGGGGCGGATGGTCGAGGGCGGCGACAGCGAGACC
Organism: Peterkaempfera griseoplana; assembly: GCF_001418575.1. GTDB lineage: Bacteria > Actinomycetota > Actinomycetes > Streptomycetales > Streptomycetaceae > Peterkaempfera > Peterkaempfera griseoplana. Next base: position 4,446 of record NZ_LIQR01000662.1, read on the forward strand.
GTCACCCAGCAGCCCGCGCACCCGTACACCCGGCTGCTCATCGACTCCGCGCCCGACCCCGACCGGGTCGCCGCGGGCGGTGAAGCAGAGCAGGAGACGGAGACCCCCAGGGGCGAGCCACCGAGCCTGATCACCCCACCGGAGGGCTGCCGCTTCCATCCGCGCTGCCCCGCGGCCATGGAGCGCTGCCGCACCGCGGTACCGCCCCGCTTCGCCCTCCCCGAGGACGGCCACTGGGCCGCCTGCTGGCTCTACGACGGGGCGGAGGCCGAGCAGTGAAGTACCTCTTCCAACGCCTGGCCTTCTACCTGGTCACCGCCTGGGCCGCGATCACCATCAACTTCTTCATCCCGCGGATGATGCCGGGCGACCCGGTGCAGTCGCTGATCGCCCGCTACCAGGGCCAGTTGAGCACCAAGGCGATGGCCTCGCTCTACGCCCTGTTCGGGCTCAACCAGCACAAGAGCCTGTGGCAGCAGTACCTCGACTACTGGTCCACGCTCTTCCACGGGGACCTGGGGCTCTCCTTCACCTTCTTCCCCACCCCCGTCTCCCAGATCATCGGCCAGTATCTGCCCTGGACCCTCGCCCTGGTCGGCACCACCACGCTGATCAGCTTCCTGCTGGGAACCGGCCTCGGCGTCGTCTCCGGATGGCGGCGCGGCTCCTGGATGGACAACCTGCTGCCGATCGCCACCTTCTTCTCCTCGATCCCCTACTTCTGGCTCGGGCTGATCGCCATCGCCGTCCTCGCCTCGGCGTGGCCGGTCTTCCCCGCCTCGGGCGGCTTCGACAACGGCCTGGTCCCCTCCTTCTCCGGTGACTTCATCGCCAGTGCCGCCTACCACGCGGTGCTGCCCGGCCTCACCATCGTGATCAGTGCGATGGCCGGCTGGATCCTCGGTATGCGCAACATGATGGTGACCGTGTCCTCCGAGGACTATGTGACCGTCGCCCACGCCAAGGGCCTCTCCGAGCGACGGGTGATGTTCTCCTACGCCGCGCGCAACGCCGTGCTTCCCAATGTCTCAGGCTTCGCGCTGTCCCTGGGCTTCATCGTCGGCGGCACCCTGCTGGTGGAGATGGTCTTCTCCTACCCCGGCATCGGCCTGGTGCTGCTCCAGGCCGTGGGTGCCAAGGACTACCCGCTGATGCAGGGGATCTTCCTCATCATCACGCTCTCGGTCCTCGTGGCGAACCTGCTCGCCGACCTCGCCTACATGCTCCTCGATCCCCGCACCCGGCGGGAGGGCTGACCAACCATGACCATCCAGACGAGTGACCCCGGGCTCGGCGTCGCCGAGCCGTCGCCCGCGGCGGCGGCCGGTCCGGCCGTCCGTACCCGGCGCAACCGGTTCGCCTTCCTGCGCAACGGCAAGGCCATCACCGGGCTGACGATCCTCGGCATCTTCCTGGTGCTCGCCGTCATCGGCTCCTGGATCGCCCCCTACGACCCGTCGGCGATGTCCAACGACATCATGCAGGCCCCCTCCGCCAGGCATCTGCTGGGTACCACCCAGACCGGGGAGGACATCCTCTCCCAGCTGCTGGTCGGCACCCGCGGGGTGATGGTGGTGGGGTTCGTCACCGGCTTCTGCGCGACCGTGATCTCGGTGCTGGTGGGCGTCAGCGCCGGATTCCTCGGCGGCGCCGCGGACGAGGTGCTCTCCGCCTTCAGCAACATCTTCCTGGTCATCCCCGGCCTGCCGCTGGTCATCATCATCACCTCCTTCCTGCCGAACGCGGGCGACGTCGTCATCGCCGTGGTCATCAGCCTCACGGCCTGGGCCTGGGGCGCCCGGGTCCTGCGGGCCCAGACCCTGTCGCTGCGCCGCCGCGACTACATCGAGGCGGCCCGGGCCACCGGTGAGTCCACCTGGCGGATCATCGTCTTCGAGATCATCCCCAACCTCACCGCGATCATCGCCTCCAGCTTCGTGGGCACCGTGGTCTTCGCCGTCCTGACCGAGATCACCCTCTCCTTCATCGGCGTCGCCAGCATCTCCCACTGGAACTGGGGCACCGTGCTCTTCTGGGCCCAGAACAACCAGGCCCTGGCCCTGAACGCCTGGTGGTGGTTCGTCCCCGCCGGTCTGTGCATCGCCCTGCTGGGCACCGCGCTGTCGCTGATCAACTTCGCCATCGACGAGTTCGTCAACCCCCGGCTGCGCACCGGCGGCAGGGCGGGCGGCAGGGGCCGGGTCAGGATGCGCACCGGCTTCACCCCCGTCGTCCGCAGGACCCCCGTCGTCCGCGACCCGCAGAAGGGCGACCGCGTATGAGCACCCCCACCCTGCAGCGCACCCCCGTGCTGGAGATCCGCGACCTGGACGTCGACTACGGCCTCGGCGACAGCGCCGTGCGCGCCCTCCAGGGCATCGACCTCACCCTGCACCGCGGGGAGGTGCTGGGCCTGGCGGGGGAGAGCGGCAGCGGCAAGTCCACCCTCGCCTATGCCGTCACCCGGCTGCTCTCGCCGCCCGGTGTGATCACCGGCGGCGAGGTCCGCTACCACCCCAGGGACTCCGCGGAGCCGCTGGACATCCTGGACCTCACCCCTGCGCAACTGCGCCGCTTCCGCTGGAACGAGACCTCCATCGTCTTCCAGGGGGCCATGAACTCGCTCAACCCCGTCCACAAGGTCGTCACCCAGCTCACCGACGTCCTCCGGGCCCACCGCCCGGGGATGTCCCGCGCCGACCGCCTCGACCGCGCCCGCGAGCTGCTGAAGCTGGTCGGCATCGCCCCCGACCGCCTGGACAGCTATCCCCACCAGCTCTCCGGGGGCATGCGCCAGCGCGTCATGATCGCCATGGCGCTGGCGCTCGACCCCGAGATCGTCATCATGGACGAACCCACCACCGCCCT
>NZ_LIQR01000663.1 GCF_001418575.1 Peterkaempfera griseoplana
GGGGGTGGGGTGGCGGGCGTCGTAGCGGGCGAAGGAGGGACGGCGGGCCGTGAGCAGGAGGATGGCGGCCACGCAGGCCAGGCCTCCGCTGACCACGGAGACGGCCGGGCTGGTGAGGGAGGCGACGGTGCCGGACTCGAAATCGCCCAGGCGGGGGCCGCCGGCGACCACGACGATGAAGATCCCCTGGAGGCGGCCGCGCATGTCGTCGGGGGCGGCGGTCTGCATGATCGTGTTGCGGAAGATCATGCTGACGGTGTCCGCGCAGCCCGCGGCGGCGAGCAGCAGCAGGCCCAGCCAGAGGTTGCGGACCAGGCCGAAGCCGGCGATGGCGAGGCCCCAGGCGGCGACGGCGCTGATCACGGCGAAGCCGTGGCGGTTGACCCGGCCGACCCAGCCGGAGAAGAGGGCCCCCGCGAGGGCGCCGACGGCCGGGGCGGAGACCAGCAGTCCGACGGTGCGGGCGTCACCGCCGTAGAACCCCACGGCGATGGCGGGGAAGAGGGCGCGCGGCATGCCGAAGATCATTGCAGCGAGGTCGGCGAGGAAGCTGGTGCGGAGGTTGGGGCGGTCGCGCAGGAAGCGCAGGCCGTCGAGGACGGAGGCACGGCCCTTGCGTTCGCCCTCGGGACGCATGGCGGGCAGTCGCCACATCGCGTAGATGGTGGCGCTGAAGGCGACGGCGTCGACCAGGTAGGCCGCCTGGTAGCTCCAGATGCCGATGAGCAGACCACCGAGCATGGGGCCGATGGTGAGGCCCAGGTTCATGGAGACGGTGGCCAGGGCGTTGGCTGCCGGCAGCTGCTCGGTGGGGACCAGCCGGGGCAGCATCGAGCTTCTGGCCGGGGAGCTCACCGCGAAGCAGACGGCCTGGAGGGCCACCGCTGCGTACAGGACCGCGACCTGTTCGATGCCGAGGGCGGCCTGGGCGGCGAGTACGGCGGAGACCAGGGCGAGGCCGGCGGAGCCCGCCAGGCCGAGTTTGCGGCGGTCGACGGTGTCGGCGATGGCGCCGCCGTACAGACCGAAGACGACCAGCGGGACCAGCGAGAACAGTCCCACCAGGCCGGTGGCGAAACTGGAGCCGGTGAGCGCGTAGACCTGCACCGAGACCGCGACGGCGGTCATCTGCTGGCCGACGGAGGACACCGTCTGGCCGAACCACACTCTGCGGTAGTGCGGGCTGGTGCGCAGCGGCGTGACGTCCGCGAGGGCGCTGCGTACCACGCGGCGCAGGCGGCCCCGGGTCGGCCGGTCAAGGGGTGCGGGGTCGAGGGG
>NZ_LIQR01000664.1 GCF_001418575.1 Peterkaempfera griseoplana
GTAGCCCGGCCGCGCGGCCGGCGCCCCTTCTGGGAGCCGTCCGCCGTCCGGCCGGTCCGGTGTACGGCGGCTGGGGGTGCTGTACGGGGCGCCCGTGGCCGAGGGGCTCGGTCCGGCGCTCCGAGGGCATCTGCTTGACAGGTCAAGGACTGCGGGGCTCTACTTGACGCCGCAAGTTCTTTCTTGACTGAGCAAGTAATGCCCCGGCGATGCAGCGAGCTGCGGACGCACTGGCCGCAGCCGGGCGCACCGGGCGACCACGGAGCGAGGAAACCGCATGACCGGCCATGTCGCGACCCCCGGGGGCACACCTCCGGTAACCCTCGGACTGGACACGTTCGGCGATGTCACCAGCGACGCCCAGGGCCGGCCGTCGACGCACGGCGAGACGATCCGCAACCTGGTGGAGGAGGGGGTCCTCGCCGACCAGGTCGGGATCGACCACTTCGCCATCGGGGAGCACCACACCGACTGGATGCCGCTCTCGGCCGCCGACGTGGTGCTGGGCGCGATCGCCTCCCGCACCTCGCGGATCCGGCTCGGATCGGCCGTCACGGTCATCAGCTCGGACGACCCGGTCCGGGTCTACCAGCGCTACGCCACGCTGGACGCCGTCTCCAAAGGGCGTGCGGAGGTGATTCTCGGCAGGGGGTCGAGCACCGAGTCCTTCCCGCTCTTCGGCTACGACCTCAGCGACTACGACCGCCTCTTCGAGGAGAAGGTCGACCTCTTCGCCGAACTGCTGAAGGAGGAGCCGGTCTCCTGGGCCGGCACCACCCGCCCCCGGCTGGACGGCCTGTCGGTCCACCCGCACAGCGAGTCCGGCGCGATCCCGACCTGGATCGGCGTCGGAGGCAGCCCCCAGTCGGTGATCCGCACGGCACGGTACGGCTTCTCGCTGATGCTCGCGATCATCGGCGGCCCGACCGCGCGGTTCGCTCCCTTCACCGAACTCTTCCGCCGCGCCCTGGAGGAGTTCGGGCAGCCTGAACGGCCGGTCGGGGTGCACTCCCCGGGCCATGTGGCCGCCACGGACGAGCAGGCCGTGGCGGAGTTCTGGCCCCACTACGAGCGCACCATGCGGACGGTGGCCGCACAGCGCGGGTTCCGCGCTCCGGCCTTCGAACACTTCATGCACGACGTGGGGCCGGATGGGGCCCTGTACGTCGGATCGCCCCGTACCGTCGCAACGAAGATCGCTGAGACGCTCCGGGTCCTCGGGGCCGGCCGTTTCGACCTCAAGTACGGGATGCACGGAATGCCGCACGGGACCCTGATGAACGCCGTGGAACTCTTCGGCACCGAGGTGGCGCCACTGGTACGCGAGATGACCGCCGCCTGAGGGTGTGCGCTGCCGCGCACCGTCGGCCGCTGCGGCACTCCGCGGCGGCCGGCGCCGCCAGGCCGTCAGACGGCGGCCGGGGCGGCCTCGGGGACGCGGGCACCGAGCAGCGCCAGGCAGTTGGCCCACAGCGTGTCGAGCCGCTGGACGTTGTTGTAGAGCTTGGCGAAGAGCACCTGGCCCTCGAGCTGGGCGACGACGGAGCGGGCGGCCTCCCGGGTGTCGGCGACGGTGACGTCCCCCCGTTCCCGGGCCTCGGCGACGACCTTGTCGACCATGTCGACCTGGGCCTCGAAGATCTGCTGGAGGCGCTCGCGGATGGCCTCGGTCTGGTTGGACATCTCCAGGGTGAGGTTGCCGAACAGGCATCCCGAGACGGTGCCGCAGCTCTGCTGCCCCGCGTGCTGGTCGGCCTGCGTGGCCTCGAACAGCTGCCGCAGCCGCTGGAGCGGTTCGCCGTCGCCGGTCAGGATGCGCGTCCAGCCCTGGCGCTCCTGGGCCCAGTGCTCGTCGAGGACGGCGAGGGCCAGCGCCTCCTTGGACTCGTAGAAGTAGTAGAAGCTGCCCTTGGGCACGCCTGCGGCCTTGCAGATCTCGGCCACCCCCAGAGCGGAGTAGCCGCGCAGCTCGATGAGCGACTGCGCAGCCGCGAGGATCTTCTGCCCGGCGTCACTGGTCCGTCCCATGGGTCCATCGTACGACCGGTCGACTAGCGGCGGCGGGTGGGGGCCGAGTGCTGCCGCGGTGGCCTGCGGGCGGCGGCGGGGCGCCGGTCAGTCCTGGGGCTCGGCGTCGAGAGGACGGGAGAGAGCGGCCTTGCGCTCCCTGGTGGCCTCGTCGGCCAGCACCTCGAGCCGGTCGCCGGCCAGGGCCCGCATGGTCTGCTCGGCCACGCTGGCGGGGCTGACCTTGGGGGCGTCCGTCCAGGCGCTGAGGTCGGTCTCCACGAAGCCGGCGTGGACCCCGACCACCAGCGTGCCCTGCTCGCGCAGTCCCTGGCGCAGCGCGTCGGTGAGCGACCACTCGGCCGCCTTGGAGGCCGCGTACCCGGGGTAGTCCGGACGTCCGACCCAGGAAGCCAGCGACAGCATGTTCACCAGGGCGCCGCCGCCGTTGCGCGCGAGGACGGGTGCGAAGGCCCGGGAGACCTCCCAGGTGCCGAAGTAGTTGACCTCCATGGCCTGGCGGGCCCCTTCGAGCGGGCCTTCCAGCAGTTTGGTCTGATAGCCGCCGACACCGGCGTTGTTGATCAGGATGGTGACGTCCCCCGCCTCCGCGGCGGCCGCGGCGACCTGATCGGGGTCGGTGACGTCCAGGCGCAGCGGGGTGAGGTCCGGATCCGTCACGCCTGCCGGATCGCGGACGCCGGCGTACACCTTGGCGGCGCCGTGTTCGAGCAGCGCACGGGCGAACGCGTTGCCGATACCGCGGTTGGCTCCCGTCACCAGGGCAACCGAACCCTTGATCTCCATGGTGCCTCCTTCGCCCTCGGCATCCTCGGGCAGGCTCCGTCGCCGGGGGCGGTGGCGCCTGGCCCGGTCCGCGACCGACGCGGGACCGTCGTGCGGGCGGCGGCTGCCGGGCGGCGCGTGCTGCTGCTCCCGGCCGGACGTGGGGCCTCTCCGCGGCCGGGCCGGTGTCCACGACGCGGCCGTCCCCTCCAGGCTAGCCTCCGCCTGCACTCACGGCCCGGACGACCGTCGGCCCCCGGTCCCCGGCGCGCCCGGACGGACGGGGAGGTGCGGGGCCGGGGGTCAGAGGGCGCGGTACATGATGTGCAGCCCGACATAGCCGTTCACCGGGTGGCGGAAGCCCTCCGGCAGTGTGCCCAGCACCTGGAACCCGAGGGACCGGTAGAGGTGGACGGCGGGCGCGTTGGTCTCGACGACCGCGTTGAACTGCATCGCCCGGAAGCCGGCCGCGCGTGCCCACTCCAGCGTGTACTCGCAGAGCGCCCGGCCCACGCCCTGTCCGGCGCGCGCGGGGTCGACCATGTAGCTGGCGCTCGCGATGTGTGAGCCGTTGCCCAGGTGATTGGTGTTCATCTTCGCGGTGCCCAGAACCGTTCCCGCTTCGTCGACGGCGACGACCGTGCGGTGGGGGGCCGGCAGCAGCCACCAGTCGCGGCCCTGCTCCTCGCTGAGATCGACCGGGTAGGTGAAGGTCTCGCCCGCGGCGACGATCCTGTGGAAGAAGGGCCAGATCGCGGTCCAGTCCTCGGCGGCGGCCTCTCTGATCAGCATGGGAAGAGGATGCCGGTGGGTCCGCAGGGCCGCCAGCGCATTTCGGGTCCGCCGGGGCCCTCGGGGGCGGCGATCGGCGGCCCTCGGCCCCGCAGCGCCGTCGCGCTGCGGGGCCGAGGGCCGTGGGGTGCGCCGACCGGCCGGGGTGAGGGCGGGTCAGTGGCCTGCGCTCTGGCCGCCGTCCAGGTGCAGGATCGCGCCGGTGACGAAGGGGGCCTTCTCCAGGTACACCACGGCGTCGGCGACGTCGTCGACCTCGCCGATCCGGCCCACCGGATGCAGCGCGGCCAGGGCCTCGTGGTACTCCTCCGCGTGCATGGGGGTCCTGATGATGCCCAGGGCGACGGCGTTGCTGCGGATGCCGCGGGTGGCGTACTCGATGGCCAGGGCCTTGGTGGCGGACTGCAGGCCGCCCTTGGTCAGGGAGGCCAGCACGGCGGGCACGTCGGAGCTGGCGTGGTCGACCAGGCTGGTGCTGATCTGCACGACATGGCCCCCGTCGCCCTGCTGGAGCATCCTGGCGATGGCGAGCTGGGTGATGCGGAAGAAGCCGCCCAGGTTGACGCCGGTCACCGCGTCGTAGTCGGCCTGGGTGTAGTCGGTGAACGGCTTGGAGACGAAGATGCCGGCGTTGTTGACGAGGGTGTCGATGCGGCCGAACCGCTCCACGCCGGCTGCGATGACGCGCTCCGCGGTGGCCGGGTCGGCGATGTCGCCCCGGACCGTCAGCACGCCGGGGTCCTGCGACTCGGCGATGGTGCGGGAGGTGGCGACGACGGCGTAGCCGAGTTTGCGGTAGGCGGTGACCAGGCCTTCTCCGATGCCCTGCGACGCACCGGTGATGACGGCGACCTTCTGGCCCTGGATGCTCATGGTGACCTTCCGAGTGGGGGAGCTGACCGGTTCACTAGCCGACCGGTCGCCTAAACGAAGCTAGACGACCGGTCGTCCAGTGTCAAACATCGCTGATTCAGCCTGGGCTCGGGGTGTTGCGCTGCTGTTGGGGTCGATGGACGTCCGCCCTTGGGCCTGTGGCGTACCGGCTCTTCGCCGCATTCGGGAGTGCGCGCAGCCGCGGCCGGGGCCGCCCGCCGTCGGGCCTACTGCTGCTGCTCTCCCGACGGGGCGATGCCGGCGAGGAGGTTGCCGATCAGCCGGTCCGCGAAGTCGGTGTCCAGGGGCTCGGACGGCAGGAGCAGTCTGTGGTAGCAGGCGCCCCACAACTGGTCGACCAGCGTCTCCAGGTCGACGTCGCGCCGGATCTGCCCCGCCTGCTGGGCGAGCGCGAGCCGTTCCACGGCGAGGTTGCGGCGCTTGCGCACGTACTGCGTGGAGAGTGCGGCCGCCAGGTCGGGGTCGCTCTGCGCGGCTCCGATGATCTCGGCCATGACGTTGCCGCTGCGGCCCAGCAGTTCCACGAAGGCATGCAGCTGGGTGGTCAGGTCGTGCCTGATGTCGCCGGTCCTGGGAAAGGCGAGGGTGTCCTCGAAGACCGTGAAGTACGCCTCGAACGCCAGGCTTCCCGGCGACGACCACCACTTGTAGAGAGTCATCTTGCTGACGCCGGCGAGGCCGGCGACCTTGGCGAAGGTCACGCCCGGCATGCCCTGGGAGAGCAGCAGCTCCGCGGCCGCGGACAGGGCG
>NZ_LIQR01000665.1 GCF_001418575.1 Peterkaempfera griseoplana
GCACCGTACGGACTCGTCGACGTCCACCGCGACGGCACCGAACTGGTCCGCAAGGTCGTGCCGTTCACCGGAGAGCTGAGCGGCCGGTTGCGGGATGTCGCCCGCCGTGCGGGTGCCAGCCCCGCGAGTGTGTTGCATCTGGCGTGGGCGCGGGTGCTGGGGGCGGTGAGCGGGCGCAGCGACGTGGTGTTCGGCACGGTGCTGTTCGGGCGGATGAACGCCGGCGCAGGCTCCGAGCGGGTTCCGGGTCCCTTCATCAACACCCTGCCCGTCCGCGTACGCGTCGACGAGCTGGGCGTTCGGGCAGCCCTTACGGCCATGCGCACCCAGCTGGCGGAGCTCCTGGAGCACGAGCACGCCCCGCTGACGCTGGCCCAGCAGGCCAGCGGGGTGGCGGGCGACATGCCGCTGTTCACCTCGATCTTCAACTACCGCCACAACACCGACCAGGCCGCCGACAGTGCCGACGACGAGGGGATGGACGGCATCCGGCTGCTGTTCACGCGCGAGGGCAGCAACTATCCGCTCTCGGTCTCCGTGGACGACGACGGCACCGGTTTCGCGGTCTCCGTGGACGCGGTGGCGCCGATCGACCCGCAGGCGGTGGGCGGGCTGGTGCGCACCGCGGCCGAAAGCCTGGTGGCCGCGCTGGAGCAGGCGCTGCAAGGCGGCCCCGACCGGCCGCTGGGCACGCTGGACGTACTGAACGCGGAGGAGCTCCACCGCGTGCTCTCCGCATGGAACGACACAGCGGCCGACGCCGCGCCGGCCACTCTGCCGGCACTGTTCGAGGCGCAGGCGGCGCGCACCCCGGACGCGGTCGCGGTGGTGTCCGAGGAAGTCCCGCTGACCTACGCCGAGCTGGACGCACGAGCGTCCCGCCTCGCCCATCTGCTGATCAGCCGGGGATTCGGCCCCGAGCAACTGGTGGCCCTGGCCCTGCCGCGCTCCGCGGAGATGATCGTCGCACTCCTCGGTGTGCTGAAGAGCGGCGCCGCCTACCTCCCCGTGGACCCCGGCCTCCCGGTGGGCCGCATCGCGGCCGTCCTCACCGACGCCGCCGCGACCTGTGTGATCACCACGACGGAGACCGCCGGGCTGACGGCCGGCATCCCGCTGGCACAGATCGTGCTGGACGCCGCCGGGACCCAGGAGGCACTGGCGTCGCAGCCGGCGACCGGACCGCAGGACGCCGACCGGGTGGCCCCGCTGCTCCCGTCGCACCCCGCCTATGTCATCCACACCTCCGGATCCACCGGAACCCCCAAGGGGGTCCTGGTCGAGCACAGCGCCGTGGCGAGCCATCTGCGCTGGATGACCGGGGCCTTCCCGCTCGGGCCGGACGACGCCGTACTGGCACGCACCGCGCTCGGCTTCGACGCCTCCGTGTGGGAGATCTGGCTGCCGCTGCTCACCGGCGCCAAAACCTGCATAGCCCCGGCGGAGACGTCCCAGGACCCCGCTCGGCTGCTCGCGTTCGTCGAGCGGCACCGGATCACCGTGGCCCAGTTCGTGCCCTCGCTGCTCGAGGTGGTCGCCGGTGCGACCACGGACGGCGCCGCCCTGCCCCTGAAGCGGGTCTTCGTCGGCGGCGAGGCCGTCCCCTCCGCCCTAGCGGCGCGTACCGCTGCCGACTGGGGCGTGGAGGTGCACAACCTCTACGGGCCGACCGAGACCACCGTGCAGATCACGACCCACAGGTTCGACCCGGCCGGCGACACCGGCCCGGTCCCCATCGGCCGCCCGGTCCACAACACCCGCGCCTATGTCCTGGACCCCTCCCTGCGCCCGGTCCCGGTGGGCGTCGCGGGCGAGCTGTACATCGCCGGCGGCCAGCTGGCCCGCGGATACCTGGGCCGCCCCGAGCTGACGGCCGAGCGCTTCGTCGCCAGCCCCTTCGGCTCCCCGGGCGAGCGCCTCTACCGCACCGGCGACCTGGCGAAGTGGCGCCCCGACGGCCGACTGGTCTTCGCCGGCCGGGCCGACGAGCAGGTGAAGATCCGCGGCTTCCGCATCGAGCCCGGCGAGGTCCAGGCAGCGGTGGCCGCGCATCCCCGGATCGCCCAGGCCACGGTGCTCGTACGTGAGGACGCACCAGGGGACCGCCGGCTCGTCGCCTATGTCGTCGCAGACCCGGGTACCCACGACGCCACCGGACTGCCCGACGCCGTACGGCAGTTCGCCGCGGAGCGGCTGCCGGAGTACATGGT
>NZ_LIQR01000666.1 GCF_001418575.1 Peterkaempfera griseoplana
CACCGGGGGATCAACCGTCGGACACGGCCTGGGCCGGGATCCGGCCGCAGAGCCAGTTGCCGGGCTCCGCCGGATCGTTGCTGATCCAGAACTGGCGCCACAGCAGTGCGAACTCCTCACGGCTGAGGTGGCCGTCGCCGTTCACGTCGAGCATTCGAAGACACCGGTCATGTCGACGGCTGCCCGTTCCAGGTCTCCACCAGCCTCCGGTGCTCCTCCGGGGAGATGCGGCCGTCGCGGTTGGCGTCCACGGCGTCGAAGACGGTGTTCGCCGTCGCGGTGACGTCCGCGACCAGGGCGGGCAACCGGTCGACGAGCATGAGGAGTTCGCCCATGTCGACCGTGCCGTCCCCGTTGGCGTCACCGACCTCCAGGAGCGCTGCCCACCAGCCCATCAGCAGTTCCTCGCCCCTGGCGCGAAGCTCCGTCCCGGGACCCACTCCGGGCAGCCTGCTCCAGCGGTCGGTGAGCGCCCTGAAGTCCTCCTCGCGAAGGCAGCCGTCGCTGTCCGTGTCGAACGCGGCGAACATCCCCTTGAGCTTGCGCTCCTGAAACGCGCTGGCCATGAGCGGCCTCCCTCGAAGCTGCGACGACAGCGAGTGAACGGTTTGTGACTATGAGTCAGGAAGTGTTGTCCTCTCCACGGGAACATGCGCGCGAGGTGTCACCCTCGTCCGCGCAGCCCCACCTGCCTGCCTCCAGGGGCAGTCACGCGGTGCGGCCGGCAGGGGTCCGCCGGGGCCGTGGTTGCTCGTGACGGTCAGTGGGGCAGAGTAGGGCCATGTCCAGGTACGAGACGATGGCCTTCCACCTCGAGACCGAGCGGCTGATACTGCGGCCGTGGGCCGAGTCGGACGCCGACGAACTCCGCGCGCTGAAGTCCGAACGCGGCGAGGGAACGCCCACGGTCGAGGACACCCGGGCCCTCATCGCCGGGCTGATCGCCGCNNCGCCGTGCCGAAGGCGACTTCATCGGCTACTGCGGGTTGATCATCGGCCGTTCCACCCTCGAGGAGCCCGAGATCGCGTATGAGCTGTTCCAGCGCGCGCACGGGCGTGGCTACGCCACCGAGGCGGCCCGGGCGGTGCTGGACGCCGCCACGGTGACCGGGCGGAAGCGGCTCTGGTCGACCGTCGGCGCATGGAACACACCGTCGTTGCGGGTCCTCGAGAAGCTCGGGTTCGAACGGGATCACGTGTCGACGGAGGAGAGCGGTGAAGTGGTGTGGCTGACGCGCTCGTTGCCGTGACAGCGGTCGCGTCGCGCCCCCGGCTTCGTGCTCACCCGGCCCCGGCCCGGCGGTCGACCGGCCGGTACTGACCGGGATCCGGCTCCCTCCTGCCGGGTGGGCCGAAGGGAGCACGGGACGGGCGCGGACTGCCAGGATGTCGTCATGGTCACCGAGGAGGACTGGATCCGGACCCGTGCGGGGCTGACGTTCGGGCAGCGATTCCGCGGAACGGTGACCCGGATCCTCGACCCGGGGGCGACCGGGATCTTCGTCGACATCGGACTCCCGGTCGGCGGCTTCGTCGATGTGCTGCTGCCGATCTCCGCCGAGCACTGGCCGGCTGAGGGAGCGGAGGCCGACTTCGAGGTCTGGTGGGCCGACGAGCGGCACCGGGTGCGGCTCAAGCCCGTGGATCGACGGTTCCTGCGGGAGGACTTCGACGAGTGGCAGGCCGAGTGGCGGCCTCGCTGGCCGGAGGACGTGCCGGTGGAGCGGGCCTGGGTGACCGCCGCCGTGGCGTCGAGGCGGGCTACCGGCCTGGTCGAGGAGCCACTGCGGGCGGCCGGATGGCGGCCGGGGAGGCGAGTTTCCGTCGACGGCTGGCGCGAGGCTCTGGAGAGAGGCGTCCTGGTTCGCATGCATGCTGCGGCGGAACGGTTCCTCGCGGAGTTCGGCGGGCTCGAGATGGAGATCGGCGGGCCGGGTGTCGACGTCGGCAGGACGCCGTTCCACTTCAGGCCCGACCGCTGCGCGGGCGAGGAGGACCGCTTCGCCGAGTGGAGTGAGACGCTCGGCCGGGACCTGTTCCCCATCGGTGAACTCGACGAGGGCAGGTTCTTCCTGGGCATCGACGAGACCGGCGAGATCTATCTGGTGGAGACCTGGCTGGCGACGTACGGGCCTGTTCAGGACGCACTGGAGAAGCTCGTCCTGGGTGTCGCTCCGACCAGGGTTGCGAGCGCCTTCTGACGGAGGCCGCAGCCTGCCGGGCACCGCCCCCCGGGAGACGGCGTCGCCGCCACCTCGCCGGAAACCGCGTACCGGCATGACCTCGGCCCTGCGGCCGTCCGGTGGGTTGCCCGGCCACGGCCTCCCTCGCCGAGCGGCGGTTGCCGGTCCTCCATGACCGAAGCCCGGCTTCAGGCGCTCTGCCGGGACGCCTCGGTCAGCTGCTGGGCCCAGACCGTCTTGCCGCCCTCCTCGAAGCGGGCGCCCCACTGCTCGGCGACGCTGGAGACGATGAACAGCCCACGTCCTGTCTCGTCGATGGTGCGGGCGTGCCTCATGTGCGGAGCACTGGCCGCGGCGTCTCTGACCTCGCAGGTCAGCATCCGGTCCAGGATCAGGCGCAGCCGGAAGGGGGAGGTGCCGTAGCGGACCGCGTTTCCGATCAGCTCGCTGACGATGAGCTCGGTGGTGAACGCCGTCTCCTGGTCGATGCCCCACTCCTCCACCTGCCGACGGGCCGCCGCGCGGGCGATCGGCGCGGCCTCGGGTCCTGCCGGCAGCGAGCGGGTCAGCACCCGGTCCGGGGGCAGCGCACTCGTACGGGCGAGCAGGAACATGGTCTCGCCGCTCCGGGGGCCGCGGGTGAGCGCGGACGCGATGCTGTCGCGCAGTCCCGGCAGCGGCCTGGGGTCCGGCCCGCCCAGGAGTGGGTGCAGGGAAGCGGACGGTGCCAGCACCTCGTCCATGATCGGGACGGTGCCGAGCACCAGGGTGCTTCCTTCAGGAAGGTCCACGGTTGCCATGGGAAAAGGGGCGTTGCCTGTCGTTGCGAGCAGGGGGCCCTGGGGCACGGAGAGGCGGCTGCGGCTCCCGTCGGGCAGCACGGCGACCGGCTCCGGGAAGCCGGCGCATGCGACGGCGCAGGTGAGATCGACGGGGTCGTAGATCGCGATGGTGCAGCCGGCGGTGAGCGGCTCACGGTGCAGGGGGTCCTCGGGCGGCAGGGCGGCGCGCTCGTCGGCGAGATGCGTCGCGGTGTCGTTCAGCCGGGCCAGCAGTTCGTCCGGCTGCAGGTCCATCGCGGCGAGCGTGTGGATGGCGGTCCGCAGCAGTCCCAGGGTGATGGCCGCGATGATGCCCTGCCCCGGTACCTCCCCGACGATCAGGGCGGTCCGTGCGCCGGGGAGCGCGATGGTGTCGAACCACGCGCTGCCGCCCTGCGGGTCGGGGAGGTGCAGCGGGGAGATGTCCACGGTGCTCTGGACGGCGGGACGCGTGGGGAGGAGTCTGCGCTGGACCGTGGAGGCGATGACCCATTCGCGCATGTACTGGCGGGCGTTGTCGATGCAGAGCGCGGCGTGCGCACACACATCGGCCGCCACCTCCAGGTCCGCCTCCTCGAACGGGTCCTCCTGCTTGTGGCGGTAGAAGCTGACCAGGCCCAGGACGTGCCCGCGCAGCGCCAGCGGCGCCACGATCAGGGAGTGGGCGCCGGACCGTTCGATGGAGTCGGCCCGCAGCGGGTCGGCGGCGAGCCACGGGCAGTCCTCGTCGATCTGCACCAGGCACGGCCGCAGGTCGGACAGGACGCGCGAGAAGGGGGTGCCGGAGGGCAGCGGACGCACGTCCCCGACGGGGTAGGCCGAGATCACCCCGTGGAAGGCCGCTCGGCGCAGGGGAACGGCATGGTCCACGGGCGCCGGCGGAGGTTCCTCGCCGCGGACGACGTCCTCGATGACCTCGACGACCGCGATCCCCGCGAAGGCGGGCACCACCGCCTCCACCAGCTCCCGGCACACCACGCCCACGTTCAGCCGGTGCCCCACCTGGGTGCGGACCCTGTCCAGGAGGGCGAGGCGGTTGTGTGCATGCTCCTGCTCGGTCACGTCGGCCGCGGATGTCACCAGTCCGATCACGGAGCCGTGGGCGTCCTCCAGGCGGAAGTAGGAGACGGAGTAGATGCGTCGGCTCCTGTGGGCCGGGGCCCTGGCGACCCGGACCAGCCGGTTCACCACCGGCTCGCCGCTCTCCAGGACCCGCCGCGCCACGGCGGCTTCCTCCTCCGGGTTCTGAAGTTCGTACGCCTCGGAGAAAGGCCTGCCCAGCAGCTCCTCCACCGGCGCGTCGCCCGGTCCGCCCATGGTGCTGTTCATGCGGATCACCCGCAGTTGCTCGTCGAGGACGAGCAACCCCACCGGGCACCGGCTGGACGGCACGTTCAGGACCGCCATGTCCGGCCTCGACAGGGTGTCCCCCGCCGCGGACACCTGCCAGAGGACGGACGATCCCCGCATCACCGGCTTGACCAGCACCGCGGGCGCCTCGGGGAAGCCCTGCCGCCGGTGCGCGTCGCGGGCGGCCACCTCACCCGTGAACGCGGTCACGGACCGACCGACGGCCTCCTCGGCGGACCATCCGAACAGTTCCTCGGCCGGACGCCCCCACTCGACCACCCGTCCGGCCTCATCGATGAGTGCAAGCACGTCATCGCCGGCCATGCGAAACCACCTCCGTCCTCATGCCTGCCCAGCCGGTGCCGACGGCAGGCCCGCTCACCGGAGAGCTGCACCGCTCGACGCGGCGGGTGACGACGACCCCGGCGGAGCCGAGGAGTGACCGTCCGTGCCGATGTCGTCGCTGCGGCGGCCCTGTGGGCGGCCGAGGGGCGTGGGGTGCCGGGTCGCCCGTAACGGCATGATGCGGCCGCCGGGCGCGGCACAGCGACCCGGCTGCGCGGCGGTAC
>NZ_LIQR01000667.1 GCF_001418575.1 Peterkaempfera griseoplana
CCAGCAGCCCCGCCGCCACCATCTGCCGGATCGGGTGATCCTCCATCCGCTCCACCGCGCGGGTCGCGATGTTGGACGTCGGACAGACCTCCAGCGGGATCCGGTGCTCCCCCAGGAAGTCCACCAGCCGCGGATCGCCCACCGCCTGGGTGCCGTGGCCGATCCGCTCCGCGCCCAGCTCCCGCACCGCGTCCCACACCGTCTGCGGACCCGTGGTCTCGCCCGCGTGCGGCACACTGTGCAGCCCCGCGGCGCGCGCCCGGTCGAAGTACGGCTTGAACTGCGGCCGCGGCACCCCTATCTCCGGGCCGCCGAGGCCGAAACTCACCAGGCCGTCCGCGCCCACCTCCAGCGCGAGGCGCGCCGTCTCCTCCGCCGACTCCAGACCCGCCTCACCGGGGATGTCGAAGCACCAGCGCAGCACCACGCCCAGCTCCGCCTCCGCGGCCTTGCGGGCGTCCTCGATCGCCTCCATGAACGCCACATCGGGGATGCCCCGGCGCACCGAGCTGTACGGCGTCACCGTCAGCTCCGCGTAGCGGATGTTCTGCCGCGCCATGTCCTCGGCGACGCCGAAGGTCAGCGCCCGTACGTCCTCCGCGTCGCGGATCAGGTCCACCACCGAGAGGTAGACCTCGATGAAGTGGGCGAAGTCCCGGAAGGTGAAGTACTCCGCCAGCAGCTCCGGATCGGCCGGCACCCTGGTCGTGCCCTCGTGCCGGGCCGCCAGCCCGGCGACCACCCGCGGCGAGGCGGACCCCACGTGGTGCACATGCAGCTCCGCCTTCGGCAACCCCGCGATGAACGCGTCCACCATCAACCGTTTCCTCTCATGCTCCGTGACCCCCGCATCGTCGCACGCCACCCGTGGCGCTCAGGCGGCCACCAGCACCGACACCGTGTGGATCAGCAGCCCCGCCAGGGCCCCCACCACCGTGCCGTTGATCCTGATGAACTGCAGGTCCCGCCCCACGTTGGCCTCGATCTTCCGGGACGCCTCCACCGCGTCCCACCCCGCGACGGTCTCCGAGATCAGCGAGGTGATCTCGTCCCGGTAGGTCTCCACCACGTACTCGGCCGCGTCTTCAAGCCAGCCGTCGACCTTGCCCTGCAGCCGCGCGTCGGACGCCAGCCGCTCCCCGAACGACCGCACCCCGTCCCGCATCCGCCGCCGCAGCTCGCTCTGCTCGTCCTCCGCCGCCTCCAGCACCAGCGACCGCACCGCCCCCCACGAGGACGCGATCAGGCCCTGCACCTCGGGCCGCTCCAGCAGCTGCGCCTTGGCCCGCTCCACCCGGCCGATCGTCTGCGGATCGGTCCGCAGCTCCGCCGCGAAGTCCCTGAGGAAGCTGTCCACCGCGCCGCGCGCCGGATGCGCCGGGTCGTCCCGCACCTCACCGGCGAACCGCAGCAGCTCCTTGTGGATCCGCACCCCCACCTGGTGGTCGATGAACTTGGGCGTCCACCCCGGGGACTCCTCCGCGATCCGCTGCACCACCTCCGCGCGGTGCTCCACCAGCCAGTCGTGCAGCCGCACCGCCACCAGGTCCACCACACCGCGGTGCCCGCCGTCGTCCACCACCCTGCCCAGCATCCGCCCCATCGGCTGGGCCACCTGCTGCGCCGACACCCGCCGGGTCACGGCCTCACCCACCACGGCCTGCACGTCCTCGTCGCGCAGCACCGCCAGCACGCCCCGCAGCGCCGCGGACGCCTCCGTGGTCACCCGTTCCGCGCTGCCGGGCGCCGACAGCCACTCCCCGACCCGTCCGGCGATCCGCAGTGCCCGCAGCCGGCTGCGCACCACATGCGCCGCCAGGAAGTTCTCCCCCACGAACTGCCCGAGGGTCCGCCCGAAGACGTCCTTCTTGGTGGGGATGATCGCGGTGTGCGGGATCGGCAGCCCGAACGGCCTGCGGAAGAGCGCCGTCACCGCGAACCAGTCGGCCAGCGCGCCCACCATCCCCGCCTCGGCGGCGGACTCCACATACCCCGCCCACGCACCCGCTCCCGCGGATCCCGCCCAGCGGGCCACCGCGTACACCACGGTCGCGACCACCAGCAGCCCGGTGGCCAGCACCTTCATCCGGCGCACAGCGCGCCGCTTGACCTCGTCCGAGGCGGTGAACCGAACCCCGCCCGACCCGGCGGCCTCGCCCGCCGCACCCGCCTGACTCTTCACCTCCCCACTCTGCCCCAGACCCTGCGCGCCCACCCCACCCGCCCCCGGTGCCGGGCTGCGGCGCGCCGCGGCCCGGCACCGGGGGCGCACCGGTCAGCCCACCCGGACGGGGGCCGCCACCTCCCCGGCGTACATCCGGGAGATCACGTCCTCGATGGCGGGTTCGCGCACCGACAGGTCGACCAGCGGATAGCCGGCAGCGACCGCCGCCACCACCGGGGCGGCGCTGCGGGCGGCGGGGAAGGCCAGCCACTGCCGGGGACCGTCCACCCGCACCACCCGGGCGCCCTCCACCGCGATCGGCGGGCAGGGCTCGGCGAGGTCCACCACCAGGGTCCGCTCGCTCTCCCCCACCGCGTGCAGCCCCTCCAGTCCGCCGTCGTAGACCACCCGGCCGTGGTCGATGACCATCACCCGGGAGCAGAGCTGCTCGATGTCGGTGAGGTCATGGGTGGTGAGCAGCACGGTGGTGCCGCGTTCGGTGTTGACCTCGCGCAGGAACTGCCGCACCCGGTTGCGGCTGACCACGTCCAGGCCGATCGTCGGCTCGTCCAGGTAGAGCACCTGGGGGTCGTGCAGCAGCGCCGCGGCGATGTCACCGCGCATCCGCTGGCCCAGGGAGAGCTGCCGCACGGGGGTGTCCATCAGCGGTCCGAGGTCCAGCAGTTCCAGGCAGCGGTCCAGGTTGGCCCGGAAGCGGCCGGCGGGAATGCGGTAGATGCGGCGGGCCATCTCGTAGGAGTCGCGCAGCGGCAGGTCCCACCACAGGGTGGTGCGCTGCCCGAAGACCACGCCGATGCGGTGGGCGAGACGGACCCGGTCGCGGGAGGGGTCCACCCCGGCGACCCGCAGCCGGCCGCCGCTGGGGACGAGGATCCCGGTGAGCATCTTCACGGTGGTGGACTTCCCCGCGCCGTTGGGCCCGACATAGCCGACGCACTCCCCCTCCGCGACCTGGAAGGTCAGCCCGTCCACCGCGTTGACCTGGCGCTTCTCCCTGCGCAGCCGCCCTTTGCGGCTGCGCACCGTGAAGGTCCTGCTGACGTTGTCGACCTCGATCAGAGCCATGTGCCTTTTCCCTTCCGCGAGTTGGTCAGCTGCCGGTGGAGCGGTACGCGCGCAGCCCTGCCCGCCAGGCGAGTCCGGCCGCGGCCAGGGCGAGCGCGGCGGCGGCGGGCGAGGCGAAGCGGAGCACGGCGGGCAGGTGCAGGGGGTCGGACTGCCCGAGGATGTGCAGCGCGGGCAGCCAGTTGACGAAGGCGAGCGGGATGCCGAAGACCGCTCCGGCGACCAGCTCCCGGGCGAAGACCGTCGGCGGGTACTGGATCATGGTGGCGCCGCCGAAGGTGAAGGAGTTCTGCACCTCGGCCGCGTCGGCGACCCAGAACTGGAGGCAGGAGCCGGCGACGAAGAGCGCGACGAAGATGGCCGTGCCGCAGACCAGCAGCCCCGGCACCATCAGCATCCGGTCCCAGGTCCACTGCACCCGGAGTCCGGAGAGCGACCAGAGCAGGATCACCGTGGCCTGCAGCGGCCGCCCGAGCCGGCGCAGTGCGAAGCGGTCGGCGGCCATCTGCGCCAGCGCCGGGGCCGGCCGCACCATGATGCCGTCCAGCGTGCCCTGCCGGATGCGGTTCCCCAGCGCGTCGATGCTGCCGACCAGCATGTCGGCCAGGCCGATGGCGAAGCTGGAGGTGGCGTAGAGGAAGGCGACCTGGTGGAAGTCCCAGCCGCCCATGCTGTGGATGTTGTGGAACATCACCGCGATGATCACGAAGTCCATGGCGGTAATGGCCAGGTTGCCGACCGTCATCAGCACGAACGAGGTGCGGTAGGCCAGCGCCGACCGGGTCCACATCGCGGCGGTCATCCACCAGACCCGCAGGCCCCACCACAGCCGTCCCGGCGGAGCCGGGAAGCGGTCGTCAGCCACCCTGGACCACCACCCTGCGGGTCGCCAGCCCCTGCACGGCCCGTCCGGCGGCCAGCAGCACCAGCGCCCAGAACGCCTGGAAGCCCAGGCCGGTGGCCAGCGCACCGCCGGTGCGCTGCTGAAGCAGCACGTCACAGGGGATCTGCACCATCGCCGACCAGGGCAGCACCCGGGCGAGCGCACCCAGCGCCCCCGGGAAGAGGGTGATCGGCAGCAGCTTCCCGGAGAAGAACATCCCCAGGATGCCGGCCAGCGACCGCACCCCGTCGGAGTCCATCAGCCAGAAGCCGGTCAGGCTGACCAGATAGCGGAAGGCGAAGCTGACCGCCACCGCGAGCATTACCGAGACCAGGAAGGCCGCCCAGACCCGTCCGTCGTGCGGTAGCCGCAACCGGAAGACGGCCGCTCCGGCCACCATCGGCAGCACTCCCCGGGTGACCAGTTGCAGGGCGGCCCGGCCCAGGTCGGTCGCCAGCCACCAGGACTGCAGGTCGACCGGGCGGTAGAGGTCGATGGCGATGTCCCCGTTGCGGACCCGGTCCTGGAAGTCGTCCTGGAAGCCGCCGCCCCAGACGCAGACGGGGGCGATCAGCGCCTGGCTGATCCAGATGTAGGTGACGGCGCCCGTCGCGTCGTAACCGCCGAGGTCGGGGCGGGCGTGCCACAGGGCGAGGTAGGTGTAGCTGAGGATGAAGCCGAAGACGGTGTTGGTGAAGGCGCCGGCCAGAATGGCGGCCCGGTAGGTGGCGTAGCGGCGGAAGGAGCCGCGGGCCACGGAGCCGTAGAGCGTCAGCGGCACTGAACCTCCTCTCACAGAATTTGTCGACTTGTCGACAGTCGAGTGGGTCCACCGCATCCGGGCACGCCGAATCGGCCCCGTCCCGGAACACCCGGGGGTCCCGGGCTGGGGCGGAGCTGATGGCGTACAGCTATGCGGTTGTGCTCGCAGGGTAACGGCTGCCGGCACCCGCCGCATCCGGATTGCACGGCCGCCACCCGGCGCGGAACGCCACCCTCACGACCGTCGTCACAGGATCGCCACAATTGCAACCGGAGGCGCGCCGCCCGGGCAATCGGTACCGATGATGCGAAAGTGTGAGCCTGGAGGAGCCGACCGTTCCACACGGGCCGCCCACCGCTGCACACCACCGAGCAGGAGCCATGAGCGAGCAGACCAAGGGCGCCGACCGGAACGCCCGAAAGCAGGCCGCCAAAGCCGCACGCAGGGCCCGGCGCACCGGCCTGCGCCGCCTGCTGCCGACCTGGCGCATGGTCGTCGGCACCTTTCTGATGCTCGTTCTGCTCTGCGCCGGAGCCTTCGTCATCCTGTACCTGACGGTGCCCGTCCCCGACGCCAACGCCCAGGCCGTCGCCCAGAGCAACATCTACTACTGGTCCGACGGCAGAACCGAACTGGGCCGAACCGGCGACGTCAACCGCGAGTCGGTCCCGCTCGACGACATCCCGCTGGACACCCAGCACGCCGTCCTCTCCGCCGAGGACCGGTCGTTTTACAAGAACAAGGGCATCGACGTCAAAGGCACCCTGCGCGCCGCCCTCAACACCGCCACCGGCCGCGGCGCCCAGGGCGGCTCCACCATCACCCAGCAGTACGTCAAGAACTACTACCTGACGCAGGAACAGACCGTCTCCCGCAAGGCCAAAGAGATCTTCATCGCGCTCAAGGTCGACCGCACCGAGACCAAGCAGCAGATCCTCGACGGCTACCTCAACACCAGCTACTTCGGCCGCAACGCCTACGGCATCCAGGCCGCCGCCCACGCCTACTACGGCACGGACGTCTCCCGGCTCACCACCGAGCAGGGCGCCTACATCGCGGCGCTCCTCCAGGCGCCGAGCCTGTACGACGTCCGCAACACCACCCCCGCCGGCCGCGCCGCCGCCATCGCCCGCTGGAACTACGTACTCGACGGCATGGTCACCGAAGGCTGGCTCAGCCCCGCCAAGCGCGCCGCCATGACCTTCCCCCAGCCCACCGAGCCCACGGCCACCCCCGGCGTCGGCGGACAGGCCGGCTACCTCATCGAGATCGCCAAGAACTACCTCCTGCGCAACAAGATCATCGACGAGCCCACCCTCCAGGCCGGCGGCTGGAAGATCACCACCACCTTCGACCGCAGACGGCAGAAGGCCCTCGTCGCCGCGGTCAAGAAGGAACTCACCGACCAGCTCGACCCCAAGGCCCGGCCCAGGACCGACACCGACGTCCGCGTCGCCGGAGCCTCGGTCGACCCCACCACCGGCAAGATCGTCGCCGTCTACGGCGGCCCCGACTACACCGTCCAGCCCTTCAACGACGCCACCCGACAGGACAACCCCGTCGGCTCCACCTTCAAGGCCTTCGACCTCGCCGCCGGCCTCGAAGGCGACCACAACACCCAGAACGGGCAGCGCATCACCACCCAGACCTACTACGACGGCACCAGCCGCCGCCCCGTCGTCGGCGGCCCCGGCAAGTACGCCCCGCCCAACGAGGACGACTTCAACTACGGCACCGTCACCCTGCGCTACGCCATGATGAAGTCCATCAACTCCGTCTACGCCCAGGAAGCCGTCGACGCCGGACTGCAGAACGTCCGCAACACCGCCATCGCCCTCGGCATCCCCTCCAACGTCGACGACATGAGCGGCTCCAACAACGCCACCGCCCTCGGCACCGCCACCCCCAGCGCCCTGGACATGGCCGGCGCCTACGCCACCCTCGCCAACCACGGCGAGCGCATCGTCCCCTGGGCCGTCCAGAAGCTCCAGCGCGACAACACCCGCACCGACCTCCCCACCCACAAC
>NZ_LIQR01000668.1 GCF_001418575.1 Peterkaempfera griseoplana
GGGCGGGGCGCCGCTCAGCCGTCCGCCCCCTCGGCGTGGGCGAACGCCACCCGTACCGACCCCAGGCCGCTGATGTGCGCCTCGAAGGCATCGCCCGGCGAGGCGGCCGCCATCGGGCCGAGCGCGCCCGTGAGGACGATCTCCCCGGCCCGCAGCGGGTCCCCGGCCTGGGCGAGGACACCGGCCAGCCACACCGCCGCGTTGAGCGGGCCGCCCAGGCAGTCGGCCCCGCTGCCCCGGGAGACCTCCGCACCGCCGCGGGTCGTCGTCATCGCCACCCCGCGCAGATCCACCGCGGTCAGCGGCACGGGGGTGCCGCCCAGGACGAAGAGGCCGGAGGAGGCGTTGTCGGCCACCGTGTCGACCAGGCTGATGTCCCAGCCGGCGATGCGGCTGTCCACCAGCTCCAGGGCGGGCAGGGCGAAGTCGACGGCGCGCAGCACATCGGCCACCGTGCACTGCGGATGGGGCAGGTCCCGGCCCAGCACCAGCGCCACCTCGGCCTCCACCTTGGGCTGCAGCAGCCGTCCGGCCGGCACCACGCCGCCGTCGGGCACCGCCATGTCCGACAGCAGCGCGCCGAAGTCCGGCTGGTTCACCCCGAGTTGACGCTGCACCGCGGGCGAGGTGAGACCGATCTTGCGACCGACCACCCGTCGGCTCCCGGTGAGGGACCGCTGGATGTTCAGCTGCTGCACGGCGTAGGCGTCGGCGACGCCGCCGTCGGCGAGCAGCCCGCGTACGGGTGCGCAGGGCACCCCGGTCCGGGCGGCCTCGGCCAGCGC
This sequence comes from Peterkaempfera griseoplana, assembly GCF_001418575.1. Taxonomy (GTDB): domain Bacteria; phylum Actinomycetota; class Actinomycetes; order Streptomycetales; family Streptomycetaceae; genus Peterkaempfera; species Peterkaempfera griseoplana. Next base: position 786 of record NZ_LIQR01000668.1, read on the forward strand.
GTCGGCGGCCTTGTGCACCGCCGCGCCCGGGGTGCCGGCGGTGGGGGGAGTCGGCATGGCGACCACTCCAGGGAGTCGAGGGGGACGGAGGCGGTACGGACGATTCAGCGGACCGGCTGTCATTGTTCCGCGACGCGGTGCGGATCCGGCGGCAGCAGGCCGGTCGGCCACGCCGGCACCACGGGGCGCGCCCGGGGACACGGACCGCCCGGGGACAGCGCCGGCCCGTGCGGCCGCGCCCCTCGCCGGGTCATCGTCCGGACGGAGAGCGATCGGGTGACGGCTCAGGGCGTCGGCCGCGTCACCGTACCGGCCGTCCCGAGGACGCACCGAGCGCGCCCGGGCCGCCGGGGCGGTGGCGGGCCGCGTCGGCGTCAGGGCGGGGGAGCGGTCACGGCCAGGAAGCGGACACCGCCGGACGCCTGGTACAGCAGCGCCTCCCACCCCCACCGCGAGAGCACGGCGGCGCAGGACTCCAGGTGCCGTTGGGCCTCTGCCGCGGCCGGGGTCCCGGGCAGCGGCCGCCACTCCACCCGCGCCTGGCCCGGGCCCGCGCCCTCGGTGACGCGGTAGCCGGCCCGTATCCGCCGCCCCGCGGAGTCGGCCACCGCGGCGGGCATCCCCGCGGCCTCCAGCGCCAGAGCCACCGCGGCGACGGTACGGGTGCGCTCCCAGGCGGCCGGCGTGTCCTGCGGCCGGGAACCGCCGCCGGTCATCCGCCGGATCTCCAGCAGCGACTCCCAGGCGGCGGCCGCTGCCGCCGCCCGTCCGGGGGCGGGCTCGGCGGTGCCGGTTTCCTCGCCGGTCGCGGCCGTGAAGCCGGACTCGGGGCCGGGCGCGGGGCCGGGCTCCAGGGCGGCCCGGTGGGCGGCCTCCAGCCGGGCGCGCACCTGCCGCCCGAAGTCTGTCAGATAGCGGGCGCCGCGCCGCCCGTAGGCGTCCGCCAGCCGCTTGGCCACCAGGGCGCGCAGCACGGACGGGCTGGCGGTGACCTCACCGGTGACCGGGTCCGCCGCCAGGACCGCGCGCTGCTGGGCCGCGCTGAGGGAGGTGCCGTGGGCGGCCGGCCACTCGGGCATCGCGTTCCTCCTTCGCCCCTGTTCCCTCCCGCCAGTATCACCGGGCGCCGCCGGGCCGGGCACGCCTGGCGAACGGACCTCCGGCGCCGGGCCGTTCGGACGGCCGGGCGTCCGCGGCGGAGGGCCGACTGGTGAGGTCAGGGGGCTGTCGCCCTACCATTAGCGCACGTAAACTAACCATCGCCCGACGCCGTGGGGCCGCACGTCGGACGTGCCCCGGGCCGGGTGGACCCTGGAGGACGGGCTTGGCGTTCGAACGCGGGACGGACGGTCCAAGAGTGATCCTCGTCGGGGTGAACGGTTCCGACGCCTCCTGGCGGGCCGCCGCCTACGCCACCGGGCTGGCACGGCGACAGGGCGCGCTGCTGGTACTGCTCTATGTGCAGCCCGTCCCCGCGATCGCGGCCACCACCGGCTTGGGAGCCGCGCTGGTCGAGATGACCCGGTCGGTCGCCGAGCAGATCTGCGACCAGGTGCGTGCCGGGCTGGCCAGCATGGACGGGACGAGCGCACCGCGCTGGGAGTTCCGCACGGTCTCCGGTCATGTGGTCAGCTGCCTCTCCCAGGCCGCCTGCGAGCTGCGCGCGGACGCCGTCGTCATCGGCACCTCACGGCGCATCGGCCGCCGCCTGCCCGGGTCGATCGCGGCCCGCCTGGTCAGGTCCGGGCGCTGGCCGGTGACCGTGGTCCCCTGACCTGCGCCGCCCACCGTACCGCCGTGCCCCCGTCGCACCGGCCGCGGACGGCTGAGCCGCGGGCCCACCGGTGCACCGGCGGACCCGCGGCTCAGCCGCTTCGGCTCAGGAGGCGTCCGTACCCGCCGGCGCTCCGCGTCCGGCGACCCCGTCGGCACCACCGGGCCGCTCGCCGCTCGGCACCACCAGCTCGCTCGGCGCCAGACCGGCCTCGCCGGACACCGCGGCCAGCTCGGACCCCAGCGACTCCACGGCCTGCACCCTGTGCCGCCGGCCGAGCCGGTCGGTCAGCAGCGAGGAGAGCGCGGCGACCAGGCAGGCGGCCACCGCGAACCAGAAGGCCACCACCAGGCCCTGGTGGAAGGGCTCGGAGATCAGATGGGGGAAGAACTGCTTGCTGGTGACGGCGCTTCCGCCGTCCGGCAGTCCGGAGAGCTGACCGCCCAGCAGCTGCTGGAAGGGGTTGTAACCGAGGAAGGCCGCGAACAGTACCGCGATCGGCGGCAGCTGCGAGACCTGGTGGGCCACGCCCTCGGGCACGCCCTGCTGCACCAGTCCGTCATGCATGGCGCCCGGCAGGGTGTTGGACAGGCCGGCGATCATCAGGCTGAAGAAGATGCCGATGGAGAGCACCATCGAGGAGTTCTGGAAGGTCGCCGTCATACCGGCGCCGGCACCGCGGGAGTCCGCCGGGACGGCGTTCATGATCTCGGCGCGGTTCGGGGACGAGAACAGGCCGGAGCCCAGGCCGTTGACGAGCAACAGCACCGCGAAGACCCAGTAGCTGAAGTCGGTGGGCAGCGCCATCAGTGCCAGGAAGCTGCCCGCGGTGATCAGGGTGCCGGCCACGGTGAAGGGCCGGGCGCCGAAGCGGTCCGACAGCCAGCCGGAGACCGGCGCGGAGAGCAGGAACCCGATGGTCAGCGGAATCATGTAGATACCGGCCCAGAGCGGGGTCTGCTCGAAGCTGTAGCCGTGCAGCGGCAGCCAGATGCCCTGGAGCCAGATGATCAGCATGAACTGCAGGCCGCCGCGCCCCAGCGCGGTGAGCAGGCTCGCGATGTTGCCCGCGGTGAACGCGCGCAGCCGGAAGAGCGAGAGCCGGAACAGCGGGTCGGAGACCACGGACTCGATGCGTACGAAGACCGCGAGCACCACCGCGCCGCCGATCAGCGCGGTGAGCACCCAGGGGTTGCTCCAGCCCATGGTGCTGGAGCCGTACGGCTGGATGCCGTAGGTGATGCCGACCAGGATGGAGATCAGGCCGACGGCGAAGGTGACATTGCCCCACCAGTCCATCCGGGCCCGCTGCCGCAACCCGGTGTCACGCAGCTTCAGATACGCCCATATCGTGCCGAAGATGCCGAACGGCACCGACACCAGGAAGATCATCTTCCAGTTCACCGGCGCCAGCACGCCGCCCAGCACCAGGCCGAGGAACGAACCGGCGATCGCCGCCAGGGAGTTGATGCCCAGGGCCGTGCCGCGCTGCTCGACCGGGAAGGCGTCGGTGAGGATGGCGGTGGAGTTGGCGAACAGCAGCGCCCCGCCGATCCCCTGGAGGATCCGCCACCCGATCAGCCACAGGGCGCCCGCGCTGCCCTGCATCCAGGTCAGCGAGAGCATCACCGAACAGAGGGTGAAGGCCGCGAAACCCATGTTGTACATGCGTACCCGGCCGAACATGTCGCCCAGTCTGCCGAAGGTCACCACCAGCACCGCCGTGACGACCATGAAGCCCATCAGCATCCACAGCAGATAGCTGGTGTTGGAGGGGTCGAGCGGGTCGAGGTGGATGCCCCGGAAGATGTCCGGAAGCGCGATCAGGACGATGGACTGGTTGATCATCACCATCAGCACACCGAGGGTGGTGTTCGACAGCGCGATCCACTTGTAGTGGCGCCCCCGTTCGGGAGCCTGGGACATGACGGGTGACGCCTGTTCGGGACTGGACACTGCTAGCCCGTTCCTCCGATTCGCCCGCCGAGCGCCGGGGGTGCTCCAAGCGGGCTGAAGATTAGGTGGTTGACGCAAGCAACCATATCGTGTGCAGATGACATCCATGTGACGCCGGTCCGTACCGCTGGCGGTACTGGATGCACCGGAGGCCGGTGGGCGCGCCGGAGGGTGCGCCGTCCACTCCGGCTCGGAGGGCGTCGGCCGGTGCCGGACGCTCGGCCGTCCCACAGGGCGCTGCCGCTGACGGCTGGACGGATCCCCGGTCACCGGGCATGCAAGGACCGCCGCCGGGCCGCAGGCGGGGCGGGAGCGCGCCGGGACGGGGGAGTGG
>NZ_LIQR01000669.1 GCF_001418575.1 Peterkaempfera griseoplana
GCTGCTGCTGCTGGACGAGCCGCTGGCCGCCCTGGACGCCCGCACCCGGCTGGAGGTGCGGGCCCAGCTCCGCCGCCATCTGGCCGGCTTCGAGGCCGTGGCCGTCCTGGTCACCCATGACCCGCTGGACGCCATGGTGCTGGCCGACCGGCTGGTGGTCGTGGAGCACGGCCGGGCCGTGCAGGAGGGCACCCCGGCCGAGATCGCCCGCCGGCCGCGCACCGACTACATCGCGCACCTGGTGGGGCTGAACCTCTACGAGGGGCGGGCGCAGGGCCGTACCGTGCAGTTGAACGGCGGCCCCGCCGTCACCACCGACAGCGACCTGTCCGGTCCGGTGTTCTTCAGTTTTCCGCCCAGTGCCGTCACCCTTCACCGGGACCGGCCGACCGGCGTCAGTGCCCGAAATCTCTGGCGCTGCGAGATTGCCGGTCTGGAAACCCGCGGCGATCGTATCCGGGTCGATCTGACCGGTGAACTCCCGCTGGCCGCGGACCTCACCGCGGCTGCGGCGGCCGACCTGGACCTGCACCTCGGCTCCATCGTGTGGGCGGCCGTCAAGGCCACGCAGACCCATGCCTATCCGGCTTGAAACCTGAATTCCCGGGCTTTTTCCCAGGTCGCCGTCATTCATGCAAGCGGACGGCGGGAAGGTCATTTCATGTGATTCAGCTTGCACCCGTTCGTGTGATGGTTTGTGAGCGATTCGATGTGCACCATTGATTCCGCAGGCCAACATCATCGTTCTGGGGAGGGCACTGAATGTCGGTCGAAACGGCTGAGGATGCGGCGGCGCAGGACGGGCGGTCGCAGCTGAGCCTGAGTACGGCGGCGGCCAGGAACCTGGCGTCGACGACCAAGTCCGTACCGCAGATGCAGGAGATCAGTTCCCGCTGGCTGCTGCGGATGCTGCCCTGGACGCAGGTGTCCGGCGGCACCTACCGGGTGAACCGGCGGCTCAGCTACACCGTGGGCGACGGACGGGTCACCTTTGTGCAGACCGGCGCCCAGGTGGCGGTGGTGCCCGCCGAGCTGGGCGAGCTCCCGGTGCTGCGCGGCTTCTCCCACGACGGGGTCCTCCAGGAGCTGGCGGGACGCTTCGAGCAGCTGGAGGTGGCCGCCGGCGAGGTGCTGGCCGAGGCC
>NZ_LIQR01000067.1:0-496 GCF_001418575.1 Peterkaempfera griseoplana
GGCCGGGGTGGCGCCTGCGGGCCGGGGGGCTCCTCCGGAGGGTCTCGACGCCGTACGCGGGGGTGCCTAGGATCGTGGCGACGGCATCGCGTGCCGGTCATCGGCCGGGTGAGGCATGGAGGTGCCGTGAGATGCCTTGCGGAGGCACTCCACCCATGTCAGTCGAGCTGAACCACACCATCGTCCACTCCCGGGACAAGCGGGAGTCCGCCGAGTTCCTGGCGGAGATCCTGGGTCTTGAGGTCGGGGCCGAGTGGGGCCCGTTCGTTCCGGTGGCCACCGGCAACGGGGTCACCTTGGACTTCGCCACCGTCCCGGCGGAGTCGATCGTCATGCAGCACTATGCGTTCCTGGTCTCGGACGAGGAGTTCGACGCCGCCTTCGGCCGGATCAGGCGGGCCGGGATCGGCTACTGGGCCGACCCACACCTGAAGCAGCCGGGCGAGATCAACCACCACCACGGTGGGCGCGGCCTGTACTTCCTCGACCCGGCCGG
>NZ_LIQR01000067.1:513-11822 GCF_001418575.1 Peterkaempfera griseoplana
CTACGCGCAGCCGCTGGACGTCCCGGCACTGGCCCGGATCGCCCATGTGTCGCCGGCGCACTTCAGCCGTACGTTCCGGGCCACCTTCGGCGAGACGCCGCACCGCTATCTGCAGCGCCGCCGGGTGGAGCGGGCGATGTTCCTGCTGCGGGAGAGCGGCCGCAGTGTGACGGACATCTGCTATCTGGTCGGTTTCGAGAGCCCGGGGACCTTCAGCCGCACCTTCCGCGACATCGTCGGGCGGTCGCCGAGGGAGTACCGCAAGGAGGCGGTGGCCGCCGCGGGTGTTCCGACCTGCTTCACCAAGGCGTGGACGCGGCCGATCGCCTGACCGCCGGCGCTCCCGGCACGACCCGCGGAATGAGCAGTTACGGATAAGTTCCCGGCGGCCCCCGCCGGTAGCGTGATGTGCATGTTCACCGCGATCACACACTCACAGATCTACGTCCTCGACCAGGACGAGGCCCTCGACTTCTACGTCGGCAAGCTCGGCCTGGAGGTCAACGCCGATGTCGACATGGGTTTCATGCGCTGGCTGACCGTCAGCGTCCCCGGGCATCCGGACCGCCAGGTCCTGCTGGAGAAGCCGGGTCCGCCGGCGATGTCCGAGGAGACAGCGCAGCAGGTACGCCAGCTGGTGACCAAGGGGGCGACGGGCGGCTCGCTCATCTTCGCCACGGACGACTGCCGCAAGACCTACGAGACGCTGCTGAGCCGGGGGGTGGAGTTCACCGAGGAGCCCACGGAGCGCCCGTACGGGATCGACTGCGGTCTGCGCGACCCCTTCGGCAACAACATCCGCTTCACCCAGCTGAAGGGCTGAGCCGGCCACGGCCTCCGTTCGTCCGCGGGAGGGGGGCGGCCTCGCGCCGCCCCTACGGGGGCCGCCACCTCATGGGGTGGCGGCCCCGGCCGCAGTGGCGGGGGTGAGCGGTGGCGCCGGGTCGCCGCTCCGGGCTGGTGCGCCCACCGGGGCGGCGGCCTGACCACGGCGGCACCGACTGTTGCGGCGGAGTTATCGAATGGTGTCGGAAAACCCGGGGCCGCGACCGAAGCCGGTCAAGGGCTCACCACATCTCGTTCCGACCTGCCGGAGAGCACCCCCCAGGGGCTACGATCCCTCCCGTGAACTCTTCTGAAGTGCATAGTCAACAGGAGAGGCCGGCCTCGGCGGAGTCGGCCACGGGGTCGGCGACACTGGCCGAAATCGCACGCGAAGCGGGCATATCGGCTCCGACAGTTTCGAAGGTGCTCAACGGCCGGGGCGATGTGGCCCAGGCCACCCGGGAGCGGGTGGAGGAGCTGCTGCGCCTGCGCGGCTACCGGCGCCCGCGCAGCACCGCCCAGGCCGCACCGCTGCTGGAGCTGGTCTTCCACGAGCTGGAGAGCGCCTGGGCGCTGGAGGTCATCCGCGGAGCGGAGATCGTCGCCCGGGAGGAGGGGCTCAACCTGGTGCTGACCGAGTCAGCCGGGCGGCTTAGCCTCGGCCAGTCCTGGGTGGAGGGTGTCCTGGCCCGCCGGGTCGCCGGGGTGATCCTGGTGCTCTCCGGTCTCGACCGTGCGCAGCAGGCGCAGCTGACCAGCCGCGACATCCCTTTTGTGGTGATCGATCCGGCCGGTGACCCGGGCGAGGACGTGCCCGCCGTCGGTACGACGAACTGGCAGGGCGGCCTGGCCGCCACCCGGCACCTGCTGGAGCTGGGCCATCGCAGGATCGGGCTGATCGCCGGCCCCAGCGGGATGATGTGCAGCCGCGCGCGGGTCGACGGCTACCGGGCGGCACTGGAGACGGCAGGGATCACCTTCGACCCGGCCCTCACCCGCGAGGGCGACTTCCACCACGAGGCCGGTTACACCGCGGGCCTGGAGCTGCTGCGCATGCCGGACCGGCCGACCGCCGTGTTCACCGGCAACGACCTGCAGGCGCTCGGCCTGTACGAGGCCGCGCGCGAACTGGGCCTGCGCATCCCGGAGGACCTCAGCGTGGTCGGCTTCGACGACCTGCCCCTCGCCCGCTGGGTCGGGCCGCCGCTGACCACCGTCCGCCAGCCGCTGACCCAGATGGCCGGAGCCGCCGCCCGGCTGGTGCTCGACATGGCGCGCGGCCAGCGGGTCGCCACCCCCCGGGTGGACCTGGCCACGCGGCTGGTGGTGCGGAGCAGCACCGCCCCGCCCGCGGCGCGGCCCGACTGAGACGCGCCCGGAACCGTCGACGGGGGGAGGCCGCGCCGCCGTGACCCCGGCCTGCCCGCGGACCGGGCGGCGGCCGCCCGGTCCGCGGTCCCCAGGGGCGCCGGCACTTCATCGATTCAGCGACCGGGCGGCCCTGGGGACCGCTCGGGACGCATGGCGTTAGGACGTTCCATGACGACACACCGACCTGCCGGGGTCCATGCCGCATGGCTGCCGCCGGAGGCGTTCCGGGCGATCGGCTCCCGCCGGACCCTGGTGCACGGCGCAGGTCTCCTCGTCGGGACGGTGCACCAGGAGGTCGAGCAGGCCTGCGCCCGGTACGGCGGTGCCGTCGTGCGCCTTGAGCCGCGGACGGCCGGTGAGCCGTACGACGGCGACGGCACCTTCGACCTGGTGCTCGCCCTGTCCGCACCGGAGCCCCCGCTGCCCGGGGCCGCCCAGGTGCCGGCGTGCCTCCGCGGAGAGGGCCGCCACCCCGCGCAGCCGACCGGTGACGAGGGCTACACGTTGGCCCGGCAGGGCGGGGTCACCGTGGTGCTCGCGGACGCCCCGGCCGGCCTGCTCTACGGGCTGTTCCACGTGGTCAGGCTGGGCGAGTCGGCGTTCGGCGGCGACCGTGCGCCGGAGCTGCACCGGCCTGCGGTGCGGAGCCGCATGCTGGACCACTGGGACAACGTCGACGTCCACCCCGTGATGGGGCAGGTCGAGCGCGGTTACTCCGGCGGGTCGATCTTCTGGCGCGACGGCGCTCCGCGCGGCGATCTGGCGCGGGTACGGGCCTACGCCAGACTGCTGGCCGCGTCGGGGGTGAACGCCGTCGCGCTGAACAACGTCAATGTGCACGCCACGGAGACCCGTCTGCTCACGGACCGCCTCGGGGACGTCGCCGCCCTCGCGGACGTCTTCCGCCCCTACGGGATCCGGGTGCACCTCTCGGTCGGCTTCGCCTCGCCGGTCGTCCTCGACGGGCTGCCCACGGCGGACCCGCTGGACCGGGAGGTGCGGGCGTGGTGGGCCGAGGCCGCCGGGCGGGTGTACCGGGCGGTGCCGGACTTCGGCGGCTTCGTGGTGAAGGCCGACTCCGAGGGGCAGCCCGGCCCGTTCACGTACGGGCGCAGCCACGCCGACGGCGCCAACATGCTCGCCGAGGCCCTGGCGCCGTTCGGCGGGGTGGTCCACTGGCGTGCCTTCGTCTACGACCATCAGCAGGACTGGCGGGACCGGTCCACCGACCGGGCCCGTGCCGCCTTCGACCACTTCGCCCCGCTCGACGGTGAGTTCCACTCCAACGTGGTCCTCCAGGTCAAGCACGGCCCGATGGACTTCCAGGTGCGCGAGCCCGTCTCGCCGGTGATCGCCGCGATGCCTGCCACCCGCCTCGCGGTGGAGTTCCAGGTGACGCAGGAGTACACCGGCCAGCAGCAGCATGTGTGCTATCTCGGGCCGATGTGGAGCGAGGTGCTGGGGTTCCGTCCGTGGGGGGCCGATGCGCCGACGGTGGCGGCGGTGGCCGCAGGCGGGGCCGCGTACGGCGGCGGTGCGGAGGGCGGCGGACTGGTCGCCGTCTCCAACGTGGGCGACGACCCCTACTGGACCGGGCACCCCCTCGCCCAGGCCAATCTCTACGCCTTCGGACGCCTCGCCTGGGAGCCGCGGGCGGACCCGGTCGCCGTGCTGGACGAGTGGATCGACCTGACCTTCGTCCCGGTGGTGTCCGGCGACCCCGAGCCGCTGCGCAGCACCCTGCACGCGATGATGGACGGCTCCTGGCGCAGCTACGAGCGCTGCACCGCTCCGCTGGGCATCGGGTTCATGGTCCGCCCGGGGCACCACTACGGTCCCGACGTGGACGGGTACGAGTACACGCCGTGGGGCACCTACCACTTCGCCGACCGGGACGGTCTGGGCGTGGACCGCACCCGTGCCTCGGGGACCGGCTTCGCCGGGCAGTACCCGGCGCCGTGGTCGGAGGTGTACGAGTCTCCGGAGCGCTGCCCCGACGAGCTGCTGCTGTTCTTCCATCATGTGCCGTACGGGCATGTGCTGCGGTCGGGGTCCACCGTCGTCCAGCACATCTACGACACGCACTTCGCCGGGGCGGAGGAGGCCGCGGAGTCACGGCGGCTCTGGCAGAAGCTGGGGGCGGGCGGACTGGTCGAGCCGGCGCTGCACGCCCGGGTGGCGGAGCGGCTCGACGAGCAGGTGCGGTCCGCCGAGGAGTGGCAGGACCAGGTCAACGCCTACTTCTTCCGCAAGTCCGGGGTGCCCGACGCCCACGGGCGGCGGATCCCGTAGCGCAGCAGGGCCCGGCGGGTCTCCCCGCCGGGCCCTCGTCGCCGTGCGGGCCGTCAGCCGTCCTCGCGCAGTACCGGGACGCCGTACGGAACCGGCGCGACCGGCCGCCCCCGTTCGACCCGCTCCCCGGTGATGTCGCTGCTGCGGTGGTGCCGTGCCTACGGTGCCGCGGACCGGGCCGGTGCCCCCGGCCGGGCGCAGGCGTCGGCCGGGGGCACCTTGCCGGCGTCCCGGTCCAGCAGCATCAGCAGCGGACAGGGCACGATCGCGGCGGGCAGCGGTTCGGGGGTCGTCAGGCTGTGGACCCGGGCGGCGGCCCGGGCGGGCGGTCCTCCGCCGGACTCCGGCGGCCCTCGGCGGTGGCGCTCATGCTCGGGTTCCCGGCCCGTTGCCGCCGTCGAGGCCCAGCAGCCGGCTGTCGTCCCACCACGGGGACGTCTCGTCGGTGACCGCGGTGAGCTCCAGCAGGGTCACCTCGTGGCGGGCGAGGGTGATGTCGCACTCGACGCGTCCCTGGACGACCGGGAGGCTGCGGTGGGACCTGGCGGGCTCCGCGGCCTCCCGCAGGGCGTCCAGCTGCTTCGCGCCGGGCGACATCGGCCGGCCCATCTCGCACCAGGCGGTCCAGGCGTTGCCGGCCTCCTCGGAGACCGAGGAGCGCTGTACGTAGACCGAGGAGTTCCCGGCCGTGCCGACGGGGACGGACAGCCGTACGGTGTGCCCGTCGACCGGGGTGTTGCCGGTGACGTCCACGGGTGCCCAGGCCAGGACGGTGACGCGGCCGTCAGCGTCGCGGGTCACCAGGTGGTCCTGGCCGCGGGAGAGGACCAGTTCGCCCATCCGCGCCATGAAGGCGTAGAGGTGATACGTGGGCTTCTTGATCTGACGGTGGGTCAGCAGGCCGAAGCCGCCGTGGAAGATCGAGGTCGGGATGCCGACCTCTTCGAACATGTCGCTGAAGGTCCAGTAGGAGAAGGAGTCGACCAGGTCGCCTCCGGCAGCCACCACCGGCGCCAGGTAGGCGGCATGGAAGGCCGTGTCGTGGATCGGGTTGTCCGGCCGGTAGGAGGAGTTGAACTCGGTGATGTGCACGGGCAGTTCGGCAAGGGGGCTGCCGTGCAGCTGCCGCCGAGGAGCGGCGAACTGCTCCAGCAGCAGGGACGCGGGCTCCAGGGTCTGGTGGGTCCCGAACGGGACCTCCTGGGCCGGTCCGCTGGTGTAGGCATGCCGGCTGATGAAGTCGATGGGCACCGAGCCGGCCGCCACGAAGTCGGCGAAGCGCTCCAGCCACTCCGCCTCGTAGCCGGGGGCCAGGGAGGGGCCGCCGACCTGCAGTGAGGCGTCCACATCCTTGACGGCCGAGGCGGTCACCTCGTACAGCCGGTGGTAGGCGTCCTGGTCCGCGCCGGCCCAGAAGGCCGTGAGGTTCGGCTCGTTCCACACCTCGACGGGCCAGCCGCGTACCTGGTCGAGCCCATAGCGGTCGATCAGGTGCCGGAGGGTGGCGCGGACCAGGTCCGCCCACTCCTTCCAGTCGCGGGGCGGGGTGACATTGCCCTGCCACCAGAACACCGTCTGGTCGCCGGAGGCGAGCTGGGAGGGCATGAAGCCGAGCTCCAGGAAAGGCCGGATGCCGAGCTCGAGGTACGCGTCGATCACCTGGTCCACATAGGTGAACGAGTGCCGCACGTGCCGCACACCCTGGTACTCGTACGGCCGGTGGACGCCCACCCCGTCGCTCAGCAGGCCATGGCCCCGGATGTGCCGGAAACCGATCTCCCGCTGCACCAGCGCCAGGGACTCCTGGTAGTCGCGGCGCAGCGCGAGGTCGAACCGGCCGGTCCCGACGCAGAAGCGCCACGCATCCGACAGTCGTCCTGAGGGGTGGTCGGGAACAACGATCCGCATAGTGGTGATCCTTAGTCTGGTGCTGGTCGGACGTGAGGGGATGGCCGCTGTCAGCCGTCCTTCTGCTTCCAGCGGTCGCGGGCCCGGTGGACGAGCCCGGTGCAGGAGTCTGCGTTCCTGCCCTCGTGGTCGCTCAGGTAGGGGCCCGGCACCCGGCGAGGTCGCGCGTGCCCGGGACGGACCCGGAGGCCTGCTCCCGGGCGTGGCCCCTCAGCGGCGCGTCCCCCGGGGCCGACCGCTCGCGCTCGTCGGCGCGGAGCGGGACCGGGGGCGGCACCGGGAGGCCCTTGCGGGTGTTCCTCACCTCCCGGAACGCCTTCTCCTCCGCGGAGGCGGCCGGCTCCGGCAGAGGGGTGCCGCCACCGTGGGCAACGGTGCCGGCGGAGAAGCCGGAGACCACGGTCGGCTTCGCGGCCGCCGTCGGGTGGAGGCCGAGGTGGTCGACGTCCTCGGCGAGGTGGTGGCTGCACTCCCGGCCGGCGCCGGAGCACCACAGTCGGTCGACGGCCTGCGTCACGGCGACGAAGCCCTCGCTCTCGTGGGCCTTCCCGGAGATCATGAGGCCGTTCCGCAGGGACGGGCTCCAGGAGCGGGGACGGGGCGGACCGGGACGGGAGCAGCATCCGCCCGGCCGGGGCTTCGCGCATCGGGCGACAGACCAACTGCCGTGGTGGTGCTCATCCTTGGGCCTCCCGTGCGGAGTGTGGGGGCGTCCGGGACAGGCGACGCGCGGCCACTGTCGCTGTCGCTGGTGCCCGGCCAAGCCCTTCCAGGAAGTGACACAGAGCAGCGGCTCGAAAGTTTCGCAACTTTCGCTTAATGTGCCGGGCAGCTTAAGGATGTGGCCGATGGAGTGTCAATAGGCCAGACTCTGCGGATTTCACCCTGGCCGATCCCGGTCTCGTCGCGTACATTCACCTCTGGCCAGTCCTAGACTGCGTCAAATCGAGGCAGAGATAATCGAAACTTTCGACAACGAGCATGGGGCTCCCTTGACCACTTCCGAGTCCGCAGTCAAGCCTCGCTCCGCGACGATCGCGACCATCGCCCGGGAGGTCGGCGTCTCCGTGGCAACGGTCTCCAAGGTGCTCAACGGACGCACCGACGTCGCACCCGACACCCGGGCACGCGTCGAGGCCAGTCTGGAGCGGCACCACTACCGCCGCCGCTCCAGGCGGCAGGCCGTGACCACCAACAAGATCCACCTGGTCTTCCACGAGTTCGACCACGCATGGGCCATGGAGATCATCCAGGGGGTCGAGGCCGCCGTCTCCGCCGGCGGCGCCGAACTGGTGCTGGCCCAGCTCGGGGGCCGGCACCGCCCCTCGGACCCCTGGTTGGACGTCCTGCTCGGCCGCCAGCCGATGGGAGTGCTCTTCGTCTCCTGCGGACTGACGCCGGCCCAGCAGGCGCGGCTGCACCGCCAACGGGTGCCCTTCGTCGCGGTGGACACCGACAGCGCCCCGACGGAGTCGGTGCCCTCCGTCGGCTCCAACAACTGGAACGGCGGTCTGATCGCCGCCCGCCACCTGCTGGAGCTTGGCCACACCCGCATCGCCGTCATCTCCGGCCCGGAGGACGTGCTGTGCAGCAGGGCCCGCGTCGCCGGCTTCCGCTCCGCCCACGACGAGGCGGGCCTGACGGTCGACCCCGACCTGGTGCGCTACGGCACGTTCTACCTCGACGCCGGCTACGAGCACGGCATGGACCTCCTGCGGCGGCCGGACCGTCCGACCGCGATCTTCGCCGGGTCGGACACCCAGGCCATGGGGGTGCTGCGCGCCGCCCGTCGGCTGGGCCTGCACCTGCCCGGGGACCTCTCGGTCGTCGGGTACGACAACCTTCCCGTGGCCGCCTGGATGGAGCCCGCGCTCACCACGGTCCACCAGCCCCTGCGGGACATGGCCGGCACCGCCGCCCGGATGCTGCTGGACCTGGCCGCCGGGGTGGACCTGACGACCAACCGGATCGACCTGGGGACCGAACTGGTCGTACGCGAGAGCACGGCACCGCCGCCCGGCGTCTGACCCACCCGCCTTCCCGGGCGCCGCCCGAGCCGCACCCGGAGGAACCATGGCCCTCTTCGACCTTCCGCTCGACCAGCTGGAACGCTATGTCCCCGCGGTACCGGAACCTGCCGACTTCGACGCCTTCTGGCGCACCACGCTGAAGCAGGACGAGGCCACACCGGTGATCATCGACGTCCGGCCGGTGGACAGCGGCCTGCGCCTGGTGGACACCTGGGACGTGACCTTCGCGGGCTTCGGAGGCGACCCCGTCCGGGCCTGGTACACCCGGCCCGCCCAGGTGGACGCTCCCCTCCCCGCGGTCGTCGAGTACCTGGGCTACGGCCGCGGCCGGGGCCTGCCGCACGAGCGCCTCACCTGGGCCGCGGCCGGCCATGCGCATCTGCTGATGGACAGCAGGGGCCAGGGCGACCAGTACGGCAACGGCGGCGACACCCCGGACCCGCGCAGCGGCCCGCTCGGCGGACCCGGCGCCGTGACCCGGGGCATCCTCTCGCCCGAGGACTACTACTACCGACGGCTCATCACCGACTCCGTCCGGGCCGTCGCCGCGCTCCGCGCCCTCCCCGGCGTCGACCCCGCACGCGTCGCCGCCCTCGGCAACAGCCAGGGCGGCGGCCTCGCCCTGGCGGTCGCGGGCCTGGTGCCGGACCTCGCCGCACTGATGATCTCGGCGCCCTTCCTCTGCCATCTGCAGCGCGCCATCGAGATCACCGACGCCGCACCCTACGGTGAGATCGCCGGCTTCCTCGCCGTGCACCGGGAGGCGGAGGAACAGGTCCGCCGGACGCTCTCCTACGTCGACGGCGTCTCCTTCGCACGGCGCGCGAAGGCCCCGGTCCACCTCGGCGTCGGTCTGCGCGACACCGTGTGCCCGCCGAGCACCGTGTTCGCCGCGTACAACCACTACGGCGCCGCCACCGGGACGGCCGCCACGGCGGACCGGACCGTGCATGTGTACCCGTTCAACCACCACGAGGGCGGGGAGGCGCTCCACACCCGCCGTCAGCTGGCGTGGCTCGACGCGCGACTGCGGCCCGGGCAGCAGCCGCCGCACCCGCACCCCGCCCCGACGGCGGCCTCGCCCGCACCGGCCGCAGCAGCCGCCAACAGCGTCTGAACCCCCGCTGCCGCCGAGCAGGCCCGGCGGCGGAGCCGGGCACGGGGGGTGCCCTCTTCTCCCCGACCCCCCGGACGGCTATCCTGCCGCCCATGTCCGTCTCCGAACCGCACTGACAGATCCCGCCGCCCACTGACCCGCCGCCGCCCCGTGGCACCCCACGAGCGCGACCGGTGCAGCCGGCACCCGGATCCGTCCTGCCCGCGGGTGAACCAGGGCCCGACACCGGCCCGTTCACCGGCACACCCTCTCGGAGACCCCCTTGTCACGCCTCCACGGAGGCGGTGCGTCCTATCGTGCCGTCCTCGCACTCCCCCATGCCCGCGGCCTGTTCGCCGCCGCCATGCTCGCCCGGCTCTGCTACGGACTGCTGGGCCTGCCCCTGCTGCTCTCGCTGCGCCAGGGCACCGGCTCCTACGCGGTGGCCGGTACCGCCACCGGGTTGTTCGGACTGGCCGGCGCCCTCCTCGGCCCGCTCAGGGCGCGGTTGGTGGAGCGCCGTCCCACCGCGCTGATGCGGCTGGCCCTCTGCTACGCGCTCCTGCTCACCGCCCTGGCCGCCGTCTGCGCCGCCCGCCTGCCCGCCCCGCTCGCCGTCTGCCTCGCGGTGTCGGCCGGGGTCTGCCCACCGCCGGTCGGCCCCCTGATGCGGACCCTGTGGGGCAGACTGGCCGAGGACGAGGCGCAGCGGCAGTGCGCCCTCAGCCTGGACACGGCGGCGGAGTCCACCGTCTTCGCACTCGGCCCCGTTCTCGGTGCGCTGCTGGTCGCCGTCTCCACCGCACCCGCCGCACTCACCGGATGTGCGGTGCTGGTCGTCACCGGGTTCGGCCTGCTGGCGCACTCGCTGCGCCGGACCCCCGCCCATGTCAAGGGGACGGCCGAACCGGCCGCGGGGCGCCGAAGTCCGCTGCGCGCCACCGGTTTCACGCCGGTGCTGCTGCTGGTTTTCGGTGCCGCGGCCGCGCTCTCCCTCGCCGAGATCGCCGTCGTCGCGGCCTGGGGAGCGGTGACGGCCGGGGTGCTGACGACCCTGTTCTCGGTGGGCGGCGTCCTCGGCGGCCTGGTGTACGGACGCCGTCGCTGGCGCGCCGCCCTCGCCCACCGGCCGCTCGCCCTCGCCGCGGCCTCCGCCCTCTGCTACGCGCTCCCGGTGCTGGTGTACACCGCGCCGGCCGCGGGGACGGCGCTGCTGCTCGCCGGGGCNNGGCCTACCAGCTGGTCGGCGCGCTCGTCCCGGAGAGTTCGCACACCGAGGCCGGCGCCTGGGTCAGCACCGCCTACAACCTGGGTGCGGCGCTGGGCACGGCCTGCGGGGGCGTCCTGGCCGACCGGTCCGGCCCGCCGTCCGCCTTCGGCGTCGCGGCCGGGCTGCTCGCAGCCGTCACCGCGCTGGGCGCCCTGCGCGCCCTGAGCCGCCGGAACCCCACCACCGCCCTCAAGGCTCCGTCCGGTGACGGGGTGACGCGCTGACACCGTCCGGGCGAGTGCGCCTCCGGCACGNNGCGGGCCGACCTGGCCGTCGATCTCCAGACCCCGGTCCGTCTGGAAGCGCTTGACCCCGGCGAGGGTGTCACTGCCGAAGTCGCCGTCCACCCCCGAGGCGCCCACGCTGTAGCCGCGCTTGATGAGGATGCACTGCACCTCCTTGACCGGGGCGCCGGTGTCTCCGTACTCGGTCAGCACGGTGCCGGAGTAGTAGGTGCAGTCGGTGATCCACGCGGGGGGCGGCGGCGCCGCCGGGGTGGGCGCGGCGGCGGGTGTGG
>NZ_LIQR01000670.1 GCF_001418575.1 Peterkaempfera griseoplana
AACCCGTTCAACGCCAACGCCACCCTCACCGCCACCCGCGTCTGGTTCTGGTACAACCCGGACGTGATCACCTACGCGCCGACCGGTGAGGTCCAGTACAACAAGGACTACCTCAGTGACGTGAAGGTCGCCGTGGCGGACGGCAACCAGAAGGTGACGCTGACGATCAACCCGAAGGCCGTGTACAACGACGGCACACCCATCGACTGGACCGCCGTCAAGGCGACCTGGCAGGCCAACAACGGCACCAACAAGGACTACAACGCCAGCAACACCGAGGGCTACAGCAACATCACCTCGGTCACCCGGGGCACCGACGACCGGCAGGCCGTGATCACCTTCAAAGGCGTCGACCCCTGGTGGTCGAGCCTGTTCACCACCTTCCTCAACCCCAAGGCCGCCACCGTCGACAACTACAACAACGCCTACGTGAAGAAGGCCCACCCCGAATGGGGCGCCGGCCCGTACACCATCGCCACCTTCGACACCAAGAGCGGCAACCTCACCTTCGTCCGCAACCCGAAGTGGTGGGGAAGGAAGGGCAAGCTCGACAAGCGGATCTACGTCAACCTGGACTCCTCCGCCGCGGTCAACGCCTTCAAGAACGGCCAGGTCGACTACACCGGCACCGGCAGCGCCGAAGGCCTCAAGCAGATCAGCGGCGTGGACGGCACCCGGATCCGTCGCGGCGGCAGCCCCTTCGAGTACTCGCTCTACCTCAACGCCAAGTCCCCCGTCCTGAAGGACACCCAGGTACGCAAGGCACTGCTGCAGAGCATCGACCGCTCCCAGATCGCCAAGATCCAGTTCCAGGGCCTGGACTACGCCGAACCGCTGCCCGGCTCGGCCCTGCTCTACAGCTTCCAGAAGGGCTACGCGGACAACGTCTCCGCGGTGATCAGGTACGCGCCCGACGAGGCGAAGAGCACCCTGGACGCCGACGGCTGGAAGGCGGGCAGCGACGGCATCCGGGAGAAGAACGGAACCAAGCTCACCGTCGGCTACACCCTGCTCGGCGACGACCCGCTGGAGAAGGCCACGGCCAACGCGTTCGCGGCGATGCTCAAGCCGGTCGGCATCAAGGTCGACATCAAGAAGGCCGACGAGGCCGACTTCGCCAAGATCCTCAGCGACCGCGACTTCGACCTCTTCCTCTCCGGCAACCGGTCCACCGACCCCTTCGGCGCCCGCTACCTGTGCCAGTTCTACTGCATCGACAGCGACTCCAACCTGACCGGCACCGGCACCCCCGAACTGGACAAGGAGATCCACCAGGCCACCCGGATCGCCGACCCCGACCAGCAGATCGCCCAGGCCAACGCCATCGAGCGCAAGGAACTGGCCCAGTACGCCTTCCTCCCCCTCTTCAGCGGCCCCTCGATCTACGGCGTCAAGGACGGCCTGGCCAACGTCGGCGCCACCATCTTCGGCACCCCGCTCCCCGAGACCGTCGGCTGGCAGAAGTAACACCACGACCACTCCGCGCCCACTGCGGACACCACCGGCCCGGCCCGCCCACAAGGCCGNNCCACCTGCGGGAGTACTCCCGGCGCTCGGGTTCGACGTACAGCGGCAAGCCGGTGCCGTCGGCATGGGTGAGCATCCGCGGATCCGGCACCACGCCGGCGAGTCGGCGTCGACCCGCACCGGCAGAGGCGACCCCCGGACCGGGTCCCTGCGCGACACCGTCACGCAGAAGGCCGGCTCCACCACCGGATGAGCGCACAGGGTCTGTCCGGCGCCCCGGCAGGCCGTCGCGGTGACCGCGATCGGCGGCCTCACCCGCATCCCGGCCGACGGCACCGCCACCGTGCCGGTGACGGGCAAGGCGGCGGACGCGGCCGCGCGCTGCTCCGAGGGACCCGCCGTCAGCATCAAGCCGTACGACTCCCCGTAGCCGCCGACCCCACCCCCGCCGCCCGGTCCCCGGCC
>NZ_LIQR01000671.1 GCF_001418575.1 Peterkaempfera griseoplana
AGCGTGGTGGCGTCGGCGAGATCCGCGAGTAGGCGCGAGCCGACGTGGCTGACCACCCCGCGACCGTCGGCGCTGACGACAAGCTTGGGACGTGACCGGGTAGTGTGCACGCAGAAAGTGCCTTCCGGCTGGAACGATCGAGACCCTAGAGAAGCCTCATCATCCCAGCTCAGGAGGCACTTTCGCGTTTCCGATCAAGATCCGGGCACCACCGCAACTGAAACGCGGAGGCTAATGGGATCTTCCGGCCCATGTGTGCTCTGATCCGCACAAGCGAGTCAATGAGCTCTTTCAGCGTTGCCGCTCCAGGGTGAGGAGGGCCTTGGCGATTGACGACATTCGATTTGGGCTGCATCGGGCTCTGCGTAAAATGCGCCAGGACTTGAGGCGGGCGACGCCTCGTTCCACGGGTGCCCGCGCGCCGGAGAGCGCGCGGTTGACCGTGCGCTGGGTCGGTGACAGGTCGCGGCCGGGCGGGCGTCGGACTGGCGTGGTCACCCAGGGGCCCGCCCCGATGTAGGCCCGGACGGCGAGTACCGGGACGCCCTTGCGCTCGCAGATGCGGATGATGCGGTGGGTGCGGGCCCCTGTCAGGTCGTGGGGGCGGCCGGGCAGCGCGGGCGAGATCCACAGCAGCCGCCCGGCCGGGTCGGTCACCACCTGTACGTTCACCCGGTGGCGACGATGCCTGTGGGAGTAGTCGCCCCGGCTGTCGCCGACGCGGTCGCACTCGGCCAGGGTGCCGTCCAGCAGGATGTAGTCGGGATCGGCTTCGCGCAGGGTGCGCAGGAGACCGGGTGCGCGGTCGGCGAGCAGGTCGACGACCGCTTTTGCGTAGGCGTGGGCGGTGCCGACCGCGATGCCGAAGCCGGCGGCGAGCTGCGCGAGGGTGTCGTGCCGGCGCAGGTAGACCAGGCCGACCAGGGCTCGCTGGTGGGGCGGGAGCTTGCAGCGGCGGTCACCCTCTCGGGTGACGATAAGCATGGTGGCCCACTCGGCCAGCGCATGTGGCAGGTCCAGTGCGATGCCCCTATGGATTGCAACTGGTGGTTGGCAGGGGGCAGGCTGCTCTTGAGGATCTTGTAGACGGTTCGCTGAGTCGGCGCCTACTGGTCTTACCCGAAGACGCCTCGACGGGGCTGGTGCCGCACAGGGCGGCGAAGGACGCCTCGCCACGTAGGCGTTCGGGGTTGTCGCCTGTCGCGATGAGCAATGCGGCAGCCGAGTCCGGCCCTATGCCCTGCATCTGCAGCAGATCGGGAGCTGTCTGCTGGATCAGTGACGTCATCTGCTTGAGGGCGTCCTTGATCTCTGCCTCAAGGAACTGGATGCGCCCGGCGAGGCGACCGAGGGTGTGGACGACAGCCGACTCGGCCAGCCCCAGCCCGCTCCACACCTCTGCGGCGCACAAAACGATGAGTTGGGGAAGCGGCAGCTCCTCCAGCGGTTCCCGCACCCGAGCACCGGCGTTGACCAGCACCGATCTGAGCTGCTTCACGGCCTGGACCCGGGCCGTGACCGCGGAGTCCTTGGCAATCTTTATAACCCGCACCGCCTCGACGGGACCGTCGCCGTTCTTGGGCACGACTGTTGCCTCACCGCTGAGCACGGCCCGGGCAGCGGACTCGGCGTCCACCGCGTCGCTCTTGCCTCGCCTGCGGCGTACTGCCCGGTTCGGGCGGTTGACCTCGACGACCTCCACTCCGGCGGCTCGCAGGGCCCGGGTCAGGCCAGCCCCGTAGGAACCGGTGCCCTCCACACCGGCCCGCTCCACCCGGCCGATGACGCGAGCCCAGTCCAACAATTCCTGGTAGCCGGCGGCGCTCGCTGCAAACGCCCCGGTCTCGAGGACCACGCCGAGCACGCTGATGACCACGGCCACGTGGCAATCCCTATGCGTGTCGACGCCGATGATGATCTCGGCCTGCTCGGTCACCCCTGTACAAGCGATCACGAACGCGTCCCCCAGCCCTGGTAGGAATCGAAGCGCCACCACACGGGAAGAGCGGTCAGACCTGTGACGATGCCGGAGCAAAGCCCCTATTCAGACACGAACCCCCCTGCCCGGAGGCAGACATACACCGCCCCGGAAGCAGCCGGCAGATCGCACTCAAGGCATCGAGCGAGCCAGGCAGGATATGGGCCAGGCCGCACCCCGGAGCGGCACCGCCCATCCTCACAGGAACCAACGAGGCTCCTGCTCCGGTGAGTAGAGACGTCGAACACCTCCCTCAACGGCACGGGAGCCTCGTGCGTTGCGGGCACCTCTACGTCACCCGATCAGTGGCCACGCTGAAAGCGCTCCTTACCTTCTTGGTGGCTCGTCCTGGTGCTTCGTACGATCGGGAGGCCCAGGGGTCTGGGTGTGGCTCAAAACGCTCATGCCGAGGGTGTGGCTTTCAGTGATTGGCCGCCCGGCACCCCGCGACGACACGGCCGCTCATTGGGAGGCGCGAGTTTCGATCGCTTCGTAAGGACACGTCGGCGAGGTCGTCTGCAGGGCCGGAGACGGGAACGGCATGGGGAGGCGAGATGCCCGAACTGTGGGCGGGGATAGACGCAGGCAAGGCCGAGCACCACTTCACGGTGATCGACGCGGACGGGGCCAAGGTGCTGTCCCGGCGGGTGCCCAACGGTGAACCCGAGCTGCTGGAACTGCTCCGCGACGTGCAAAGAGCTGCTGGCCCTGTGCGAGGAAATCGAGCGGACCGACGCGGCGATCGAGGCCCGCTTCCGCGAACACCGTCATGCCGAGGCGATCACCAACATGCCCGGCATCCGCACCCTGCTCGGCGCCGAGTTCATCGCCTGCACCGGCGGCGACCTGGACGCCTTCGGCAGCCCCGGCCGGCGCCGGCGTCGCCGGCCTGGCACCGGTCCCCAAAGACTCCGGCCGCATCAGCGGCAAC
>NZ_LIQR01000672.1 GCF_001418575.1 Peterkaempfera griseoplana
GCGGGGAGGCGTCGCCGGGTCGGGGCCGGGCTGGTCTGGGAGCATCGGGGCATGGCCTCGACTGTGATCGACACCGTGACCGTCCCGTGGATCCTCCCTCCGCACCGGATGGATCTGCTGCTCTCCGACGGGATCCCGGAGGGGTACACGGTCACCACGGGTTTCGTCCTGGCGGTGGACCGCGACGACCGGACGCTGCTGACCCGGGTCGACCGGCCGGGCCGCGGCTGGGAGGTCCCGGGCGGGCATCTGGATCCCGGTGAGGAGCCCCGCTCTGCGGCGGCCCGGGAACTCGCCGAGGAGGCCGGCCTGGTGGTGCCCGCGGCCGGCCTGGTGCTGCTCGGTGGCCAGCGGATCACCCTGGTCGCCGATCCGCCGGCCGGCTACGGCTATCCGCGGCTGGCCTTCATGGCCTTCTACACGGTGCGGCTGGACGGCCGCGGTGCCCCCACCCGGCCGCACCCGGAGTCGGAGTGCGTGGAGGCGGCGTGGGTCGAGCGGGACGAGGTGCGGCGCCGCTGTCCCGGGGCGAGCTGGCTGCCGCTGCACGCCGCCCTGGCGGCCTGAGGCGGGCGGTCAGCGGACGTTCCACTGCCCGGTCTGGTCGGCGAAGCCGCTGTCCAGGCCGAACTGCACCTTGTCCAGCTTGGCGCCCTTGGGTACCTCGAAGGTGATGAACCCCTTGGCCGTGCCGCCGGGGGCGATGGTCACGTCGCCGGGGAACGAGGGGCCGGCGGTGGTGTCGGAGAACGAGGCGTCGAAGCCCTGCCCCTCGGTGTCGAGGACCTTGGCACCGTTGGACGGGCTGTCGTTGTAGGCCTTGCTGCCCGTGTTCCTGATCCGGAACTGCACGGCGACGAACCGCTTGCCGCTCTCCGGGGTGGTGAACTCGTCGGCTCCCTTGGCGTGGTCGACCACCTTCAGCACGGTGACGTCGGCCTTGGTGTCCATGCCCTTGAGGGAGATGGTGTCGCCGACCTTGGCGTCGGTCTTCTTCTTCGGCTGCCGGCTCTTCTGGCCGGACGACGACGCGGCGTCGCCGCCGGTGGCGGCGCCGGCCTTGGGAGCGGTGGCGACGGAGCTGCCGGTGCTGGAACAGGCGGTGGCTCCGGCGGCGACCAGCGCGGCGGACAGCAGGACGGCGGCGGTGCGGATGCTGCGGGACATGGGTGTCTCCCCCGTGATAGTGAGTGGCGGGCGCCGTTTGGGCGATGAGTCAATGACAGCAGAAGCTGTGAACTAGGTCAACACGATTCACGAAGCCTCTCGCGTTCACGTGGTCTCGGGTTGGCTTCGGCTGCCCGGGGGCCGGGGTCGTCGTCGGTCCGGGGCGATACGGTGATCGCGGCACCTGCTCAGCCATCCAGCCCGTCCCGCCCAGGAGCAGCCATGTACGGCCGGCAGCCCGCTAAGCCCCCGTCGTCCCCCGCCGCTCCCGGACCCTCGCGGCCGGTGGCCAAGGTGCTCTGGGCCCTGGTGCCGCTGCTCTCCTGCTCCCTGCTGGCCTTCGCCCCGGCCGTCTATCTGGCCGTCCGCCGCAGGCGCGCGCGGGACTGGGCGGGAGTGGTCTTCTTCGCCGGCGTCTCGGCGGCGCTGATGGTCGCCACACAGCTGGCCGCCAAGCCCGGCCAGCCGTACAACGCCGGCGACGCGGTCGGCATGACCGCGCTGGGCGTCGGCTGCCTGCTCGGCCCCGTGCACTTCCTGCTGATGGACCGTGAGCGGGAGTGGTACGGCCCGCCCGGGC
>NZ_LIQR01000673.1 GCF_001418575.1 Peterkaempfera griseoplana
GCCGGGGCGGCGGCCGTGCGGGAGGCGGCGGGGCGCCGGTTGCGGGGCGGCCTGGAGCGGCCGGTGGGCGGGGCGTCGTGCGTCCGGGAGCCGTCGCGGGACGGCCGGGCCTGGCGGGTCATCTGGATCCGTCTCGTCGTCGGGGAGGCCTGGGCACACGGCGAGGGCCCGCGCCGGACGGCGCGGGCCCTGCCGGACGGCGGTGCGGGACCGCCGCGTGACATCAGATCGGGCGGATGTTCTCCGCCTGGGGGCCCTTCTGGCCCTGGGTCACGTCGAACTCCACCTTCTGGCCCTCGAACAGCTCACGGAAGCCCTGAGCCGCAATGTTCGAGTAGTGGGCGAAGACGTCGGCGCCGCCGCCGTCCTGCTCGATGAAGCCGAAGCCCTTCTCGCTGTTGAACCACTTCACGGTACCGGTAGCCATAATGTCTCCCTCTGGGGCAGTGCCAGGGCCCGCACTTTGCGGACCCCGCGTCGCCGCGATCCCCATCCGGAGAAAGCCCGGACAAACAGAAGTGCGCCTGGTGGTTGGACCAGCAGGCGCACACAAGCGTTCATGGGAACCAAAACTGCAACAGCACAAGCCTAACATGCGGCGGGAGGGCGGACCCGGTCGGGTCCGCCCTCCGCGGTACATCAGCGCAGGCTGCCGGAGGGGTCGTACTCCTCGTCGCGGTCGGCGTCGGACGGCGGGCGCGGGCCGCCGAACTCCAGCACCTTGCCGCTGCCGGAGCCCTCGGGGCTGCTGTCACCGTGGCCGGGCCACCAGGCGAGGTGGCCGATCAGGGCGGTCAGCGCCGGGGTGAAGAACAGCGCCATGACGAAGGCGGCGACCACGATGCCGAAGGCGACCGCGAAACCCATCTGCGTCATGAAGGAGTTGCCCGCCAGCATCAGCGTGGCGAAGGTGGCGGCGAGGATGGATCCCGCGGCGGCCACCGTCGGGCCGCTGTGCCGGATGGCCTCGCTGGCCGCCTCGCGCGGGCTGCGGCCCTCGCGGGCCTCCTCCCGCAGCCGGGCGATCATCAGGATGTTGTAGTCGGTACCGATGGCGACCACGAACAGGTACATGATGATCGGCAGCATGAACATCAGGCCGCCGTTGCCCTTGATGTTCTGGAACAGCAGGGTGGTGGCGCCCAGGGTGGCGCCGAAGCCCAGCCCCACCGAGGCCATCAGGTACCAGGGGGCGACCACGCTGCGCAGCAGCAGCCCCAGGATCACCATGATCAGCAGCGCCGCGATCGGGAAGACCAGCGAGTAGTCGTGGTTCATCGCGAGGTTGATGTCCTTGTAGACGGCGGTGATGCCGCCCACCAGGGCCTTGGTGTCCTTCGGTGCGTCGGCGTGCGCGGTGTCCCGCAGCCGGTCGACGGTGTCGATGGCGGCGCTGGACGCCGGGTCGTTCTTGAGCAGCACGGTGAAGTCGGCGGTGGAGCCGTCCTTGCTGATACCACTGGCCGCGTTGACGGTCGCGGAGGCGACCCCGGGCACCGCCTGCAGCTTCTCCGCGAAGGCCGGCAGCGCCGCCCGGTCCAGCTGGCCGCCGGACTTCACCAGGTAGACGTGGGTGGGCTCCGCGGCACCCGCCGAGAAGGCCTTCATCATGGTGTCCTGGACGACCATCGACTCCTTGTCCTTCGGCATGGAGCCGGAGGCCAGGTCGAAGGTGCCGTGGAAGTTGAAGGCGGCCACCGCGAGAGCGGCCATCACGATGCCGGAGACACCCGCCACCGCGGCGGGGCGGCGGCCGGTGAGGCGGCCGAACGAGGCGAAGCGGGCGCTGCTGGGCTCGCGCTGCCAGTTCTTGGACGGCCAGAACAGCACCCGCGGGCTGAACACCGAGAGCACGGCCGGGAAGAGGGTGAGCGCGGCCAGCAGGGTCACCGCGACCGCGATGGCCAGCGACGGGCCCAGCGAGCGGAACATGCCCAGCGAGGAGAGCACCAGCGCCATGAAGGCGATGATCACGGCTCCGGCGGCGGAGGCGATGGCCTCGCCGACCCGGCCGACGGCGTTGACGATGGCCTCGTGGCGCTCGTCACCGGCCCGCAGACGCTCCCGGTAGCGGAACATCAGGAAGAGGAAGTAGTCCGTGCCCACGCCGAAGAGCACCACCACCAGGATGGCGGTGACCGAGCTGTCGGCCTTCAGGTCGAAGAGCTTGTTGGCGTCCGCGATCAGACCGTTGGCGGCCATCGCCACCACGCCGATGAGCAGCAGCGGCAGCACCGCGATGATCGGCGCCCGGAAGATGATCAGCAGGGTGATGAGAATCACGCCGAAGGTGCCGTAGGCGATCAGGGCGTCGCCCTTCTTGCTGGCGTCCTGCTGGTCCAGCTGCTGGGCCGCGGAGCCGCCGAGCTTGACCTCCAGGTGGGTGCCCTTGGCCAGCTGCTTGCCCTTGTCGCGCAGCTCCTGGGCGGCGTCGGCCATCTTGCTCGGGTCGCCGCCGGCCTGCTTCATCTTGACGAAGGCCAGGTCGTACTTGCCGTCCTTGGAGCCCTGCGGCGAGGGGATGACCGCCTCGACGGTGTCGATCTTCGCCGCGCCGACCCCGGCGACCACCTTCTGCACGGCCTGCTTGTCGGCCGCGTCCAGCGCCCCGCCGTCGGTACGCTCGAAGAGGTAGATGGCAGACGGGGTGAACGCCTGCGGGAAGGCCTTGGACTGCACGTCCGCGGCCTGGATCGACTCGTAGTGACGCGGCAGGAAGCTGCTCTCGTCGGTGTTGGTGGTCAGCTTGGGGGCCGTGGCGACGATCGCGACCGCGGCCACGATCCACGCGACGATCGTCCACCACCGGTGCCGGACCACAAAGCGTCCTATGCGATGGAACATGCTCGAAGTGCCTCCTGGGCATGGCACCGCAGGCCCGGGACGGGGGAGGGCTCACGGCTGAGGACCGGCTTCTCAGCCGGTCGGCAGGTAAGTATGCAGAGGCAGTCTAGGAAGCTTGCTTGCCGACCGGCAAGTTGGATTAGACGACCCCCGCTCTGGCCCCTCCATACTCCCCCATACCGCACCCCCGTCACCTCCTGCTCCGGGTGGAGAGCCCTCCCTCTC
>NZ_LIQR01000674.1 GCF_001418575.1 Peterkaempfera griseoplana
AGGCGCTGGCCGACGGCACCATCAGCGACCTGGTGCGGTCCTACGCCCACGCCTACCGCCGGCAGATCGCCCTGCTGACGGACGGCGGCCACAAGCCCGAGGACACCGCCTTCACCCTGGACACGGCCGAGGGCCCGATCCTGGCGGTGCTCCGGGAGGCCCGGCTGCAGACCCGGGTGGCGCTGCTGGACGAGCTCACCGTGATCGACGGCTACGACCGCCGCTTCCGCTCGGGCGGCGGCTCCATAGCGCTGGACGACGCCACCCGCGCCCGGGTGCTGGCCGCCTTCGAGGAGTACCTGACCACCCTGCCCCCGGCCTCCCGCGCCCGGCCCGACTCCCTGCGGG
This sequence comes from Peterkaempfera griseoplana, assembly GCF_001418575.1. Classification (GTDB taxonomy): domain Bacteria; phylum Actinomycetota; class Actinomycetes; order Streptomycetales; family Streptomycetaceae; genus Peterkaempfera; species Peterkaempfera griseoplana. The sequence goes on from NZ_LIQR01000674.1 coordinate 349, forward strand.
TCAAGGACGTGGTGGGCCGGCGCGGGATCGGCATCGGCAGCGCCGGGCTGCCCTCCTTCAACCTGCTGCTGGAGGGGCACACCGACGCCCTGGAGAACGACGTCGTCATCTACATGAAGCAGGGGCAGACCCCGGCGGTCTCCCGCCATGTCACCCACCCCTCGATCGGCGGCTACTTCCGGCACGAGGGGCATCGCACGGTGATCTCCCAGCGGGCCCTGCAGGCCCACGCCGACCCCTGGCTGGGCCACGCCGAGATCGACGGGCTGGGGCAGCTGGTGGCCGAGATCTCGCCGTACGCCACCGATCTGGACTGGAGCGGCCTCGCCGAGCCCGAGGAGATCCGCTCCGTGGTGGAGTACCTGGGCCGGGCCACCGCCATCATGCACGCGGCCGCCGACGAGTCCAGCGGCCACACCCTGGTGCCGTTCTCCACCGAGCACGCCATCGACACCGCGATCGCCCGTGACGAGGAGGGCTTCGTCCAGGGCCTGGTGGACTTCGCCCACGCCTACGGCGCCCGGGCCCGCACCGACCACCAGATCTTCGTGGACCTGTTCCGCAACGGCCGGATCCCGGGGCTCTGATCCCGCCATGGCGGCGCGTCGGGCGGCGGACGGCGGACGGCTGAGGCGACCGGGCCTCTCCCCCGTCCCCGGTGTGCTGCTCCGCGCCGCCCGGGCAGCGCTGTTCACCGGGCTGCTGCTGGTGCTCTCGGCCGGCTCCCATGTGCTGCTGTCCCACGCGCCGCTGCCCGCCCCCACCATGGCCGCGGCCGGGGCGGGGGCCTTTGCGGCGGCCCTGCTGCTGGGGCGCCGCGAGCGGTCGTACGGGCAGATCGCCGCACTGCTGGTTCCGCTGGAGCTGGTACTGGACACCCTGTTCACCACCGGCCAGTCCAGCTGCTACTCCGCCACCGGCGGCGGACCGCTCACCGGCCCCTGGCACTCCGTCAGCACCCTGCTGGTCTGCGGCGGCGATCCGGCCTCCGGAGCCGCCGCCGTCCCCTCGGCAGGCGCCGCGGCCCCCTGGCTGGTCCTGGCCGCCCATCTGCTGGTGGGCCTGGCCGCGGCCTGGTGGCTGCGGGCCGGCGAGGCCGGTGCGTTCCGCGTGCTGCGGTCGGCCGCCGCCACGGCGGCGGCTTGGCGGAGCGTACCCGCACTGCTGGCCGCGCTGGCCGCCACCCGGGCGCCG
>NZ_LIQR01000675.1 GCF_001418575.1 Peterkaempfera griseoplana
GTCGGGGGGTGGGCAGTCGGGGGGTCAGTCAGGCGCCGAGGGTCTCACCGGACTCGATGCGCGCACCCCGGGCCCAGTCTCCCGCGGTCATCCGCTTCTTGCCCTGCGGCTGGACGTCGCCCAGCTCGACCTCGTGGCTGCCAGTGCCGACCCGGACGCTGTTCTTGGCGACGGCCAGCTCACCGGGGGCCAGCTCGGAGCGGTCGGTGAGCAGCCGGACCGGACCGGCGAGCTTCAGCCGCTCGTCCCGGAAGAGGGTCCAGGCGCCGGGAGCGGGGGCGCAGCCGCGGACCACGCGGTCGACGCGCAGGGCGGGGGCGGCCCAGTCGATCCGGGCGTCCTCCACGGTGATCTTGGGGGCGAGGGTGATGCCGTCCGGGGGCTGCGGAACGGCCTGCAGGGTGCCGTCCTCGATGCCGTCCATGGTGGCGGCCAGCAGCCGGGCGCCGGAGTGGGAGAGCCTGGTCAGCAGCTCACCGCTGGTGTCGCCGGGGCGGATCTCCTCAGTGGTCACCCCGAACACCGGACCCGAGTCCAGCCCCTCCTCGATGAGGAAGGTGGAGGCTCCGGTGACCTCGTCGCCCGCCATGACGGCGTGCTGCACCGGGGCGGCGCCGCGCCACGCCGGCAGCAGCGAGAAGTGCAGATTGACCCAGCCCAGCCGGGGGACGCCCAGGGCCGCCCTGGGCAGCAGCGCCCCGTAGGCGACCACCGGGCAGCAGTCCGGGGCGATGGCGGCCAGCCGCTCCAGGAAGTCCGGGTCGCGCGGCCGGGCCGGCTTCAGCACCTCGATGCCCGCCTCCTCGGCGCGCTGCGCCACCGGGCTCGCCACCAGGCGACGCCCGCGTCCGGCGGGTGCGTCGGGGCGGGTGACCACGGCGGCCACCTGGTGCCGGTCGGAGGCGAGCAGCGCCTCCAGCGCGGGGACGGCGACCTCGGGGGTGCCGGCGAAGACGAGCCTCATACGGGGGAAGTGCCTTCCTGAGGGACGGAGGGGGCTGCGGCCGCGGTCAGCGGGCGCTGCCGAAGGTGCTGTGGGGGGAGACCTTCACCTGGGGGGCGGCCGCCCCCGACCACTCGGCCTCGCGGATGGCGCGGAGCGCGGCCTTGCGCTGCTCGCGGTCCAGGCGGTCGATGAAGATGATGCCGTCGAGGTGGTCGGTCTCGTGCTGGATGCAGCGGGCGAGCAGCTGCGTCCCCTCGATGGTCACCGGGTCGCCGTGCATGTTGAAGCCCCGGGCGACCACGCCGTGGGCGCGGCGGGTGTCGAACCTCAGGCCGGGCAGCGAGAGGCAGCCCTCGGGGCCGTCCTGCTCCTCCTCGCTGAGCGAGAGGTCGGGGTTGACCAGATGCCCGACCTCGCCGTCGACGCAGTAGGTGAACACACGCAGGGAGACGCCGAGCTGAGGGGCCGCCAGGCCGGCGCCGGGGGCGTCCAGCATGGTGTCGGTCAGGTCCTTGACCAGGACCCGCAGTTCCTTGTCGAAGGTGGTCACCGGCCGGGCCTGGGTGCGCAGCACCGGGTCGCCGAAGATGCGGATCGGCTGTATCGCCACCTGGCTGCGCTCCCGTCGGGTCCGGTCCGGGGACCGGCGTCCCGCGGTACGACGTCCCAGTCTACGGGCCCTGGGAGGGCCGCCCCGCCGCACGGCCCGCCGACCCGGGTTGCTCCACAAGCGTGACCCGCGGTACCCGTCGGACGTTGGTCAAGGTGAGATTGACCGCGCACCCCGAGACCGTCGGGGCCCGCGGTGCCCCGCTCCCCCTGCCGTCTCGGAGAGGCTCCGGTTCCATGGCCGACCACACGACTCACGACGCCCGGGCACGGGCCAGCCTGCACCTCCTCGTCCGCGACATCGAGAGAGTACGGCGGCAGGCGGACGCACTGCGCACGCTCACCGCCCAGCTGGGCAACGTCTACCGGCCCCGCAGGCCCAGCACCTCGGCCGGGTTCGTGGTGTACGGCAGGGCGCCGGCGCCGACGGTGCGGCTGGCCCAGGAGCTGCGCGACAGCGTGGAGTCGCTGGTGGCGGCGGCGGTGGAGTTCGACCGCTCGCTGGGGTTCTCCTGGGATTCGGTGGGATCCGCGCTGGGGGTCACCAAGCAGGCGGTGCACCGCCGCTACGGGATGCGGCGTCCGGCCGTCGGCACGGGTGCCGCAGCCGGGGCGCTGCCCTCGCCGACGCAGCCCGCGGACGAGCAGCCGGACCGGACGACGGTCGCCCCGTCCGCCCCGCAGCCGGGCCAGGCGCCGGCCATCCCGGTCGCCCGGCAGGGGGGCGCTGCGCGGCCCCTGCAGCGCCCGGTGGGCTGACCCCCTCCCGGCCGCGGCGGTGTGCCGCCGTACGTCCGCCCCCTGCGGGGACGGGCCGTCCTCGTAGGGGGCGGGGTGCGGGCGCCCACGGCGTGCCGCGCGCCCCCGGGGCGGACAGCGCGACCGGCGGCGGTACCGCGTGTCCTGCCCGCTGCGGGGACGGGCGGGCCGCCCGCGCCCCGGCGGCGCGGCGCCGCCCCCCGGCGGAGTCCGGCGGCGGCAGTCGGTGGAGACCCGGCTCAGCCGATGTCCGGGGGGTCGATGCGGACCCGCACGGGATCGGACTGCTTGCGGGCGAGCCGGGCCGCCTGGGCCGCCTTGAGCGCGGTGGCCAGGGCGGCCCCCTGCCCCGGCGGGACGCGGACCAGCGCCCGCTGCTGGGGCTCGCCCGGCCCCGGCCCCGGCACCGGGACCGGCCCCAGCACATCGGCGCCCTCCGGCAGCCGGGTGAGCGCCAGCAGGTCGGCGACGGCGGCCGGTGAACCGGTCAGCGCCGCCATCCGGGAGACCGGCGGCAGGCCGAGCTGGGCACGCTCCTGGAGTTCGGTGGCGGCGTGCCCAGCCGGGTCCCACCGCACCAGGGCCTGGACGGGCCGCAGGGTCGGCTCGGCGACCACCACCACGGCGCCGCCCTCGGTGTGCGGCCGGACCAGCGCGGCGGCGGCGAGCCAGCGGCGCAGCGCCTCCTCCCCCGCTCGCAGGTCGGGCCGGGTGAGCAGCGCCCAGCCGTCCAGCAGCAACGCGGCCGCGTAGCCGCCCTCGGCGACGGGTTCGGCCCCCGGGGTGGCGACGACCAGGGCGGGGTCGGCCGGAACGGTGGCGAGGACCGCGTCCCGGCCGGAGGTCCGCACCGGGACCCTGGGGAAGGCGCGGCCCAGCTCGTCGGCGGTCCGCCGGGCGCCGACCACCTGGGCCCGCAGCCGGAACGAACCGCACTCGGGGCAGTGCCAGTCGGCCTCCGGACGGCCGCACCAGACGCAGTGCAGCAGGGTGTCGCTGCCGCGGGCCTCCAGCGGACCCGCGCAGTGCGCACAGCGGGCCTGCTCACGGCAGCGGGCGCAGGCCAGTCGGGGGACGTAGCCGCGGCGCGGCACCTGGACCAGGACCGGCCCGCGGGTGAGCGCGTCCCGGGCGGTCTGCCAGGCGAGGGTGGGCAGACGCGCGGCGCGGGCCGCCTCGTCCCTGGCCAGGTCGCGGTCGCCGACGGTGCGGACCAGGGGCGCGGTGCGGCGCAGGCCGTCACGGTCCGGGACGAGAGGGCGGGCCCAGCCGGTGGCGACCAGCCGGGCGGCCTCGACGGTGACGGCGAAACCGCCGATGAGCACCCCGGCGCCGTCCTCGGCGGCGCGCAGCAGGGCGACGTCCCGCGCATGGGGGTGGGGGGCGTGCAGATCGCTGTGGCTGCCGTCGCCGTCGTCCCAGACGACCAGCAGCCCGAGGTCGCGTACCGGGGCGAACATGGCGGCCCGGGTGCCGGCGACGGCGCGCACCGAGCCCCGGCTGACGGCGAGCCAGCGGCGATAGCGCTCCTCCTGGCCGAGTTCCGCGGTGAGCGCGGTGTGGCGGCCGGGGCCCAGGAGGGCGGTGAGCGCGGCGTCCACCCGGGCGGTGGTGCGCCCGTCAGGGAGCACCACCAGCGCGCCCCGGCCGGAGGCGAGGGTGGCGGCGACGGCCCGGGCGATCTCCTCGGGCCAGCCGGGGCCGGGCAGCGCCGTCCACACCGCGCGGGGGGACTCCCCGGCGGCGAGGGCGGCGAGGA
>NZ_LIQR01000676.1 GCF_001418575.1 Peterkaempfera griseoplana
CCCCGAGACCTTCACCCGCTGGTTCCGCCGCCACCGCGCCCGGCATCCCGCCGACCCGGGCGCACCCCGGCTGCTGCTCTGGCCCGACACCTTCTCCGACCACCTGGAACCCCACATCCCCCGGGCCGCCGTCACCGTGCTGGAACATCTCGGCTACGCCGTGGAGATCCCCGACCGGCCCGTCTGCTGCGGCCTCACCTGGATCTCCACCGGGCAGCTCACCACCGCCCGCCGGGTGCTGCGCCGCACGCTGGAAATCCTGCCGCCGGACATCCCCGTGGTCGGCCTCGAACCCAGCTGCACCACCGCGCTGCGCGACGAACTCCCCGCCCTGGTCGGCGGCGACGCCGCCCGCGCCCTGGCCGGCCGGGTCGCCACCTTCGCCGAGACGGTGGACCGGCACCCCGGCCCCCTCCCGGTCCGGCCCGGCAGCGCCCTCACCCAGGTGCACTGCCACCAGCACGCCGCCCTGGGCACCGAGGCCGACCGCCGGGTCACCGCCAGGATCGGGCTGGACAACCGCCAGCTGGACTCCGGCTGCTGCGGACTGGCCGGCAACTTCGGCTACGAGCGCGGCCACTACGAGGTCTCGCGGGCCGCCGCCGAACGGGTGCTGCTGCCCGAGGTGCGCGCCGCCGGCCCGGAGACCCTGGTCCTCGCCGACGGCTTCAGCTGCCGCACCCAGATCGCCCAACTCGCCGGGGGCCGCCGCGCCCTGCATCTGGCCGAGGTCCTCGCCGGGGCACTGGCGGACGGGCCGCCGGACGGCCGCCCCGCCGGCTGACCCCCGGGCGGGGGCCGTCAGCCGGCGTCGCCCTGCAGCACGATCCGGATGGCGACCGTTCCCTCACGGCCGCGCCGCAGCCGGCTGCCGAGCAGGGTCAGCCGGCCCAGCAGCCCGTACTTGCGGGCCAGCAGCGTGCGGTAGTGCCCGGTGGCCTCGGCGCCGAGGACCTCGGCGCTGCCGGGGACGTCGTCGCCCCTGCGGTTGCCCCGCACATCGCAGGGCGCGACCAGGACGTCGGCCCGGTTGCGGATCCGCTTGACCTTCCAGGAGTCGGCGGTGGTCCACACCCCGAGGGCGTTCCCGTCCGGCACCACCCACACCGGGGTGGGCACGGTGGAGCCGTCCCGTTTGTAGGTGGTGAGGAGCAGGTACTTGCCCGCGCCCAGCCGCTGCAGGGTGCCGCCGTCGGTCGTCATGCGGTCAGGCTATGCCCGGCCGCTCCGCAGCGGGGGGCATCCCGCTCAGACGGCGGGCACGCCGTCGAGCGGGCGGGCGCCGACGAAGGCCGTGGTGCGGCGCAGCCGGAACCCCAGCGCCTCGTAGAGGCGGATCGCGCCGGTGTTGTCCGCGGCGGCGTGCAGAAAGGGCGTCTCGCCGCGGGCGCGGATACCGGCGGCGACCGCGAGGACCAGCCGGGTCCCCAGCCCCTGGCCGCGGAAGGCCGGGTCGGTGCAGACCGCGCTGATCTCGGCCCAGCCGGGCGGACGCAGCCGCTCACCGGCCATCGCGACCAGGGCCCCGCCCCGCCGGATGCCGAGATAGCCGCCCAGCTCGACGGTCCGCGGCAGAAACGGGCCGGGCCTGGTCCGCGCGGTCAGCTCCAGCATCTCCGGTACGTCCGCCGGGCCCAGCGGCACCGCCTCCTCGTCGGGCGCGGCGGCGACCCCGGCGTCCACCAACTGCACCCCGTCGACGGCGAACAGCGTCTCCCAGCCCGCGGGCGGCAGCGCCGCCACCCCGGTGGTGAGCGGTACCGCCGCCCCGGCGCCGGCCAGCGCGGCGAAGTCCGCCCAGGCCGAGGCGTCCGGCTCGTCCGGCACCGCGCCGAACGGGGACACCTGCGGGTGGTAGCGCAGTGCGTCGCCCCGGCGCTCGGCCAGATGCGCATGCGTCCCGGTCAGCGACCACCACACGGGGTTGTCCAGCGGGTGCGGTGCGCTGGGCTGCGCCTCGGGCATGACGGACCTGCCTCCTGTACCTGCGGTCGGGAACATTCCCGCAACCGGGGCGGCTGCGCGGATATTCCGGTGCGCTGAAGTGTCGCTGCTGCGGCGTGGCCGGACCCGGCAGGTCTCCCCGCCGGTGGGGGCCGCCGGTGCCAGACTGGGGCGGTGGACACGCCAGAGCCTCCCCGCCTGCTGCCGGTCGACCAGTATCTCGCCGGGCTCACCAGGGCTTATGTCGCTTCGGGTGCGCTGATCACCGATGCCTCGGACCGTCTGCTGATCGTCAAGCCCACCTACCGCACCCGCTGGTCGCTCCCCGGGGGCACGGTGGACCCGGGGGAGGACCCGGCGCAGTGCGTGGTCCGTGAGGTCGCCGAGGAGACCGGGCTGACGGTGACCCTGGTGCGGCTCGCCGCCGTCCACTGGACCGCGCATGTCGACGGCCGGGAGTCCGGTGTCCGTCCGACCAGCGGCCACCCGGGGCTGCAGTTCGTCTTCGACTGCGGCAGCGTCCCGGACGGCACCGAAGTACGGCTGCCGCCGGACGAGTTGGAGGACTTCCGCTGGTGCACCCCGGAGGAGGCCTACCGGCTGCTCTCCCCCGGGTCGGTCCGCCGGCTGCGGGCGGCGCTGGCGGTGCGGGACTGCGGACGTACGGCGTTCATTTCCGGCAGCACCCCGCCGGGACCGCACGACTGGTCCGCCGACATCCATGTGCACTGACGCCCCGCCGCGCCCCTTCCCGCTGCGCCCGGTCCCGGTGCCAGCGGCCTGCCCCCTGCCCTGGTGCGCCCCCGCCGCCCGGACGCTGCGTCCGGATCCGGCCCTGCGCGGACGGGTGCGGGGCACCCGCCGCCGGGCAGAAAGGACTGTGCACGGCACGGGACCCGACCCAGGAGCACCATGACCCTCTCCGCCGACCGCGAACTCCCCTACTACGAGCAGTTCTCACCCGGCAGCGGCGCCCTCCCGC
>NZ_LIQR01000677.1 GCF_001418575.1 Peterkaempfera griseoplana
CCACCGGCGGCCTGACCCTCACCGCACCGTACGGACTGGACGCCCTCGGCAGGGCCGGCACCATCGTCGTGCCGGCCTGGCGCTCGATCTCGCAGGCCCCTCCGGTGGAGGCGATCGCCGCCCTGCGCAAGGCCCACCAGGAGGGCGCCCGGATCATCGGCCTCTGCACCGGGGCCTTCGTCCTGGCCGCAGCGGGGTTGCTGGACGGACGCCCGGCCACCACCCACTGGATGTACGCGCCGACCCTGGCCAAGCGCTATCCGCGGGTGCATGTGGACCCGCGGGAGCTCTTCGTCGACGACGGCGACGTCCTCACCTCGGCCGGCACGGCCGCCGGAATAGACCTCTGCCTGCATGTGGTGCGCACCGACCACGGCGCGGAGGCGGCCAACGCGCTGGCCCGCCGCCTGGTGGTGCCGGCCCGCAGGCCCGGCGGTCAGGCCCAGTACATCGACAGGTCTTTACCTGAGGAGATCGGCAACGACCCGCTCGCCGAGGTCGTGACCTGGGCCCTGGAGAACCTCAACCAGCAGTTCGACGTGGAGGCACTGGCTGCCCGTGCCTATATGAGCCGGCGCACCTTCGACCGGCGCTTCCGTTCGCTGACCGGCAGTGCCCCGCTGCAGTGGCTGATCACCCAGCGGGTGCTCCAGGCGCAGCGGCTGCTGGAGACCTCCGACCTGTCGGTGGACGAGGTGGCCCGCCGTTGCGGCTTCCGCTCGCCGGTGGCGCTGCGCGGGCACTTCCGCAGGCAGCTGGGTGTCTCCCCCGCCGTGTACCGGACCAACTTCCGGTCCCGGCGGCCGCAGTCGCCCGCCGTCGTGCCCTCGCAGGCGCAGGCGCAGCCGGCGGAGCGTCCACCGGGCGGCTCCGGCCACCACCCGGGCGGCGGTCCCGGCGGCACTCCGCTCCAGCAGGGGTTCCCCGCGGAGCGGGGCGGCAGGGCCGTACCTCCGTCCGCGCTGCCGGACCACTCGGCCATCGACGACGGCCGCCCGCAGCCGGGCGCCCGGGGTCGGGGTCACCGGGTGGAGCGTGCCGAGGCGCCCGACGGCCAGGGTCCTCAGCCCGGGGGCGACGGGCAGGCGGCGGAAGCCCGCCGGGGGCGCACTGTGCCCGGTCCGCGCGGTCGCGCCGTAGGGTGAGACATGTGAACGACCGGATGGTATGGATCGACTGTGAGATGACAGGCCTCGACCTCGACCGGGACGCCCTGGTCGAGGTGGCTGCGCTGGTCACGGATTCCGAGCTCAACATCCTCGGCGAGGGTGTGGACATCGTGATCCGGCCGCCTGCGGAGGCCCTGGCGAACATGCCCGAGGTGGTGCGTCAGATGCACACCTCCTCGGGCCTGCTCGAGGAGCTGGACTCCGGGGTGACGCTGGCCGAGGCCGAGGCGATGGTGCTCGCCTATGTGCGCGAGCACGTCCCGGACGCCGGGAAGGCGCCGCTCTGCGGCAACTCGGTGGCCACCGACCGCGGTTTCCTCTCCCGCGACATGCCGGCGCTGGAGGCGCACCTCCACTACCGCATCGTGGATGTCTCCTCCATCAAGGAGCTGGCCCGCCGCTGGTATCCGCGCGCCTACTACAACAGCCCGGAGAAGAACGGCAACCACCGGGCGCTGGCCGACATCCGGGACTCCATCATCGAGCTCCGCTACTACCGCGAGGCCGTGTTCGTGCCGCAGCCCGGTCCCGACAGCGACACGGCCCGGGCCATAGCCGCCCGGAATGCGGCGCTGCCGTCCTGACCTGGCACCCTCGCCGTGACGCGGTTCTCCGCGACACCGGGTGGGCGTGCGGAAACCCTGGCGCGAGCACCCCTTTGGATCCTGTAGAGTTATCCGCGTCGGAGCGCGAGGCGCACCGAACAGATGGTGGGCGTAGCTCAGCTGGTAGAGCGCCGGGTTGTGGTCCCGGAGGTCGCGGGTTCGAGCCCCGTCGCTCACCCCACCAAGAAGGCCGCCGGTCTGCGAGAGCAGGCTGGCGGCCTTCTTTCTGCGTACCCGCCCCCTCCGGCCCTGCCGACCGGCATGTCGGGCATCTCCGCGCGGGCTGCGGCGCCCCAGCCGGCGGAATCGGGCGTGCGTCGCCCCGTGGTGAAGGCCCGTCATCTCAGGTGCGGTCCAATGCCCCTGTCCCGGCAGACCTACCCGCTGGTAACATCCCGCGCATGACCGGACCGACGCCTTCGATCGGCGAGCTGCTGGCGGCCACCGTGCCCATGGCCCGCACCCTGAAGCTGGAGTACCTGGAGACCTCCCCCGAGCGGGCGGTGCTCCGGCTGCCGGACCAGCCCGACTTCCACAACCACGTCGGCGGCCCGCACGCCGGAGCCATGTTCACGCTCGCCGAGTCGGCCAGCGGCTGTATCGTCCTCGCCGCCTTCAGCGACCAGCTGTCGCGGGCCGTGCCGCTCGCCGTGAGCGCCGAGATCGCCTACCGGAAGCTCGCCATGGGCCCGGTCACCGCCACGGCGGTACTGGACCGCCCGGCGGCGGAGGTGGTCGCCGAGCTGGACCGGGGCGAGCGGCCCGAGTTCAGGGTCACGGTGCAGATCACCCGTGAGGACGGCGCCGTCACCGGAGAGATGACCATCGTCTGGACGCTGCGTCCCAACTCCTGAGGTACGGGGCCGGGGCGCCGGGACCTCCGAGAGCCCCGTTCCGGAGCCGTCCGGCCGCCGAGGGGCCACCGCAGTCCCGGGACTCCTCGGCGGCCGGCCGCGTAGCCTCCACCCCCCCGCCAGGCCGTCCGGACCCGCCTCGGCCACCCCGATCCCCCGGGGGGGCACGTCGCTCCCGTCGCAGGGCCGCTCACCACCCGATCCGCGAGACCCGGACGCGCCGCCCTGTCCACCCGGCCCGTCAGCGTCGCCCGCGCCGGCCGTGCCCGACCCGTCAGCGCCACCCAATCCGTCAGACGCCTGGACCCGGACGTGCCTGACCCGGCCGCACCGCCCTACGCGCCCGCCCCGGCCGCGCCGCCCGACCCGGACCCGCCCGACCCATCAG
>NZ_LIQR01000678.1 GCF_001418575.1 Peterkaempfera griseoplana
GTGGGTGCGCTGCTGGCCGCGCTGCTGACCGCGACCGTGGCGGGGGTGCTGGTCGTCCTGGTGGGCAGCGTGCGGCGGGAGGACATCCTGGACGACCAGCGCAACGGGGCCGGGGTCCGCAATCTGCACCGGGTCGCCCTCGGCCTCTGCGTCGCCGCGGCGGTGTACGCGGGGTGGAGCCGCGCAGGCTGGACCTCGGCAGGTCTGCTGCCGGGCGCCGCCGTCCTGTTCACCGTGCTGGCCGCCGGTCAACTGGCCCTGGTCGCAGGGCTGGCGGCGGTCACCGCCGTCCTCGTCGGGCGCCACCGCCGCTCCGCGGCTGCTCCGCCCGCGGCGCCGGACGGGCCGTCCGCGCCCGGGCCCCGTACGGCGACCGTGCCGGAGCAGGGGCGGTCCGCCGCCCCGGCCGTGGACCGTCCGGCGCCGGTCCCGGTGCCCACCGGGGAGAAGCCGGGCGCGCTGCACGCCCCCGGCTTCGGCGGCCCCGGCGGCCCCGCGCTGCGGGGCTTCGCCGGACCGGCCACCGCCATGCTGGCCTGCGGGGTCGGCGTGCTCTTCACCTCCGGCGCCGTGGTCTGGACCGCCGACTGGCTCAACCGGGGCGCCGGGCCCGGCCAGCACCACGGCACTCCTCCGCTGGCACCCCTGCTGCTCACCTGGCACGCCGTCTGTTTCCCGGTGGTGCTGCTGCTGATCGCCGTGCTGCTGCTGGCCGCCGGCGGCCGGATGCTGCTCCAGCAGCGCCGCCTCACCCCCCGGGTGGCCGCCGAGTACGGCGTCGATGCGCAGGAGGCCAGCCCGGAGCGGTCCGCCGCCATCGCCGGAGCACTGGCCAGGGCCCGGCTCACCGACTCCGGCCCGCCGCTGATCGGCGCACTGGCGCTGCTCGCCCTGCTGGCCTGCGCCGGTTCGCTGGCCGGAGCGCTGGTCACCCACCTCCCGCCGGCCGACGCGGCCGACGGCACCCCCACGGTGGTCTCCTACGCCACCGACACCGCCCAGGCCCTGGGCTCCTGGCTGATCGGCACCTCCGTGGTGACCCTGGTGACCCTCGGGCGGCGCGCCTACAAGGGGGCGGCCGCCCGCCGTACGGTCGGCATCCTGTGGGACATCGGCACCTTCTGGCCCCGCGCCGCGCACCCCTTCGCACCCCCCTGCTACGCGGAGCGGACCGTGCCCGACCTGGTGGCCTGCGTCGGCGCCTGGTGCGGCCGCGGGCGCGGCTCCCGGGTGGTGGTCTCCGCGCACTCCCAGGGCACGGTGATCGCCGCCGCCGCGCTGTGGCAGCTCCCCGAGGCGGTACGGCACCAGGTGAGCCTGCTGACCTACGGGTCGCCGCTGCGGCGGCTGTACGGCAGGTTCTTCCCCGCCTACATGGCCACCGAGGACCTGGTCAGGCTGCGCAGCCACGTCCCGGCCTGGCGCAATCTCTACCGCTGCACCGACCCCATCGGCGGCCCGGTGCAGGTGCCCGTGGCCGGGAGCGGGGAGCCGGTCGACGCGCCCCCGTTCACCGATCCGCTCTCCTACGGCCGCACCCCCGCCGACCCGCTGCCCACCCAGATCGACGGCCATCTGCGCTACCAGTCCAACCCGGCCTTCGCCGCGGAACGGGCCGCCCTGCTCGCGCGCCTGGGCTGACCCGCGCCGGGCGGGCCGCCCGTCACGGGTCAGCCCGGCAGGTCGGTGGGCAGCAGCAGCTGCAGCTCCTCCGTGGAGGGGTCCGCCAGCTGGGCCACCCGGACGGCGTGCCGCTCGACCATGGTCTCGAAGACCTGGCGGGCGGTCCGGCCGTTGCCGAACGAGGGCCCGCGGTCCAGCGCCGCGAAGTGGAGCAGCAGCGCCTCGGCGGTCTCCTCGGCGAGCCGGTACTCGTGCTCCGCGCACTGGGTGCGGGTGATCTGCAGCAGCTCCTCCGCGGAGTAGTCGGGGAAGGTGACGGTACGTGAGAAACGTGACGCCACACCGGGGTTGGAGTCCAGGAAGCGCTCCATCTCGGCGGTGTACCCGGCCACGATCACCACCACCTCGTCGCGGTGGTCCTCCATCAGCTTCACCAGGGTGTCGATGGCCTCCCGCCCGAAGTCCCGGGCACCGTCGGCCGGGGCCAGCGCATAGGCCTCGTCGATGAAGAGCACACCGCCGCGGGCCCGGTCGAAGGCCTCCGAGGTGCGCAGCGCGGTGGAGCCGATGTGCTCGCCCACCAGGTCGACCCGGGCGACCTCCACCAGATGGCCGCGCTGCAGCACCCCGAGGGCGGCCAGGATCTCCCCGTAGAGGCGGGCGACGGTGGTCTTGCCCGTGCCGGGGGAGCCGGTGAAGACCAGATGGCGGCGGAGCGAGGGGGCCTTGAGCCCCGCCTGCTGCCGCCGGCGGCCCACCGAGATCAGGTCGATCAGGGTGCGGACCTCCTGCTTCACCGTGTCCAGACCGATCAGCGCGTCCAGGTCGGCCAGCGCCTCGTCGGCGTCCCGGTGGCCGCCGCCCGGCGCCGCGGCGGAGAACGCCGGCGCGGACGCGGCGGAGTCGACCAGCGGAGCGGAGGCGCTGCGGGGCAGGCCGCCCCCGGGATGCGCCCCGCCGCCCGGCGGAGCGCCGCCGCCCAGGATGCCGCCCGCGCCCACCGCGTGCTCGATCACCGAGGGGCGGACCGCGCCGGTCCCGGCGCCGGCGGTCAGCGGTCTGAGGTCGTCGCTGCTGCAGGCCTCCAGCACCGGTCCCGGCTCGGAGAACTCAAAGCCGCCCCGGGCGTTCTGCTCGGCCCGGCAGCGGGTGAGGACCGTACGGCAGCCGTCGATCACATGGAAGCCGTAGCCCTTGCCGTGGGAGACCCGGCAGTCCTCGAAGGCGCCCACACCGCCGGCCGAGACATAGACCGCCGCGTCCGCGCTGCCGCGCACCGTGCAGGACCGCAGCAGCGGGTCGGCACCCCGCGCGATGATCACCCCGGTGGAGACGTCGGCGATGTCGCACCCGTCCAGCGTGCCGCCGCTGCCCTGGTCGCGGAACCAGAGGCCGGTGCCGGCGTCCTGGATGCGGCAGCGGTCCAGCCGCACCGTGGCGCCGCCGCTCACGGAGACCGCCGAGCTGCGGATCTGCGAGAGCGAGCAGTCCACGGCCTCGGCGTGGGACTCCCGGTCCAGCACGAAGAGGGCGTCGGGCACATCGTGCAGCCGGCAGTCGGTGAACGACACCCGGGCGCCGTCGCTGACCCACACGGCCGGGTAGTCGCCGGTGGAGTCGTGGATCTCGCAGGAGGACGCCTCGGCGCGGGTGCCCGCGTCCCACACCGAGAGCCCGTTGCGGCCGAAGGACCGTATGGTGCTGCGCTCCAGGGTGAGCACCGAACGCCCGCGCAGATCGGCCCCGTTCTCCGGGACGTCGTGGATGCGGGTGCCGTCGAGGGCGAGCACCGCCGCGCTGTCCAGGGTGAGGCCGTTGCCGGTGACCCGGTGCACCTCGCAGTCGGTGAGCCGGCCGGCCGCCCGTGCCTCGGCCTGCACCCCGGTGCCGTTGACCTCGTAGATCTCGCACTCCACCGCCTCGGCGGTGGTGCCCTCGCCGGTGAGCAGCAGCCCCGCACCGGCGGAGTGGTGGACGCGGCTGCGCTCCAGCCGTACGGTGGCGCCCTCCAGCACCGCCACCCCGGCCTGCCCGCAGGGGCCCACCTCGCACTCCTCGAAGGCCGCGGCGGCCGCGTCGCGGACCCGGACGCCCAGCCCGCCGGGGTTCTCCACGGTGCAGCCGCGCACGGTGGGACGGGCTCCGCCGCGTACCTCGATGCCCACCGCGGCGACGGTTCTGATGCGGCATCCGCCGATCTCGGCGGCGGCCGCGGGTCCGTCGACCAGCACGGCGGCCGACGAGGTGTCCTGGCCCTCCAGGACCAGCCCCTGGACGGTGGCCGCGGCCAGCACGGTCAGCGCCGGGCCGCCGGCGGGCTCGATGCGCACCGAGCCCAGCGGCCCGGACGCCACCAGGGACAGCGGCTTGTCCAGCACGAGGTTCTCCCGGAACGTCCCGGGCCGCAGGGTCAGGGTGTCACCCGGCTCGGCGGCGGCGACCGCCTCCGCCAGGGTCTCGTACTCACCCGCCCGGCGCCGCCAGCGGGAGCCCCCGTCCTGCGTGACTCGGACCCTGTGCTCTCCCATAGCGGAACGCGTCCCCACCTCTCGTCCGGCCGTGCTGCAGCGGCGCCCCCGGGGACGGCCGAGGGCGGAGCCGTTGCCCAACCGTAGCGCCTCGGAGGTGATCACCCGTGTCCGGTCGGCCCAACTCACGCCCGGCCGGGTCGCCTGTCGGGCAGTGGGCGCGGGACCTCCTCCAGCACCGTCACCGGGTCGCCCACCCGCAGGGTGCCGAGGACGTCGCCGGTCCGTCCGGCCGGGCGCTCCGGCACCAGGTTCTGCCCGAAGACCAGGCGTTTGCCGAACCGGCGGTGGCGGGCCAGGGCGCGCAGCGGCTCCGGGCCCCGGGCGATCCCCGTCTCCTGGTCGGTGGTCGTGACGACACACCGGGAGCAGGGCTTGACCACCCGCAGGACCATCTCGCCCACCTGGATCCGCCGCCAGCCGTCCTCCGCCCAGGCGGTGCTGCCGTCGATCACCAGATTGGGCCGGAAACGTTCTATGGGCAGCGCGGCGCCGGCGACCGGGTCGCCGGGGTGGTCGGCGGCGATCAGGTCGTTGAGGGCGTTCAGCGAGGCGGTGGTGGCCAGCAGCAGCGGAAAGCCGTCGGCCAGCGAGACCGTGGTGCCGGGCGCGTAGTCGGGGTCGGCCGCGCGCCGCGAGGGATCGTCCAGGTGCACCAGCCGCACGTCGGTGCCGAGCAGCGCGGAGAACCAGAGGTGGGCGGCCTCGGCCGCCTCGGCGGCCTTGAAGGTGCTCGCCCACACGGAGACCGCGACGGCCGGGTCGCCGCGCTCCAGCGACGGCGGAGCGATCTGCAGCGGTTCGGCGCCCGGGGCGGTGGCCAGCAGTCCGCCGTCGGGCTGCGGCCGGAGGTGGACCAGGGCCAGGCCGGGAAGGTCCCGCTGGCTGAGGAAGCGGCCCGAGGGGTCGGTCAGCATCCAGCGCCGGTCCCCAGTCAGCCCCCAGGGTTCGACCGGCGCGGCGGCGGGGCTCAGCCGGTGGGCGGATTTGAGGGGGTAGATGTGCAGGGCGCTGAGGTAGGGCATGGGGACATCGTCTCAGGTGCCCGCGGTGCTCCGGCGGGCGTGCTCGGGCCCGCCGTGTGTGGGGGACCGGAGTGCGGGGGCAGGCGGGCCTGACCGGTGCGGCGGCGGGCGGCCGCCGGACGGCGGCCGGGTATGCGACCGGGCCGATCGGGAGATCCCGATCGGCCCGGTGACGACCCTCCTCCCGGCCCGGCGAGGGGCGGGAGGGTCCCTGACTCCTCCTCCCGGCGCGCTGCCGCGCCGGGTCGTACGACGGGTGTGCGGCCGGCGAGGTGGCGCCGGCCCGGTGGGTCAGAACCCCTGGAAACCGCCGCGGGGGTACTGCTGCTGGTCGCCGTACTGGTTGGGCGCGGCCGGACGCTGCGGCATCGGCCGCACCGGCGCCACGGGGGCGACCGGGGCCATCGGCGCGGTGGCCGGGCGCAGCCCGTTACCGCCGAAGCTCTGGCCGGGGCCCGGGTAGCCGTAGCCCGGCTGGGCGGGGACGCCCTGCGGCATCGACGGCATGCCGTGCGGCGGGGTGCCCTGCTGCGGGGCGGCCATCCGCTGGCCCGGCAGGTACGGCTGGGGGGCGCCGTACTGGGGGGCCTGCGGTGCCGCGTACTGC
>NZ_LIQR01000679.1 GCF_001418575.1 Peterkaempfera griseoplana
GTGCGGGGGCCGGGCGGGGGAGCGGACCGGCCTCGCTGCCGGTCCGGCGCAGCGGGCGGCCCGGGATCCGGCTCCGGGCCGCCGCGTCCGCCGCCGGGGCGGGCCCCGACCCGTGCGCTGTCCGGTGCGGGGGACGTCCCGTCGTACCGGGCACCGCCGGGGGCCCGTACCGGCGTCCGTCCGGCGTCACCGCCGGGGCCGCCGTCCGGTTCCTGTACGGGGCCGGTGCCGGGCTCGGGCTCGACCGGTGTGAACGAGGTCCACCGGGCCTGCTTCTCGGCCGCCAGCAGCCGGTCGCTCAGTCTGCGGCACTCCGCGCCCAACTGCTCCCGGTACGCCCGCGCCTGCGCCAGCTGCTGCACCATGGCCCGGTCCCGGGCGGGCGGCGGGGAGGCATAGCCGTGCTCGGCCGGCCGCAGCCCGGCGGCGAGCCTCCGCTCGCGCTGCACCGCGTACTGGCGCGCCCTCAGCAGTTCGTCGAGCTCCGTGCGCAACTCGTCGATCCGCAGGGGATCCGATCCCCCGTCAACCGCCATGGTGCGACCTCCCGCCGGCACGCTCTCGCGGTCCGGCCCTCGTCGGCCGGCCCCCCGACCGGCCGCGACCGCTGCTCCGGCTCGCGTCCGACCGGGCGCCCGGGCCGGGGCGGTGGCCATCCTGCCCCGCGCACACAGCGGGCAGGTTACGCGGATGCTTCCATCAGCTTTCGCGGCTCCGCACGGTGATCGGCCGCAGCGGAACCGATCAACCGTCAGATCCGGTCGCAGGCACCCTACGCCCGTCGGGCGCCCCCCGGGTCACGGCCCCCGAACCCGTCGGCGCACCGCTCAGTGAGAGGCCGTCCGCCACCCGTGCGGCAGGCACGGCGACGACTGCCGGGCCGCTTCTTGACTGTGGGCACGGTCGCGGTCCGGGGCCGGTCGCCGGTGGGCGCGGCCGCCGTCCGGCGCGATTGTCGTAGGCGGGTGGCAGGATCGCCCCATGACCTCCTCGACGCAGCCGACCCGGCCCTCCGAGACGCAGCCGACGCCGCTCTCCGAGCCTGCGGACGCCCGCAGCCGCGAGGAGCTGACAGGTCTCACGGCCGCCGGGGTGCAGCCGAAGTACCTGATGTTCTGGGGCCACCAGCCGCAGCGGGACGGCAGCGTGGGCGCGGGCTGCCTCAGCCAGTGGTGGCCGTCGCGGTTCACGGTGGAGGGGGTGGAGTACGCCTCCGCAGAGCACTGGATGATGGCGGGCAAGGCCAGGCTGTTCGGGGACGAGGCGGCCCTCGGGCGAATACTCTCCGCCCGCACCCCCGCCGAGGCCAAGAAGCTGGGCCGGCTGGTGCGCGGGTTCGACGACGCGGTCTGGGAGCGCGAGCGGTTCCGGCTGGTGGTGGCGGGCAATCTCGCCAAGTTCGGTCAGGATCCCGGTCTTCGCCGGTATCTGCTGGGCACCGGCCGCAGGGTGCTGGTGGAGGCCAGCCCGGTGGACCGGGTGTGGGGCATCGGCCTGGTCGCCGACGACGAGCGGGCCTTCGATCCGGCCCGTTGGTGCGGCCTCAACCTGCTGGGGTTCGCCCTGATGGAGGCGCGCGGCCTCCTCGGCTGAGCCGGGGCGGCCGGACGGGCTCCCGCGGGCCGCTGCGGGCGCGGGCCGGCACACTCTGCGGGCCGGTGTGCCGGTGGGGGACAATGGGGGTCCACCGCCCGCCGTGCACCCCGAGGACCGCCCGTATGACCGCCGTCGCAGAGCCCGCAGCCACCGCGCCCGAGAGCGCCCTCGCGCCGCTGCGCGTGGGGCCGATGCAGGTGTGGCCGCCGGTGGTGCTGGCGCCGATGGCGGGGATCACCAATGCGCCGTTCCGTACGCTCTGCCGGGAGCAGAGCGGCGGCCGGGGGCTGTTCGTCAGCGAGATGATCACCACCAGGGCGCTGGTGGAGCGGGACCGCAAGACCATGCGGCTGATCCGCTTCGACCCCAGCGAGCAGCCCCGCTCCATCCAGCTGTACGGGGTGGATCCGGAGACGGTGGGCCGGGCGGTGCGGATGATCGCCGACGAGGACCTCGCCGACCATGTGGACCTCAACTTCGGTTGCCCGGTGCCCAAGGTGACCCGCAAGGGCGGCGGCTCGGCGCTGCCGTACAAGCGGAACCTGCTGCGGGACATCCTGCGGCAGGCGGTGGGCAACGCCGGTGCGCTGCCGGTGACGATCAAGATGCGCAAGGGCATCGACGACGACCACATCACCTATCTCGACGCGGGGCGGATCGCCTCGGAGGAGGGGGTGGCGGCGGTCGCCCTGCACGGGCGGACGGCGACCCAGCACTACGGCGGCACCGCCGACTGGTCGGCCATCGCCCGTCTGCGGGAGGCGGTCCCCTCGCACATCCCGGTGCTGGGCAACGGCGACATCTGGTCGGCGGGGGACGCGCTGCGGATGATGCGGGAGACCGGCTGCGACGGTGTGGTGGTGGGCCGGGGCTGCCTGGGGCGGCCGTGGCTCTTCCGCGACCTGGTGTCGGTCTTCGAGGGGGAGGCGGACTATCAGCGCCCCTCCTTCCGCGAGGTGGCGGCGGTGATGGTGCGCCACGCCGAACTGCTGGGCCGGTGGATCGGCGACGAGGCCCGCGGCGTGATCGACTTCCGTAAGCACGTGGCCTGGTACACCAAGGGCTTCTCGGTGGGGTCGGAGATGCGGGTGAAGCTGGCGGGTGCCTCCTCGCTGGGCGAGCTGGAGGGGCTGCTGGGCTCCCTCGACCTGGAGCAGCCCTGGCCCGAGGGCGCCGACGGCCCGCGGGGCCGCACCACCGGGGACCGCCGGGTGGTGCTGCCGGAGGGCTGGCTGGACGACCCGTACGACTGCGCGGTGCCCGGCGCCGACGCGGAGTCGGACACCTCGGGCGGCTGAGGGCCGGCCGAGGGCCGGCCCGAGTGGCGCCCCAAGGTGCGCCCGTCGACGCCGTGGGGCGCACAACGGGCGGCTGCGGGGCGTACACCAGATGAGACGGGGCCCGTGACGCTTGACACATGTCCCCGCCGTTGACGCCCTCCGCACCCGGGCGGGCCGCGTTCCAAGGGCGGATCGCTTCCCGAAGGGGGCTCCGGCGGATCCGGGCGGCTGTCTCCAGGTAATCAATGCCGAGTGGCACGGAGTGCCATCGCGTGTCACGATGGGTCCGCGGATGTGATCATCGCGTGTCCCTGACTTCGACAACTGAACGTTCGCTAACGTCAAGGGGACGATTTCACAAACGCAGGCGATGAAGCCCTGGAGGCATGGAAGTGCCGGGTCGGCCGCCCCGTCGACGCACCGACGGCATATCCCTTGCGCTGAGCAGCCTTCGAAATGGGTATGTTCTCCGCCGTCAGGGCAACCGTGCGACCCGTGCGCGAGGAGATCACCCGTGCCGAAATTCGTCTACTCCTTCACCGAGGGAAACAAGGACCTCAAGGATCTTCTCGGCGGCAAGGGAGCGAACCTCGCCGAGATGACCAACCTCGGACTGCCCGTCCCTCCGGGCTTCACCATCACCACCGAGGCGTGCAAGGTCTACCTGGAGTCCGGCAGTGAGCCCGCCGGCCTGCGCGACGAGGTGAGTGCGTACCTCGAAGCCCTTGAGCAGACCATGGGCAAGCGGCTCGGCCAGGCCGACGACCCGCTGCTGGTCTCGGTGCGCTCCGGGGCAAAGTTCTCCATGCCGGGCATGATGGACACCGTCCTCAACATCGGCCTGTCCGACGCCTCGGTGGCCGGACTCGCCGCCCAGTCCGGCAATGAGCGCTTCGCCTGGGACTCCTACCGCCGCCTTGTGCAGATGTTCGGCAAGACGGTCCTCGGTGTGGACGGCGACCTCTTCGAGGAGGCGCTGGACGAGGCCAAGCGGGCCAAGGGGACGGTCAACGACCTCGACCTGGACGCGGCCGACCTGCGGGAGCTGGTCGAGCACTTCAAGTCCATCGTCCGCGGCGAGACCGGCCGCGACTTCCCGCAGGACCCCCGTGAGCAGATGGACCTCGCCGTCCACGCGGTCTTCGACTCCTGGAACAGCGACCGGGCCCGGCTCTACCGCCGGCAGGAGCGGATCCCCAACGACCTGGCCACCGCGGTCAACATCTGCTCCATGGTCTTCGGCAACCTGGGCTCCGACTCGGGCACCGGTGTCGCCTTCACCCGCGACCCCTCCACCGGTACCCAGGGCGTCTACGGCGACTACCTGCAGAACGCCCAGGGCGAGGACGTGGTCGCCGGCATCCGCAACACCGTGCCGCTGGCCGAACTGGAGACGCTGGACAAGGCGTCATACGACCAGCTGATGCAGATCATGGAGATCCTGGAGAACCACTACCGGGACCTGTGCGACATCGAGTTCACCATTGAGCGCGGCAAGCTGTGGATGCTGCAGACCCGGGTCGGCAAGCGCACCGCCGCGGCCGCCTTCAGGATCGCCGTCCAGCTGGTCGACCAGGGGCTGATCGACCTGGACGAGGCGCTGCACCGGGTCAACGGCGCCCAGCTGGCCCAGCTGATGTTCCCCCGCTTCGCGGAGGAGCGCCCCGCTCAGGGGGCGAAGCGGCCGGAGCGGCTGGCCTGGGGCATCGCCGCGTCGCCCGGCGCGGCCGTTGGCAAGGCGGTCTTCGACTCCTACACCGCCGTCAAGTGGTCGCGCTCCGGCGAGAAGGTCATCCTGGTCCGCCGCGAGACCAACCCGGACGACCTGGACGGCATGATCGCCGCCGAGGGCATCCTCACCTCCCGCGGCGGCAAGACCTCGCACGCCGCCGTGGTCGCCCGCGGCATGGGCAAGACCTGTGTCTGCGGCGCCGAGGAGCTGGAGGTCGACACCAAGAAGCGGCGCTTCGCCACCGCCGGCGGCCAGGTCGTCGAGGAGGGCGACCTGATCTCCATCGACGGCTCCACGGGCAAGGTCTACCTGGGCGAGGTCCCGGTGGTCCCCTCCCCGGTGGTGGAGTACTTCGAGGGCACCCTGCACGCCGGCGCCGACGAGCAGGGCGGCCTGGTGCAGGCCGTGCACCGGCTGATGGCGCACGCCGACGTACGCCGCAGGCTGCGGGTACGGGCCAACGCCGACAACGCCGACGACGCCTCCCGCGCCCGCCGCTACGGAGCCCAGGGCATCGGGCTCTGCCGCACCGAGCACATGTTCCTCGGCGAGGAGCGGCGCAAGGAGGTCGAGCAGCTGATCCTGGCCGACACCGAGGCCGAGCGGGAGTCGGCGCTGCGCACCCTGCTGCCGATGCAGAAGGGCGACTTCGTGGAGCTCTTCCAGGCCATGGACGGGCTGCCGGTCACCGTACGGCTGCTGGACCCGCCGCTGCACGAGTTCCTCCCCGACATCACCGAGCTGTCGGTGCGGGTCGCCCTCGCCGAGGCCCGCAAGGACCACAACGAGAACGATCTGCGGCTGCTCCAGGCGGTGCACCGGCTCCATGAGCAGAACCCCATGCTGGGCCTGCGCGGTGTGCGCCTCGGGCTGGTGATCCCCGGGTTGTTCTCCATGCAGGTGCGCGCGATCGCCGAGGCCGCCGCGGAGCGGAGGCTGGCGGGCGGCGACCCCCGGCCGGAGATCATGATCCCGCTGGTGGGCACCGTGCAGGAGCTGGAGATCGTCCGCGAGGACGCGGAGAAGGTGCTGGCCGAGGTCAGGGCCGCCACCGGGGTGGACCTGGACATCGCGCTGGGTACCATGATCGAACTGCCCAGGGCCGCCGTCACGGCCGGGCAGATCGCCGAGGCCGCCGAGTTCTTCTCCTTCGGCACCAACGACCTCACCCAGACCGTCTGGGGCTTCAGCCGCGACGACGTCGAGGCCTCCTTCTTCACCGCCTACCTGGAGAAGGGCATCTTCGGGGTCTCGCCGTTCGAGACCATCGACCGCGACGGGGTCGGCTCCCTGGTCCGCAGGGCCGCCGAGGCCGGCCGGGCCACCCGCCCGGGACTGAAGCTGGGCGTCTGCGGCGAGCACGGCGGCGACCCGGACTCGGTGCACTTCTTCCACGAGGTGGGGCTGGACTACGTCTCCTGCTCCCCCTTCCGGATCCCGGTGGCACGGCTGGAGGCAGGCCGTGCGGCCATAGAGACGGCGGGCAGCGACTCGCGCTGACACCACGCAGCGCGGTCGCCGTCCCGCACCGTGCGGCGGAGCTCGGCGCAGGAGATTCCGCCGCACGGCAAGCCCCGGGGCGGGGCCGGACAACGGCGTCCGGTCCCGCCCCGGCGGCATTCCACGGGCCACCGGGGCGGGGCGCGGGCCGGGCCCGGACGGAGCAGCCCCGGACCGTGAGGGCAGGGCCGGCGGGACCAGGGCCGGGCCGGGCGCTTCCGGCCGGTCCGTAACGCGGCGCC
>NZ_LIQR01000068.1 GCF_001418575.1 Peterkaempfera griseoplana
GGTGGAGAGGGCCGGGGGTAGGGAGAATGGGGCCGTGCATGAGAGCCACCCCAGTCGCCAGCTGCTCGTCCTCCCCGACCGGGACACCGCGGAGGAGGTGGCCGCGGACGTCGTCCGGCGCTGGCCCGAACTCGGCGAGCCGGAGCTGGTCCGTGAGGCGCTGGCCGGTGAGGACGACGCCGAGGACGCCCAGTGGCTGGTCGTCCTGACGCGACCCGGGGACGCCTGGGCCGATGCCCTGCTCACCGCGCTGGACGCCCTCGCCGCCGCGCACGACGGATGGCGGGAGGACGCCTGACGTCCGCTGCCGCACTCAGCCCTCCCCGGGGCGGTGCGGGTGGACGGAGGCGCGGAGCCCGGCGTGGTCGTCGCCGAGGACGGCGATGTCACCGGAGAGGTCGGTGCGCAGCACGGTGGCGCCCAGTGCGCGCAGACGGGCCAGGGTGCCCGGTGCGGGATGGCCGTAGGGGTTGCCGAAGCCTCGCGACTGGCAGTTCTAGCACGTTCGGCCCAGTCAGCGCAGCAACAAGCCCCTGAACAGGGCGTTTACGCGGGCGGCAGCGGGTCCACCACGTATGACCCCTTCGCGGGCAGGGTCTCAACCAAGCCCCGTTCTCGCAGTTCGCGAACGGCGCGCCGGACCGTCCCCGCGCTGACGCTGTAGGTGCCCGCTAGCTCACGCTCATTCTCCAGTCGGCCACCCGGCGGGATCTCCTCCGCACGGATACGGCGCTCAAGGTCATTCGCGCCGCGTTGCCATTCGTAGATCACGACTCAATGGTCTGTGCACACTGCGCGCACCACACCTTAGCTAGCACGCTGTGCAACCTGTGCACAGTGTGCACATTGCAGTACTGTGTGCAGCACAAACGCAAAACGCCCCGGCGGGAAGCGGCTACTTCCTCACCGGGGCTGAGCCGACTATTGGGAGTCGACCTATGGGCGAGCCTATCCCGGACAGCGCGAAGCACCCGCGCTGTGGTGACACGAGCCGGCGCCTGCCGTGCATGCGTGCCGCCGGACACGAGGGAGCGCACCGCGACGCACTGAACGTCGAATGGGGCGATCACGCGCCGAACCTCGTGGAGACGCACGAGCCTTTGCGGCGCCTGCCGTGGACCGGGCCGGAAGGCAAGGCGGAGTACGTGACGGCGGGGCCGGGGATTGTGAATCAACTCGCCGACAGCACAGAAGAGCACATCGTGTGCATGGCGCGCGCTGACGCGAAGTACGCGCTCGCGATGGCCGAGCGCCCGGCTGTGACGACTGACGAACTGCGCATCGCCCTCCGCAAGTTGGCCGTCCAACTCCGCGACGTCGCAAACGTGGCGGAACTGCGCCGTGAACGACTCAGTGAGCCTGTCTACGGTCCAGCGGTAAGGGCACTTGAACAGGCATTGCGCGCATCACTAGGGCGGTTCGGGCGTGAGTGAGCGGCTTTGGGGAGCGCGGTGCACGCTGTTCCGGCACGCGTACGACCGCCACGAGCCCACCCAGGAGGCACGGCTACAGCGAGAAAGGCGCCGTGCCCTAGCGCTCGCGGCCCTCGGGCAGGACTGCGCACCATGGGCCGCAGTATGACCCGCCCACAGCAGACGGCCCAGACAGCACAGCCGGTACCCGGGTGCGACGTCTGCGCCGCGCTCGTGAGGCAGCGGGAAGAGGCCCGGCGCCGGGGCGACTACAGCCAAGCCGTTGACTGCACGGTTGAGATCAGCCGCCACCCGCACAAGGGCCGCAAGTGATGGGCGCGGCGCTGTGGCAGCGCTACGACGCGAACGCCCGCTTCGTGGTGCAGCCTGCCTTCTGCGGCGAGCCCGGACGCTTCGTGGTCTACGACCGTGCACAGCGCGCTGACGTGACCGCAGACAACGGTGAGCCGCTGGTGTTCAACGGGGAGAGCGCCGCCGCTTCTTGGCTCGCATCCTGCCGCCGCAGCGGAACGCGCATGACGCTCCGCTGAAACGCAAAGAAGCCCCGTACCGGTCGCTGTGACCAGTACGGGGCTTCTGTCATGCCTTTGGCGGCCGTCCGGATGCTGCTTCAAGCGGGCCACCATAGACTTCTGTTATGACCAGAATAATGATGTTCACGACGGACTACCCATGCGATGAGATCGCGTCTCACTGGAGCATTATATGGGCGGCTTCAAATAATTTGTCCGAGGCACTTGACGCCCTCTCCGATAAAGCCAAATCATTGGGAGCTCATGCGATTATAGGGCTCCGCATGGAAATTGTACCCACACTTGTTGGCGTTCCACCTGCATCTATACACACAGACTTCCTTGTTTACGGAAACCCGGTTGAGCTGAACAGGCCCCAGGGATGAACGTATACGCGGTAAATGGTGGCGGCTGTCTCGACAGGGCCGGCCGTGGCCATACCTGGGCGTTTCCGCTGCGGGCCGTAAACCTCGCTCCTATTCAGTGGAGGCGAGCTGTGTGACCATGGGAAACGCCTCAGACGGCGCGTAAGCGTCCTCTTCGCCGTCTGGCGTCCATCGGGCGCAACGGCGCCGTTCACGGGCCTCAGGACCAGGCGTCGTAGCGGCAGCGATACGGCAGCGTAGGCAGGCCATTCCCGGCGGAATGCCGTAGTCGTGCGTCGGGCAGACCCTGTAGCCGGTCGTGTCGCTCTCGTTCCACGGGCCGAAGGCTGGCCGCCGCTCCTGAGCTGCCGCCGTATTCTGCGCGGCACGCTGTTGCCGCCGGCTCATGAACCGTCTCCGATCTTCCATCCGAGCTTCTGCATCGCCGACGGCGTCAGCCCCAGGGACTCCGTCGCGTATCTCAGCTCCTGCGCCTGCCACGCTGAGGCAGCGCCGGACAGAACGGCCCGCTC
The DNA here is from genome assembly GCF_001418575.1 of Peterkaempfera griseoplana. Classification (GTDB taxonomy): domain Bacteria; phylum Actinomycetota; class Actinomycetes; order Streptomycetales; family Streptomycetaceae; genus Peterkaempfera; species Peterkaempfera griseoplana. Next base: position 2,844 of record NZ_LIQR01000068.1, read on the forward strand.
ATAGGTGATGAGGACAGCGACCGTCGTGACAGCCGTCTCATCCCACATGAATGCCTGCGGGCTGCGCCAAAGGCTGTTCCAGCGGTCACGCTGCCATTCATCCCACTGCACATACCCGGGAATCGGCGGGGGATCGAATGTACATTCCGGCGGGAGCTCAACCGTCGCTGTGGGTTGGGAAGCGCCGGGTGACCGGCGCACACCGTAACGGGACCGGGTCGATTCGGGCTTACGTGGTTTGGCCATCTCGATTCTCCTTACTCGGCGTGGCCGGATTGAGGTTCATTGGGTCGCGAAACGGCGAAAGCCCTCCCCCGCGCTCAAAACCCCCAGCCGGAAGGGGGTTATCCCCCAGGTCGTTTACCACGCTCACTGAAATGATTTTGATCACGCGCTGTCCGGCGGTTGTGATGGGCGCGCGTCATTGGCCGAAGGTTCGCATCATCAAAGCCACGGGGCCCAAGAGGGCCGAGCCCATCAATGTGGTCAACAACTTCAGCAGCCGGACGCATGATGAGAGGCAGCGCCAGACACTCATCACATTCGCAATACGGGCGGGCCCTCAACACCTGCGCCCTTTTGGTGAGCCACGCCTTATCGCGGTACGCCTTTTGATGCCCCGTTCCATTGCGCTGTCTATCAGCCGACCGACGGCACCCCGCGCACCTACCCCTAGTCACCAGGCACGCGCACCCAGGGATAGTGCACACGGACAACGCCTTACCTGCCTCGGCGTCTGCTGGCTCACAGCTATTGCACGGGTTAGGCACAGCCGCTTTAGCCTTCTCACGGTGAGCAGGCTGGGCCGCTGTCACCTCCGGCGAGACACCACCAGAGGGAACGACTAGACCGCTAGACAACCAAGACGTATATGCGAAGTCATCTACCTCGAACTCGTCTTCCGCAAAGTAGGTTTTGTCGTTGAGTATGAGCCGTCTTCCGGGGGCCACGCGGACGCGGGGCATAGGGCTTCGCCTCCAATCAGCAGGAAAACGGAAAGAGGCCCGGCACGCCCCGCCATGGGTGATGCCGGGCCTACATCCAAGCGCGCGTTACAGTCGCACGTACCGGCCCGAAGTCGAGCGCACCGAGGATTCAGAAAGCCGCACGCGCTCACCGGTCTCTGTGTCGATGGCGTCGACCATGAACGCACCTTCGACGGCGTCACCGATGGCCGAACGGACGGTCTTAATTTCCGCAGCGCCGGGGAACGGGGGACGATCCGTGAAGTACAGGTCATGAAGGTCCGAGCCTCCCGGACCAACCGGCGTAATGCTGTCGGCATTCGGGTACGGGCCCACTTGCCTACCAGTACCAAAGGCACCCGCCCAGTAGACCCGCTGGAGGGCAGCACCATACTTGTTGCGCACTCTATACATTTCGGCCGCTGCATCCGCGTACGCAGCCTCAGCCGACTCGAAGTCAACGCGAACGTTGATAAGAATTTCGTCCCGGTGCTTCAGTGCGAACGCGCGAAGCCCCATGTAGGCCGAATTCACCTCGCTTACCAATACCTCGGCGGCGCCCATAATCCGGTCGCGCTTCGAGGCCCAGTCGTCCAGCACGCTGGGAACCTCCAGCGGGTCCTTACCCTGGCGGCGGGCCTGAGCACCAGCAGCCTTGTCGCGCGCCCGGGCAATCTTCCTCCAGTTGGGGTCGAGCAGCTCAGCCCACTCGGCATCGAATTCGGCCCACGCTTCAACGGCGGAATCAAGCTCAGCGTAAATGCGGGCAGCTTCCTCGGCGTGCGGGCCGAAGGCCTCAGCCGGCGGGAGCTCCGAAGTGTTGATCTCGGGTGCGCCCTCAGCGAGGTAAGCGATCTCTTCATCGGTCAGTGCGCTTGCACGCATGGTCGGTTCTCCTTGGCGAAAGTGTTGACTTCAGGAATGCGTGCACGCGATGCACAGATGTGCGGCGCATAGTAGTTCCGTGTGCTCACCGACGGTTCCCCGCATAGCGGCCAGTCAGCTTCAGGCCGACCACCTCACCGCCGCTCTCAGTCTCGCGGACTTCATATCCCAGTGCGGCAAGCAGTCGCACCAGTGCGCGTATTCCAAATCGAGGGAGTCCTGCCTCCCTGCACCCTGATACCACTCGCGCATGCAGCGCCAGCAGCCCGCAAGCAGAACCTTCGGAGTGGTACGCGACAGCAGGAAGCACGGCGGAAAGGGTCGGGATGTTCCGGCGGTCAATGTCGTTCATTGGCTGTTTCCTAGATGGATGGGATCCGGACGGGACACGCGGTGAATGGGTGCCCCGTCCGGAGAATGTGGGCGAGCGTTACGCGATGAAGGTCAGCGCGGCGCAGTAGAGGGACAGAATGGCGGCACAGCAGGCGCCAAGGTTGGCTGCGTAGTTCACACGTCCTCCCGATTAAAGATTCCCGGCCCGCCCGAGTGATCCCGCGCGTCAGCGAGTCGGATACCCGTGCACCCGCGCTTGCCCTTCGTGTTGAAGGGGCCGATTCGGCGGTTGCGCTCCTTAAGCGCAGTGGACAGCGTGCGCAGCGACTGAAACAGGCGATTCCCTTCACTGTCTGCCCAGCCCGTGTACGCATCCCAAAGGTCAGCATTAGTAATGCGCCCCTCCGGGTCGGCCACAATAACGCCCGGGAAGAAGCCCGCCAGCGGATCGCTATCCTCTTTGTACGCCTGAACAGCCTCGCGAATGCTCGCAGGGTCGTTCAGCCCCTCACGGTGCCACTCGACGGCGCCACGCACGAGCCACGCGAGAATGCCCGGGGCCTCAGCGAGAAGCTTGTCTTCCAACTGTGGGTCTCGCCGGTCGCCCTCAAACCGTTGGAGGAACGGAATCAGCTTGATACGGCGCCACGTGCCGTTGTCCTGCTCACGCACAACCGGCTTGTAATTGGATGCCAGCAGGATAAGCGCCGTGGGCGTGAACGTGTACGGGTCGCGGTATTTTGGGTTCACCGTAACTTCCTCGCCGCCGGTCGCATTCTTGATGGCGGCGGAATCCAGGACGGCGGAACGGTTCGTCTCGCTAGCCAGCGCAACGCGTGCACCGACCAACAGCTCAGCATCTGGACCGCCCCGGGCCTTACCCGACGTGGTGAACATGTCGAACGGCACTGTGGCCGCGTGGTCGCCGAGAATCCGCCGGAGCACCGTAAGAAGCGTCGATTTGCCGTTGGCTCCCTCGCCGAAAAGCACAGCGAAACACTGCTCCTTGTTGCTGCCCGTAATGCCGTACCCGAGCAGACGCTGAACATAGCGGGGCAACTCCGAGTCATGCTCGAAGACTTCATCGAGGAACTTTTCCCAGCGTGGACAGGCGGCGTCCGGGTCGTACTCGACATTAACCACGCGGGTTATCCGCTGACCGGGCGTGCCCTTTGTGAGATCGCCGGTCGTCAGATCAATGATGCCGTTCGGTGTGGCCAGCAGCATCGAATGCGCGTCCCATTCGCCGCTGTACCGGATGTCCGGCAGCCCCTTGAGTAGCGACACGACGTTATCTCGCTTAGTGCGGCCACCGAGGCTCTGTGCCTTTCGCTGGTCACGCTCAGCGGCGCGGAGTTCCCGCAGCATGGTCTGCACCTCGGCCGTCACGTCGTCGCCGTGCCGGTCCCAAATCCAGAAGTGGTTTCCAGCGGGGAATGTCGCCCAACCCTTAGAGCGACTGAAGAACAGGTTGCCGCCGAAACGGGTTTCCAGCGCGTGTTGCGCAAGGTCGTCTTCGCTCATGTCGCCGTCGGGCTGAGTCTGAGAATTCAGCTCCTGCGCCATGGACAAGAACTGCTGAATAAGCTCGGGGGTAAGGCTCATGCTCACAGCGACACAGCCGCCTTCAGCAGGAGAGCGGCGAGAGAGTCAGCCTGTTCCCGTAGATTTCGCTTACGCGTCCGCTCGGCGGCCGTCCACGGGTTAATACGATCATGCTCGGCACGGATGCGGCGGTAGCGGCTACGCAGAACCCAAAGCTGAGCCATAGCCCGCTCAAGGTCCCAATTCACGGCGTCGGCCGGCTCGCACAGCACATAACCGGGGTTGCCGTAGGCGTCATTGATGCGAAGGTATCCGCCCCGAACAACCACATGCGGCGTGCAGTGAGAGTTACGGTCACCCAGAGACGCGCCGTGCCAGTGCTCGCAGTCACAGAACGGGCAGCGAAGAATCCGAGACTGACCGGCAAGGATGCCGTCCGGATAGTAAACGTCCTCAAGGCGCGACGGGACGCGCGGACGGTAGGTGTCCAAGTCCATGGGGCAAAGCCCTTTCGTGTCGTGGAAAGCGAAAAGCCCCCGGAACGTTGGGAGCAGACTCCAGCGCCACGACACGCTGAATAAGCTCGACCAACGCCCGGGGGCTTAGTCGGTGCGCTTTTAGCAAGGCCGACAGCCTGCATCCCGCGCACGGGGGAATCCATGGCAGCGGGAAGGGGCGGCGTAAGCCTGTCCTACCGTGGTCCCGCAGCATCTGGGCATAAGGTGCCCTCGAAGAATATCTAGTGAGTCGAACGCCTGGGAGCTGCCGAAGATTTGCCACGGCGGGCGAGGCCCCCCAGACAACACAACAACGCAAACAGTAGTCAGCCCAAGAGGCTTCATCTACAGACGATGCAGTTCACGGTTTAGGTACTTGGTGTGTTGCTTGTGTTGTTGTGTTGCTTTTCGCAGGTCAGAGGGGGTGCGTAAGGACAACACACGGACAACCCAGCAACACAAGCCCCTTCCTCGCTGTCCCCGCGCGCCTCTCCGGTCCGCCACTCGGCTTTAACGCCCGTCTGCGGCGCGCAGAAGCCCCGGCCTCCCAGCGCGATCGCCGGAAGCCCGGGGCCACTTGTTGCTGTCAGCGGCTCAGCGCGCCTTCCAGCTCCAGCGCAGCGTCAGCGAAGAACTCGTTCCGCAGCTCAAAGCTCACGCGCGATTCGTCCAGCCCGAACACCTTGCCGCGCTTCGCCTTACGCACAAGCAGCACTGCCCGGGCGTCGCGCAGCATTGCGCGCCGCTCCGTGTCGTCCCCTGCCGCCCACACGTCAGCGTAAGTCTCTCGCCGTTGGGCTACTTCTACGCGTTCCGGCGTGGCTTCGCGTGATTCCAGCTCTGCTAGCCGCGTGTCCAATGCGTCTGCTCGTCGCTGCCATGCGTCCCGTGCGGCCTTGCTGCGCTGCCGTCCTTGCTCCGCCATGTGAGCTTCGTATTCGGCCGTTGTGGCGTCGATTTCCGGCTGCGGGTCGTACCCGGGGATGCGGCGGATCTCCGTCAGCCTGAGGCCGCCCACAGCGGCAAGGAAGCGTTCAGTCACGTAGTCGTCCACCCATTGCCGTTTCACGGTCGCTGGGGACACGCACTTGACGCCACGTGTAAATGACCCGCATTTGTAGGTCTCGGTGCGGCTTGTGCTCTTGCTCGTTGGCGACGGACGGTGCAGGTACATGTGTTCGCCGCAGCCGTCGCAGTGGATAACCCTCAGCAAGAGGGCAACAGTGTCCGTGCGGTCGGTGTGCTTGTTGTTTACTGCCCGCTCAGCGAACAGCGCGCCTACAGCGTCGAATTCCTCGCGGGTGAGTATGGGCTGAGCCGTTGCCATAACCGGCGCTCCCTCGCTGTCCCGCACGGGCTTGTTGTCCTGCGTCTTCCAGCCCATCAGGCGCTCGCTGGTGAGTAGTTCCTTGATTGCCCCGTGCCGCCACGCGAAGCGCTCACGCTGAACGGTTTCTCCCTTTTCTCCGCCTGTCTTCCCTCCCGTATTGCGCCCCTGCCGCAAACTCCAGTGATCGCGCGGCGAGGGAACATGGTCTGCATTCAGTCCGGCCGCGACTGCCGCCACTGTCTTTCCGCTGTGCAGTTCGTTGATGATCCGTTCGATCACTGCGACGGCTTCGGGATCTTGCACCAACGTCCAGCCGCCACCTTCGAGCGGCGCAGGCATGTAGCCGTACGGCGGGCGAGAACCACGCCAACGAAGCGGCATAACGCGCATTGCCGCCTGAGCGCTCGTGACGCGCTCCCGAATGGCCTGAGCCTCCATTTGAGCCGCGAACGCGAACAGCGTGACCATGAGCTGTGCCATGGGGTCCAGTGGGTTGCGAAAGTCCAGCTTCAGCAAGCCTCCCGGACCTTCGGCAAACGCGATCATTTTCCGGTGGGCGCGCGCCCATTTCGCAAGCTCGTGCATGTCGTCCATGGACCGAACGGCGCGATCGAATCGCCAGAAGACCAGCGCGTCAAAGTCGTCCGGGCGTCGGAGCCACGCGCCCAATTCCGGGCGCTCAAAAGGCGTGGTCTTGCTCGCGCTGACGCCTAGGTCGACGGCTTCCCGGTCGGCAAGGTCGATGCCCAGTGATGCGGCGGCGCGCTGATTTGCTTCCCGCTGACGTTCGGGGCTCGTGGTCTCGTCGGTGAGTACAGACAGGCGGAGGGCAGACACGCCCCTGAGCATGGTGTTCACAGCCACGTGTGAGTGAGTTGAACGCTCAGTGTCTCTGACCTGCGCAGATGCCGTCATGGGTGACTTCCCCTTGAACTACTAGTCGGGGAGGCTTCGGGTTGTCCACACCGCAGGAGACCAGGGCGAGGCGGGGGTGCAGGGCGGCAGCGAGCGCCCAGTCCTGGTTGGCCGAGCCGTGGTGGGCGACCTTGAGGACGTCCACCGGGCCGAGGACCGCACCGCCGCGGGCGAGCAGTCGGGCCTGGGCGGGCGGTTCCAGATCCCCGAGCAGGGCGATGCGCAGCCCGTGGACGTCGGCGACGGCGGCGATGCTGGCGTTGTTGGGGCCGGGGGCGTCGAACGGTGTCGTGGGACCGTCGGGCCAGAGAACCTGCCAGCTGACCCCGGGAGCGGCCGTACGGCGCTCGCCGGGGACCGCCCGGACCAGGGGGATGCCGGAGCGGGTCGTCCAGCGCAGGACCCGGCGCTCCTCCCCCGGCGGCTCGTCCAGGACGGTGGTCTCGACGGCGCCGACCGAGCGGCCGCGCAGCACCCCCGGCAGCCCCTCGACATGGTCGGCGTGGAAGTGGGTGAGGATCACCAGCGGAACCCGGGTGATGCCCAGGGAGCGCAGGCAGACGTCGGCGGCCTGCGGATCCGGCCCGGTGTCGACCACCACGGCCGTGTCGGGGGCGGCCCCGGGGCCTGCGGGCAGCACGATCATGTCGCCCTGGCCGACGTCGCACATCACCAGCCGCCAGCCGGTCGGGGGCCACCCGGTGGCGATCCTGGAGAGCAGCGGCGGGCGCAGCAGGGCGGCGAGCAGGGCCAGGCCGAGCAGTGCGGCCAGGACGGGGCGACTGCGCAGCCGGGGCAGTACGGCGGGTGCTGCGCACACCGCGGCGGCGGTGACCACGGCCAGCGCCGCCGCCCCCGCCCAGCCGGTGGGCCAGGCGACCTGGGCCCCGGGCAGTGCGGCGCCTCGGCGGGCCACCGCCGCGAGCCAGCCGGCGGGGATGCCGGCGAGCCGGGCCAGGAGTGCGGCGGCTCCGCCGGAGACCGGTGCGGTGACCAGGGCCGCGAAGCCGAGCAGGGTGGCCGGGGCGACCGCGGCTTCCGCGAGCAGGTTGCACGGTACGGCGACCAGGCTCACCCGGGCGGTGAGCACCACGATCACGGGGCTGCAGAACACCTGGGCCGCACAGGCGGCACCGACGGCCTCGGCGAGGCGGCGGGGCCAGCCGTGCCGCAGCAGTGCTGCGGACCAGCGCGGCCCCAGGGTGAGCAGCCCGGCGGTGGCCAGCACGGAGAGCAGGAAGCCGTAGTCACGGGCCAGCCAGGGATCGGCCAGCAGGAGCAGCAGCACGGCCGATGCCAGGGCGGTGAGTGCCTGGCTGCGGCGCCCCGCGGCAAGGGCCAGCAGACCGATCAGCCCGGTGGCGGCGGCCCGCAGCACGCTGGGTTCGGGACGGCAGAGGACCACGAAGGCTGCGGTGAGAGCGATGCCCAGGGCCGCGGTGATGCGCAGCGGTAGACCGAGGCGTGCGGCCAGACCGCCGCGCTCCGCCGTTGCGGCACGGGAGGGTGCACCGAGCAGGACGGCCAGCAGCACTGCGAGGTTGCCGCCGCTGACCGCGACAAGGTGCGCCAGGTCGGTGACGCGGAACGCCTCCTGCAGGTCGTCGGGGATTCGGGAGGTGTCCCCGACGACCAGGCCCGGGAGCAGGGCCCGGGCATCGGAGGGGAGGGGCTCCGAGGCGCGGCGGAGACCCTCGCGGAGGCTGCCTGCGGCGCGCTGCACGGCATCGGGTGGGGCGAGCAGGCGGGGCGGGGCGCGGCTGATCAGGACGGCGGCGCTGGGTTCGGCCGGGTCGCCCGGTGGCAGCACCTGGACGTCGGCGGCCAGGCGGGTGGAGGGCAGCAGGGGCAGCCACTGCGCAGCAGCGTGCCCTTGGGCGATGACGGTGACGGGGGTTCTGGTGGCGACGGTGCCGATCTCCTCGGCGGTGACCCGGTCGGCTCGGGCGTGCACGATCACAAAGCCCTGGCCGCGCCCCGATCCCCGGACCCGGGCCGCACGTGCGACGGGATCGCTGGTGAGAGTGAGTTCGACGGTGGCGTGGCTGGCGGTGGAGCCGCCGGGGTCAGCGGGGCCCTCGGCGGTGTGGCGGCGGGCGAGGTCGGGGAGCGGGCCCCGGTGCAGGTCGGCGGTGTGGAGGACGGTGGTGGCAGCGGCTGCGGCTGTGGTCAGCAGGACGGCGGCGAGTGTGAGGGTGCTTCGGCGGTTGCGGATGAGCAGGACGAGGGCGCAGAGGGTGGACAGGACTGCGGCCACGGCGACCAGCGGAACTCGGCCCGGGTCGACGGGCAGGAGCACCGCCGTGGTGAGCCAGGCCGCGGCGGCGGGCGGCAGCACCCGCAGATCGGAGGTGGTCCGCTCCGGCGGCAAAACCGTGCGGTGCAGCGGCCGGTGGGGCTGCGGCGCGGGTCGACGGGACGGCGGGGACGGATGGGGAGCGCCCTGTTCGGGCGTCCGGGGCGGCACTGACGGCCGAATGCTCATGCGGCTGGGGCCATACGGGTCGAGGAGAGGGGGCGGTGAGCCCAGGGCTGGTGACGTGCCTGCGCTGGCGCTGGCACTCAGCGTCGGCGTCGGCGTCGGCGTCGGGGACAGTGACAGAAGCGGCGCCCAGGCCAGGAACGGTGCCGGTGGCGGTGACAGGGAGTGGCGCGCACCGCAGGTGGCCGGGGATGCGACTCCCTGTTCCCCCGGGGGACGATGAGGGCGGCCGAGCGCATGACTGACGCTTCGTCAGAGTGTCACCAGAGGCTGGATCTCGGCGTACTTTCGATCTCCGATGCCGGGCACCTGGTGCAACTGCCCGATGTCGGTGAAGCCGCCATGGGAGCCTCGGTACTCGATGATGTGGCGGGCGAGGACCGGCCCCACCCCGGGCAGTGCGTCCAGCTGGTCGACGGTGGCGGCGTTGAGGCTGACCGGGCCGGTCGGCGGCCCGGTGGCGGATCCCCCGCCACTCGGCTGGGCCGCTCCCGGCACCCCGACCAGGATCTGCTCACCGTCCGCCAGAACCCTCGCCAGATTGAGCCCGGCGGTGTCGGTGCCGTGCAGCGGGCCGCCGGCGGCGCGGAGGGCATCGGCCACCCGCGAGCCCCGTGGCAGGGTCCGCAGTCCGGGGTGGCGAACCCTGCCCGCGACATCCACCACCACGACAGCCACCGGTCCCGGGGACGGCCGCGGGATGACGGGGCCTCCGGACGCCGGAGGTGGGAGGGCCGCTGCGGCAGGTGTCGGGCCGGGGTCCGGAGCGGCGCGGGTCGTCGCCACCGGTACGGCCACAGGCTGTGGACGGCCCAGCCAGAAGTGCTGGACGCCGTACCCGACGGCCACCAGCAGCAGCACCGCCAACCCTGCGACGGCCCTGCGGTCGAACTCCAGCCCACCCCCCGACAGCCCGGCGAGCAGCCGGCGCGCCGGTACGCGCACTCCCTCACCGGCCGGGGAAACCATCTCCGGGCCGGGAACCCTGCCCGGTCCCTCGGCCACGGCCGCCGTCGGCTCCAGCCCGGGCTCGGCCCCGGCTTGCGCACCCGACCGGACGGGTGGCGGTCCGGGGGCCGGGCCCTCCTCGTCGCCTCGTGGCGCATCACGGTCACCCGGAGCTCCACCGGGCGGCACCGCGGGCTCTCCGGCTCCGGGAGCGGAGGGCAGGCCGAAGGGGAGGACGGCGGGCAGCCGGCTGCGGGCGATGGCGGCCGTCTCGCGGCGTCGGGCAGCAGGGAGGGTCATGGGCGTCATGGGCCAGGACGCTAGGCGTCCACCGTCCGCCGTGGGCGGGTGGAGGCAGAGCCTGTGGACAACCCCGGGGTGTGGACAACTCCCTTCACCCGCAGGAGTGAGAAGCAGTCACCGGCGGAGAGCGGTCGGCGCCGACCCGCCGATGAGCAGCGGTCAGCGCGGCGAGACCACCACGGCCAGCAGCCCCGGCCCCACATGGGCACCGATGACTGCGCCCACCTCCCCGACGTACAGGTCCCGCAGCCCGGGGACCCGGCTCCGCAGCCGCTCCGCGAGCGGCTCGGCGCGGTCCTCGGCCGCAAGATGATGGACGGCGATGTCCACCTCGCCCTGGCCGGCCTGCTCCACGGCGATCTCCTCCAGCCTGGCGATGGCCCGGGAGGCGGTGCGGACCTTCTCCAGCGGCTCGATGGACCCGCCGGAGAGGTGCAGCAGGGGTTTGACCGCCAGCGCGGAGCCCAGCAGCGCTCGGGCGGCTCCGATCCGGCCACCGCGCCGCAGGTACTCCAGGGTGTCCACGTAGAAGTAGCCCGTGGTGCCCAGGGCCCGCTGCTCCGCCGTCGCCGCGACCTCCTCCAGGCCGGCCCCGGCATCCGCCACCGCGGCCGCCGCCAGGACGCAGTAGCCCAGCGCCATGCCGACCATGCGGGTGTCGATCACCCGGACGGGCAGCCCGGCCGACTCGGCCGCGAGCTGCGCCGCCTCGAAGGTGCCGGAGAGCTCCGCCGAGAGGTGCAGCGAGACCACGGCCTCGGCGCCCGCCTCGGCGGCGGCCCGGTAGGCGGCGGCGAAGGACTCGGGGCCGGGCCGCGAGGTGGTCACCGTCCGGCGGGCACGGAGTGCCTGTGCCACGTCCTTGGGGGAGACCTCTATGCCCTCGGCGAGCACTTCGTCGCCCATCACCACGCTCAGCGGCACCACGGTGATGCGGTGACGGTCCACGGCGTCCTGCGGCAGATAGGCCGTGGAATCGGTGACGAGCGCAACGTGGGCGGACATGTGCGGGAGGTTACCTCCAGGTGGCGGCCCGGGACAGGGCGGGTACGCCGCAGCGGGTGCCGCCGCGCAGGTGGCACCGCAGGTCTGGCCGCGGCCGGTGCGGTCGCGGCGGCCCGGGCAGCGGCCCGCGGACGGCGGAGCGGTCCGGCCCCGGGGCGGTGGCACGCTCCCGGCATCCGCTCATCTCGCCGGGTCAGCGGCCCGGCGGTTCCGCCCGCTCGGCCCCTTCCCTCCGCTCGGCCCGCTCGACCCCTTCCCTCCGCTCGGCCCGCTCGGCCGCTCGGCCGGTCAGCCGACCCTGCCGGCGCCCGGCTCCGGACGGGGCTTGCGCAACCGGTCCGCAAGCCGGGCGCGCGGGTCCAGCCCCAGCGCCTCCGCGGCGCCCACGCTCCGGCCCGCCGCGAGGCCGGGCGACCGCGGGCGCTGCCCGCCCGCCGCAGACGCCCCGCCATCGGCTGCCCCCGTGCCGCGCTCCCCCGGACGCCGTCCGTCCGCCGGAGGCGATGTCTGCGCCGAGCCGTCCTGCCGGGCCGGCGTCCAGTGCCGCAGCGCACCGGCCTCGGTCTCGCACTCCCGGCCCAGCCGGGCCAGCTCGCTGTCGGAGAAGTGGCGTGCGCGGTCCTGCGCGGCCCAGCGCAGCGACTCCGCGGCGTGGGTGATCCGGCCGCCGCGCTCGCGCAGGTCCGGGAGCCTGAGGTCGACCCGCTTGCCGTCCGGCTCGCGCTCCAGCAGCCGCAGCTCCTCGTCGAGGGCGCGGGCGTGCTCGTCCAGCCGTCCGAGGAGTTGCAGCGCCTCGGCGAGCTGGGGGTCACCGCCGACGGCGGACTCCAGTACCCGCCGTGTCCCGCCGAGCGACTCGCGGACCTCCAGCCGGAGGGAGGCGATCCGGCCCTGAGGGCCGGGCTGGGTGTAACTGCGGGCCTTGAGCGCGACGTCCTCCACCGCGCGACGGGCCTGGGCGCCGTGCTGCTCCACCCGGCGGCCCACCGCCCGGCCCGCCTTGACCGCGGCCACCACCGCGAGGGCGGCCAGTCCGAGGATCAGGAATGCCACGACGCCGACGGCAATGCCGACCGCCTCCATGGGTGCCACCTCCGCGCGCGGGGGCGGGGCCGCCGGACGGGCCCCGCTCGGGATCTCCGGTCCTGCCGTTCCGGTGGTTCCACCGTAGCCGGGCCCACCCTCCGGGCGCCCCGCCGATCCGGCGGATCCGTGGTGAGTTCAGGGACAGTTCGGGGTTTCCCCGGACACGCCGCGGGGCCGGGTCGGGGCTGAATCCCCGTCCCGGCCCCGCGGCCATCAGGCCGTCAGCCGTCAGCCGGTGACGATGTTGACCAGCTTCGGCGCGCGGACCACGACCTTGCGCACGGCGGCACCGTCGATCGCCCGCACCACGGCCTCGTCGGCCAGCGCCAGCGCCTCCAGCTCCGCCTCGCCGATGCCCGGCGGGACCTCCAGACGGGCCCTGACCTTGCCCTTGATCTGCACCACGCAGGTCACCGTCTCGTCGACCAGGTACGCGGGGTCCGCGACCGGGTAGTCGGCGTGGGCCAGCGACCCCTCGTGGCCCAGACGGCGCCACAGCTCCTCGGCGATGTGCGGGGCCAGCGGCGCCACCAGCAGCACCAGCGCCTCGGCCACCGAACGCGGTGTGGAACCGCGCTTGACCAGGTGGTTGTTCAGCTCGATGGCCTTGGCGACCGCGGTGTTGAAGCGCAGCCCCTCCATGTCGCCGCGGATGCCCTCCACGGTCTTGTGCAGGGCCCGCAGCGTGGCCTCGTCCGGCTCCTCGTCGGTGACGACCGGGGCGCCGGTCTCCTCGTCCACCACGTTGCGCCACAGCCGCTGCAGGAAGCGGTACGAGCCGACGACCGCACGGTCCTCCCAGGGGCGGGAGACGTCCAGCGGGCCCATCGCCATCTCGTACAGGCGCAGCGTGTCGGCGCCGTACTGCTCGGCGATCTCGTCGGGGGCGACGGAGTTCTTCAGCGACTTGCCCATCTTGCCGGCTTCGCGGCGGACGGGCTGCCCCTGCCAGAAGTACTCGCCGTCCCGCTCCTCGACCTCGGCGGCCGGGACCGGGAAGCCACGGGCGTCGCGGTAGACGTGGGCGGTGATCATGCCCTGGTTGAACAGCTTGTGGAAGGGCTCGAACGAGGAGACATGCCCCAGGTCGAACAGCACCTTGTGCCAGAAGCGGGAGTACAGCAGGTGCAGCACCGCGTGTTCGGCGCCGCCGACGTACAGGTCGGCGCCACCGGCCGGCTTGCCGGCGGTGGGGCCCATCCAGTACTGCTCGGCGACCGGGTCCACGACCCTGTCGCTGGAGACCGGGTCGACGTAGCGCAGCTCGTACCAGCAGGAACCGGCCCAGTTGGGCATGGTGTTGGTCTCCCGCCGGTAGCGGCGGGGGCCGTCGCCCAGGTCCAGCTCGACGTGGACCCACTCCTCGGCCCGGGACAGCGGGGTCTCCGGGGAACTGGCCGCGTCGTCGGGGTCGAAGGTGCGCGGCGAGTAGTCGTCGACCTCGGGCAGCTCGACGGGCAGCATCGACTCGGGCAGCGGGTGGGCCACACCGTCCTCGTCGTAGACGATCGGGAAGGGCTCGCCCCAGTAGCGCTGCCGGCTGAACAGCCAGTCCCGCAGGCGGTAGTTGACGGTGCCTTCGCCGATGCCCCGCTCGGCCAGCCAGGCGGTGATCCGCTTCTTGGCCTCGACCACGCCCAGGCCGTTCAGCGAGACGGAGTCGTTGGCGGAGTGGACGATCGCCGCGTCATAGGACGCGAAGGCGTCGTCCCAGGTGGACGGGTCGGTGCCGCGGTCGTCCGCGGGCTGCACCACACAGCGCATCGGCAGGCCGAAGGCACGGGCGAAGGCGAAGTCGCGGGTGTCGTGGGCGGGCACCGCCATGATGGCGCCGGTGCCGTAGCCCATCAGCACATAGTCGGCGATGAAGACCGGGATCCGCTCGCCGCTCACCGGGTTGACGGCGTACGCGCCGGTGAAGACACCGGTCTTGACCTTGGCGTCGGCCTGCCGCTCGACGTCGGACTTGGCGGCGGCCTCGGCCCGGTAGGCGGCGACGGCCTCGGCGGGCGTGGCCGCGCCGCCGGTCCAGTCGTCGCGCACGCCCTCCGGCCAGGCCGCGGGCACGATCCGGTCGACCAGCTCGTGCTCCGGGGCCAGCACCATGTAGGTGGCGCCGAACAGGGTGTCGGGGCGGGTGGTGAAGACGGTGATCGCGGCGCCGCCGTCGGCGTCGACGGCGAAGTCGACCCTGGCGCCCTCGGAGCGGCCGATCCAGTTGCGCTGCTGCAGCTTGATGGCCTCGGGCCAGTCCAGCAGGTCCAGGTCAGCGATCAGGCGGTCCGCGTAGGCGGTGATCCGCATCATCCACTGGCGCAGCTTGGCCTTGAAGACCGGGAAGTTGCCGCGCTCGGAGCGCCCGTCGGCAGTGACCTCCTCATTGGCCAGCACGGTGCCCAGGCCGGGGCACCAGTTGACCGGCACCTCCTTGGCGTAGGCCAGCCGGTGGTCGCCCAGCAGCTCGTCGCGCTCGGCGGGGGTCAGCTCGGCCCAGGCGCGACCGTCGGGGGCGGTGCGCTGCCCGGAGGCGTACTGCTCGACCAGCTCGCTGATCGGACGGGCCCGGCCGGCCGACTCGTCGTACCAGGAGTTGAAGATCTGCAGGAAGATCCACTGGGTCCAGCGGTAGTAGTCCGGGTCGATGGTGGAGATCGACCGGCGGGAGTCGTGGGCCAGGCCCAGCCGCCGCAGCTGGCTGCGGTAGACCTCGATGTTGCGCTCGGTGGAGACCCGCGGGTGGGTGCCGGTCTGCACCGCGTACTGCTCGGCGGGCAGGCCGAAGGCGTCGAACCCCAGGGTGTGCAGGACGTTGTGCCCGGTCATCCGCTTGTAGCGGGCGAAGACGTCGGTGGCGATGTAACCCAGCGGGTGGCCGACGTGCAGGCCCGCCCCGGAGGGGTACGGGAACATGTCCATGATGAAGGCGCGCGGGCGGCCGGAGACGTCGCCGTCGGCGGGGTCGGCCAGCGGGCCGGTCGGGTTGGGGGCGTTGAACGTCCCCTCCTTCTCCCACAGGTCCTGCCAGCGCGACTCGATGTCGGCAGCCAGGGCGGCTGTGTAGCGGAAGGGCTCGCCGGCCGCGGCCTCGGCCGCGCCCGCAGCGGGGGTGGTCTCGCTCATCGTCCTCAGGACTCCATCGGTGTCAGGTAGCGAATCGTCAGCCGGAAATGAAAAAACCCCTCGCATGAGGGGTTGCCGCGCCGACTCCGGCCGCCCGTCGAGGGTCGGGCCGATGCTGGTCAGCGCGGCCGGCTAAGGAGCAGGCGCACGGTTCGCACCGAGCCAGGGTACCGCAGGGTCGGCGCCGCCCGCTCAGCCGTTCAGCCGGGCGGCCGTCCGGTGCCGCGCCAGGCCGCGTCGAAGTCCTTGAGCGCCGTCGCCACCCGGACCGACAGCATCCCGGCGGCCAGCCGCCGGGCCTGGTCGGCCGCCTGCGCCGCATCCTCCCGCCGGCCCTCCCGCAGACAGCACTCCGCCAGCCGCACCAGGGCCAGCGCCCTGGCCCTGGCCCGCTCGGGGGCGATCCCCGACGCGGCCGCCTCCAGCAGCTGCCGGGCGCTCTCCAGCCGGCCGAGGAAGAGGCAGCTCTCCCCCACCATCCGCCGCAGGTCGGCCAGTTGCTGCGGGTCGCCGCCGCCCTCTTCGCCGAACTCGGCGAACGCCCGGTCGGCCATCGCCTCGGCGGTGGGCCGCTCCCCCAACCGCCCCAGCGCCCTGGCCATCCGTCCGTACTGCAGCGCCCGTTCCCCCGGGGTGTCCCTCCCCTCGGCCGCCTCCAGCGCCATGCTGAGCAGGGTGACCGCGTCCCGCTCGCGATCCGGCAGGTAGGTGGCCTGGGCGGCCAGGCAGCCCATCACGGAGGCGCCCATCCGGACGTCGCCGGAGACATGAGCGGCGCGCAGGGCCGCCACGAAGCAGCGCTGTGCGGCGGCCTCGTCGCAGGCGTCGGCGGCGGCCCAGCCGGCCAGCCGGGCCAGCCGGGCCGCCACTCCGTACAGTTCCCGGCCGGTCTTCTCGTCGTAGGCGCCGAGTTCCAGCAGTTTGACCACGACGCCCAGCTCACGGCGGGCCGGTTCCAGGACCAGTCCGCCGCCGAAGGCCATCTCCAGGCGGTGCTTGCCGTCGGAGGAACTGCGCAGCTCCGCCACATGGGAGTGGTCGACGGGCAGCGGTCCGCTGCCCACCGGCGCCGGGCAGTCGCTGCCGGCCCACTGCCGGGCCACCAGGCGCAGGTCGTCGGGGCGGAAGAGGTCGGCCGGGCGCTGCAGCCGCACCGGGGCTCCCGACGCGGTGGCCTCGGTGAGGGCGGCGCGGGCGAACTGGGGCGTCCAGTCGTCGGTGAGCAGGTGGGCGGAGATCGTCCTGGCGCCGCGGGCCGGGCCCATGGCGGCCCACAGCTGCTGGTAGGTGACGGCTATGCCCAGTGCCCGGCTGAGCACGTCGCAGACCACCTGGTCGTACGGCGGCCTGGGCACCCGGCCGCGGTCGCGCCAGTGGTAGGGGGTGGTCTTGTTGATCGCGGCCTGGTCGCCCACGACCGCGTTGACCTCGGCCGCGAGGCGCTCCGGCCCCCAGCCGAGATGGGACAGGATGCGCACCAGCTCGTAGTTCTGCCGGGGTGACAGGTCCGCCATGCCGGAACGGTATCCCCTGGGCCGCGCGCAGAGTAGGGGGCGGGAGCGGGCCGGGCAAGGGGGACGCTCGCTCTTCAGCACTGTTCAGCGGCGGCCGGGAATACGCCGAAAACCCTTCCCCAATGAATTCCGGATATCCGGCCGATCCACCCCTCCGGAATTCGGCAGGCTCGGCGCCCGCCGCCGCAACAATTCCCCGGACGACCCGCCAACCCGAGCGCCCAGCAGGTGGATTGACGGTCAAAACCGGGCAACACGGGCGATCCGCACCCCTACCCTAAGTGAGTCCTAAGAGCCCCCTAACACTGTCGCTGAATAATTCCCGGCATTCCTTTCCGGGCCGTTCCGGGCACCTTGGTCGCTATAGCATCGCCGTGTCGTCGGCTTTAGGGCCAGGACCTTGGAGGGCCCCTCGTGAACTACCGGAGCACACAACCGCGCCGCCGCGCCGCACTGCGGGGCGCCGCCCGCCTGCGCGACGCAGCCACCGGAGGAACGGCCGGACGCAAACGGCTGCCGTTCCCGCTCTTCCTGGTGCTCGTCACGGTCGCCGTCACCCTCACCTCGACCGCGGTACGGGCCTTCTCCAGCCCGGCGGGCAAGTCCTGGGTGAACAGTGCCTCGCTGGGGGTGCTCAACTTCCTGGACTACTTCATCGGCGTGGTCACCCTGATCTCGCTCACCGGCTCGGTGGTGTGGGGGCTGATCTCCACCAACCAGAGCGTGCTCAAGCCGTACCAGCGGGTCTTCTCCCAGTCCGTGCACCGCGGCATCTCCACCGCCGCGCTGGCCGCGCTCCTCCTGCACATCACGGTGAAGATCTCCTTCGGGGAGGCCGCCCCCGTCGACGGGGTCGTCCC
>NZ_LIQR01000680.1 GCF_001418575.1 Peterkaempfera griseoplana
GGTGGGTACGGGGGCGCCGTGCACCGCCGGGGACCGCGGGCGCGGTGGCCCGCAGCCCCCGGCCGGTACGGTACGGAACGGCGTCGTCCCGGGCGGGTGCCCGGCCCGGGTCAGAGCCGGCAGGCGTGGATGTTGGTGACCAGGATGGCCCGGCCGCCGATGGCCCACAGGTCGTCCATGATCCGCTGTGCGTCCTTGCGGAGCACCATGGAGCGCACGGCCACCCAGCCCTCGCTGTGCAGCGGGGAGACGGTCGGGGACTCCAGGCCGGGGGTGAGGGCGACGGCCTCGCTCACCCGCTCGGCGCGGATGTCGTAGTCCATTATCACGTAGCGGCGTGCCACCAGGACGCCCTGGAGCCGGCGGAGGAACTGCTCGACCCGGGGGTCCTCACCGGCGCCCCTGGGCCTGATCACCACGGCGTCGGACTCCAGGATGGGCTCGCCGAAGATCTCCAGGCCGGCGTTGCGCAGCGTGGTGCCGGTCTCCACGACGTCGGCGATCACATCGGCGACGCCCAGCTGGATGGCGGTCTCCACGGCCCCGTCCAGACGGGTCACCGCGGACGCCTCGACGCCGTGCTCGGCCAGGTGACGGCGGACCAGGCCCGGGTAGGAGGTCGCGATCCGCAGGCCCTGCAGGCCCTGGACGTCCTTGGCGACGCCGACCGGCCCGGCGTAGCGGAAGGTGGAGCCGGCGAAGCCCAGCGACAGCACCTCCTCGGCCTCGGCGCCGGAGTCCAGCAGCAGGTCGCGGCCGGTGACACCGACGTCCAGCCGGCCGGAGCCGACATAGATGGCGATGTCGCGCGGCCGGAGGAAGAAGAACTCGACCTGGTTGCCGGCGTCGACCAGGACCAGTTCCTTGGAGTCCTTGCGCTGCCGGTATCCGGCCTCATGCAGCATCTCCGCCGCGGGACCCGAGAGAGAACCCTTGTTGGGGACGGCGATGCGCAGCATGAGAGGCGGATCCTTCACTGTTCGCTGGGGTGTGGGTGCGTGCACGGGTGCGCAGGGGGCGCGGGTGCGCCCCCTGCGGGTCACAGATGTGCGTAGACGTCCTCGAGGGTGAGGCCGCGGGCGACCATCATCACCTGGAGGTGGTAGAGGAGTTGCGAGATCTCCTCCGCGGTCCGGTCGTCCGACTCGTGCTCGGCGGCCATCCAGACCTCGGCGGCCTCCTCGACCACCTTCTTGCCGATCGCATGCACGCCCTGCTGGACGAGCTGCGCGGTACGGGAGCTTCCGGGGTCGCCGGAGGAGGCCTTCTGCTGGAGCTCGGTGAAGAGCTCTTCGAATGTCTTCAGCGCCATGATGTGCATACCTTACGGCCTGCGGGCGAGCGCGGGCGGAACAGACCGCAGCGTGGACATGTCGTTCCGGCCTACGGGACCGGACGTCCGGTCACCGCCAGGGCTCGGAGACGGCGCGCAGCGCGGCGGCGGTGGCGACGGCCGCGGTGACCGCCTCGTGTCCCTTGTCCTCGCTGGAGCCGGGCAGCCCGGCGCGGTCCAGTGCCTGCTCCTCGTTGTCGCAGGTGAGTACGCCGAAGCCGATCGGCACCCCGGTGGAGACCGCGACCTGGGTGAGGCCCATGGTGGCGGCCTGGCAGACGTAGTCGAAGTGCGGCGTACCGCCCCGGATGACCACGCCCAGGGCGACCACGGCGTCGTAGCCGCGGTCGGCCAGCTGCTTGGCCGCGACCGGCAGTTCGAAGGTGCCGGGCACCCGGAGCACGGTGGGCTCGTCGATGCCGAGCTCGTGCAGGGCGCGCAGTGCGCCGTCCCGCAGGCCCTGCATGACCTGCTCGTGCCACTGCGCCGACACCACCGCGACCCTGAGGTCACGGCAGTTCTTGGCGGACAGTGTCAGCTCGGGGGCTCCCTTGCCGCTCACGGGGGCCTTCCTTTCGTTCGGACGTGTGTCGTCGGGGGTGGTGGGGGTGTGGG
>NZ_LIQR01000681.1 GCF_001418575.1 Peterkaempfera griseoplana
CTGATCGTCCCGTACGGCCGCGGGCCGAAAACTGCGGCCGTACGGGACGATCAGAGGTGGGACGGCGGGTCAGCTCTTGACCGCGCCGGCGGTGATGCCGCCCACGATGTGCTTGCCGAGTACGGCGAAGACCACCAGCAGTGGCAGGGTCGCCACCAGGGCTCCGGTGATGATGATGGCGTGGTCGGTGGTGTGGTTGCCGGCGCCCAGGCCTGCCAGCGCCACCTGGACGGTGGGATTGTCCTGTTGCAGTGCGATGAACGGCCAGAAGAAGTCGTTCCAGGCCTGGACGAACACCAGCATGCCCAGCACCGCCATGGCCGGCCTGGCCACCGGGAAGACCACGTGCCAGACGATCCGCAGGCTGTGCGCACCGTCCACCCGGGCCGCCTCGATCAGCTCCAGCGGCAGCGCCTCGACCAGGAACTGCCGCATGAAGAAGACACCGAACGCGGCCACCAGCGACGGCAGGATCACCGACTGGAGCTTGTCGCCCCAGCCCAGCTTGGCCATCATCTGGAACAGCGGGATCACGCTGAGCTGCGGCGGAATGGTCATGGTGGCGACCACCAGGGAGAGCAGCGCATTGCGTCCGCGGAACCGCAGCTTGGCGAAGGCGAAGCCGGCCAGCGTGGCGAAGAGCACCGTGCTGACGGTGATGAAGGTCGCCACGATGGCCGAGTTGACCAGCGCGTCGCCCATGTGGACTTCGTTCCACGCCACATTGAGGTTGTGGAACAGATGGCTGCCGGGCAGCAGCGGGGTGGGGGGCTGGACGATCTCGGTGTCGGTCCGGGAGGCCGCGACCACGGTCCAGTACAGCGGGAAGAGCGAGAGCAGCGCCGCGACGATCAGCACGATGTAGGTGAACAGGCCGGCCTGGTGCGTCTGGCCGGCCCCCCTGCCGAAGCGCCTGGCGCGGGGCTTGCGCCGGTCGGAGCGGCCGGTGTCACGGGCGACGGGCTGCTGGGCGGTCCGCGGAGAGGCGGAGGAGAGAGTCATGGCGTTCAGGCCCCCAGCTTCTTGCGGTTGGCGCGCGCGATGACCGCCTGCACCGCTCCGACGAGCAGCAGCAGGAGCAGCATCACCCAGGCGACTGCGGCCGCCCTGCCCAGCTGGCTGTTGGGCCAGCCGAGTTCGTACATGTAGAGGCTCAGCGTCTGGTACTGGTGCGCCGAGCCGCCGGTCACACCGACTCCGCCGCCGAACAGCATCGGCTCGCCGAAGAGCTGGGTGGCGCCGATGGTGGAGACCACGATGGTGAAGAGGATCGTCGGCCGGATCGACGGGATGGTGACGTTGATGAACTGCCGCCACCGGGAGGCGCCGTCCAGGGAGGCTGCCTCGTAGAGATCCCCGGGGACGGCCTGCATCGCGGCCAGGTAGATCAGCGCGTTGTAGCCGGTCCACCGCCAGGTGACGATCGTCGAGATCGCGATCTGGGCGGGCCACTTGTCGGCCTGCCAGTCGACCTTGCCGATGCCGAACCAGCCCAGGACCTCGTTGATGAATCCGGCGTCGTAGCCGAAGAGCTGGACGAAGACCAGGGAGGCGGCGGCGATCGAGGTGGCGTAGGGCGCGAGGATGGCCACCCGGAAGAAGGTGCGGCCGCGCAGCTGGTAGTTGAGCAGGTGTGCCAGGCCCAGCGCCATCATCAGCTGCGGGACGGTGGAGATCACACCCATGGTGAAGGTGTTGCGCAGCGCGTTCCAGAACTGGTCGCTGTCCCAGAGCCGGGTGTAGTTGTCGAAGCCGCGCCAGTCACCCGTGCCGCTCTGCCCGAGCTCCAGGTGGTGCAGGGAGATCCAGCCGGTGTAGATCAGGGGGAACAGGCCGAAGGCCGCGAAGCAGATGAAGAACGGAGCGATGTAGGCGTAGGGCGTCGCCTTGAGGTCCAGGCGGTAGAGCCGGCTGCGCCATGACGACCGCTTGGAGGGCGGGGCGGAGCGATGAGGGGTGGACGGGGTCTGCGGCGGACCGCCGCCGGCCGTCGTCCTCACGGAGGTGGCCACGAGTGGCGTCCTTCCCGAATGGGTCTGGCGGTGTGTCAGGCGGACAGGTTGTCCGGCCGGAGATGCCCGGCCGGACAACCGCATCACACCGTTAGCAGCGTGCGGCGGGGCCCGAGGGGCCCCGCCGGTCGGCTAGT
Source organism: Peterkaempfera griseoplana (assembly GCF_001418575.1). Taxonomy (GTDB): domain Bacteria; phylum Actinomycetota; class Actinomycetes; order Streptomycetales; family Streptomycetaceae; genus Peterkaempfera; species Peterkaempfera griseoplana. The sequence goes on from NZ_LIQR01000681.1 coordinate 2,150, forward strand.
TGTCGGTCTTGTCCTTGATCGCGTTGACCACGTTCGACCAGGCCTTGGCCGGGTCGGTGTGGTGCTGCTCGATGTCCAGCAGGCCGTTCTTGGTGATGATGTCCTTCACCTGACCGTCCCACGGGCCGATCGGGGCCGGGGCGATGCTCTTGGCGATGTCGGAGTAGATCTTGCCGGTGGGGGCGTTGTTGAAGTACTCCAGCTTGGCGTTCTGGACCTCCGGGGAGTCCAGGCCGGCCTTGGTGGAGGGGATGTTGCCGAACTTGGCGAAGATCTTGGCCTGCTGCTCGGGCGCGGTCAGCCAGGTGGCGAGCTTGATCGCCTCGTCCTGGTGCTGGCCGACCTTCGGGACGCCGAGGAAGGAACCGCCCCAGTTGGCGGCGACGGGGGCCGCGGCGATGTCCCACTTGCCCTTGGCGGTGTCACCGGCGTTGGTCTGGATCCAGCCGGTCATCCAGCTGGGGCAGGAGACGGTGGCGAACTTGCCGGTCTTGAAGCCGGCCGCCCAGGTGCCGCCCTGGTCGAACTGCTGCAGGCCGGTGCTCAGGCCGTCCTGGATGGCCTGGACCGAGAGGTTCCAGGCCTTCTGCACGCCGGCGCTCTTGTCGTAGACCAGCTCGCCCTGGGCGTTGGTGTACTGCTCGGGCTGGCTGGAGACCACGGCGTTGAAGATGCCGCCGGAGGAGTCCACGAACTTGGTGCCGGCCGGGGCCTTCGCCTGGAACTGCTTGCCGACCTGGAGGTACTTCTCCCAGCTGCCGGCCCACAGCTTGCCGACGGCGTCCCGGTCCGTCGGCAGGCCGGCCTTGGCGAAGAGGTCCTTGCGGTAGCAGACCGCCATGGGGCCGATGTCGGTGCCCAGGCCGATGGTCTGGCCGCCGGTGGTGGTGGCCTGCTTCCACTTGTAGTCCACCCAGGCCGAGGAGTCGACGCCGGGGGCCTTGCTCAGGTCCACGAACTTGTCGGCCATCTTGCTGGTGGCCTCGGCGATGTAGCCGACCTCGATCGCCTGGATGTCGTCGACGCTGCTGCCGGCCGCCATGTGGGTCTTGAGGGCGTCCCAGTACTTCTGAGCGTCGGTGTTGGTGTCCTCGACGATCGTGATGTTCGGGTGGGCGGCCTGGTACTCCTTGTAGAGACCCGCCTCCTTGTAGCCGAACTGGCCGAAGGTCCCGATCTTCAGCGTGATCTTGGCGTTGGAGTTGCTGTTGGTGCTGCCCTTGGAGCTGTTGTCACTGCCGCTGCTGCTGCAGCCGGTGGCGAGGACTGCACAGGTCGCAAGCCCGGCGACCGCAATGAGCTTTGTTCTGCGGCCGCGGAGGCTGCTGGTGGTGCGCATTCCACTCTCCTATGTCCAGGGTGGGTCCGGGGTGCGCCACAACGGCTCCTGGGCGGGGCCGTGCGGATCGATATCTCAAGGTGGCGTTAGCACTGGTGCAGACGCTGTCCCCGTGGGCCTTGGACCGCTACCGTGTCACCGGTAATGTGGGAGCGCTCCCACGAGGCATGTCGTGAAGACTCCTGCCTCAGGGGGGTGGGTGTCAAGAGTTGAAGTCGGTTCCGTTGCGGGAGCGTGTCCTGCAAGTCACGTGACCGTGTCCGGATGTGGTCTTGAAACCGGGTCGGCATACCCCTGCAAAGAGCGGCAAAGCGCAGCTCAGGGCAGTGACTGCGGGCGAGGGCGGCGACATTCGGCCCTGAACCGGCCACAATGAGGCGCAGCCCGCGTCCGACGAAGCCCGAGAGGTGAACCAATGAGTCAAGCCGCACAGCGTCCCGCGGGCCCTGCGGCAAGGGGAGGCGGCCGCCCGACTCTGGAGGCTGTGGCCGCCCTTGCGGGAGTCGGCAGGGGCACTGTCTCGCGTGTCATCAACGGGTCGCCCCGGGTGAGTGACAAGGCGCGCGCGGCCGTCGAGCAGGCGATCGCCGAACTCGGCTACGTCCCCAACCGGGCGGCTCGTACTCTCGTCACTTCTCGAACGGACTCCATCGCCCTGGTGGTCCCTGAGACCGAGACGCGTCTCTTTTCCGAACCGTTCTTCAACGACATCATCCGGGGAGTCTCCGCTGAACTGGCCGACACCGAGATGCAGCTGCTGCTGATCCTGGTGCGGACCAAGAAGGAGCGCGAGCGCCTGGCCACCTATCTCGCGGCCCACCGGGTCGACGGCGTGCTGATGGTCTCGGTCCACGAGGACGACCCGCTGCCCACCCTGCTGGAGCGGATCGACATGCCGTCCGTGCTGGTCGGCCGGCGCTCCGACGTGGAGCCGCTGTCCTATGTGGACGCGGACAACGCCGGCGGCGCCCGGATGGCGGTGCGGCATCTGCTGCGGCGCGGCTGCACACAGGTGGCCACCATCACCGGCCCGCTGGACATGGAACCCGCCCGCGCCCGGCTGTCCGGCTACCGGCGCGCGCTGGAGGAGGCCGACCTCGGCTCCGACGAGGCGCTGGTGGGCCGCGGCGACTTCACCGAGAGCGGTGGCCGCGAGGCCATGCGCGGGCTGCTGGAGCGACGGCCGGACCTGGACGCGGTCTTCTGCGCCTCCGACCTGATGGCGGCCGGCGCCATGCAGGTGCTCCGCGAGACCGGACGGCGGGTGCCGGACGACGTCGCGGTGATCGGCTTCGACGACTCCATCATCGCCCGGCACACCGACCCGCCGCTGACCAGCGTCCGGCAGCCGATCGAGGAGATGGGCCGCACCATGGCGCGGCTGCTGATGGACGAGATCTCCGAGGAGGGCCGGGCACGCCGGCAGGTGGTGCTGGCCACCGAACTGGTGGTGCGCTCCTCCGCCTGAGCGACGGGCGCCGCCGCGCCGTCCGCACCGTTCCGCCCCCCGGGGGCGGCGCGTAGCGTGGAGAGGGAGCGGCGGTGTTCGGCCGGGGTGCACCCGGCGGAGACGGAGGCCCGAGATGCTGGCCGTGGATGTGCTCATCGGGGTGCTCGGCGCCGGAGCGGTCTGGGTGGCCACCGGAGTGCGGGTGGTCCAGCAGTTCGAACGCGGTGTGGTCTTCCGCTTCGGCCGGGTGCACAAGGTGGTCCGCGACCCGGGCCTGCGGCTGCTGGTGCCGGTCGCCGACCGGCTGCGCAAGGTCAACATGCAGATCGTGACGATGCCGGTGCCTGCTCAGGAGGGCATCACCCGGGACAACGTCACCGTCAGGGTCGACGCGGTGATCTACTTCCAGGTCGTCGATCCGGTGCGCGCCACGGTCAATGTGCAGGACTACATGTTCGCCATGCTCCAGGTGGCGCAGACCTCCCTGCGGTCGATCATCGGCAAGAGCGAGCTGGACGACCTGCTCTCCAACCGGGAGGCGCTCAACCAGGGCCTGGCCCTGATGATCGACAGCCCGGCGCTGGCCTGGGGCGTCCACATCGACCGGGTGGAGATCAAGGATGTGGCGCTGCCGGAGTCGATGAAGCGCTCCATGGCACGGCAGGCGGAGGCCGATCGGGAGCGCCGTGCGCGGATCATCACCGCGGACGGTGAGTACCAGGCGTCGCGGAGGCTGTCGGACGCCGCCCAGATCATGGCGCAGACACCGGCGGCGCTGCAGCTGCGGCTG
>NZ_LIQR01000682.1 GCF_001418575.1 Peterkaempfera griseoplana
GGGACGGAGGCCGTGGGGACGGAGGCCGGGAAGGTCCGGGCCGGGAGGGCCTGGGTCTCGTGGTGGCGGGACATCGCGCTCCTTGCGGTGCAGGCGGGTCGAGGGCTGCGCGGACAGCGGGGCGAGGTCCGCGAGGGGGCGTGCGATGCGTGCGGTGCGGCTCGGAGACACTCCAGGGACGGTACTCAGGGCGGGTACGTCCGACGGCGCCGGCACCTGAGGAGTCTGCCCGCTGCCGGGCGGCGCGGGCGCCCCGGTTTGTTGCGGCTGCATGAAATGCCCGGACCGCCGCACCGGACCGCCGCGGGCCCCGGCCGCCGTCTCCGGCCCCCTCCCCCGGATCGCCGGCGGATGGACGAACGAGCAGCTCAGGGAGGGTTCGACAGGGATGCGACGAGCCCCGGCGGGGGCCACGGCGCAGCCGTCCACGGCAGCTCCCGGGCCAAGGTGCCCGTCCTGGGGAGCAGTTGACGCCCGTTCCGTACCGCTGGCAGCATCCGGGGCATGCCAGCGACGAGCGTTCTGATCGCGCGGCTCCACATCGACCTGGGCCGCCTCTCGTCGGCCGCGTGTCGTCCCCGTACCGCGTCGGCCGTCTGACCAGCAGCGGGCCCTGCCCGCCTCCGCACCCCCGCACGGTCGGCATCCGCGTCCCGCCGTCTGCCGCCTCCGGCCACCGCGACCGGCGGACCCGTCAACGCTCACCTGTGACGGCCCGTTCGGCCACGGCCGAGCGACGGCACCCAGCTGTCCGGCCGCGCGTCCGCGCCCGCGGCCGGCTTCATACCCCGGGTCGGGGCCTGCCTCGGCGGCCCCCCACCCGGTACCGCTTCCCCCGGCCTCCGTACGCGGGGATTGGTTCCGCTGCGAGCCGAACTATCCCCGTGACGCCGCGCCGTCCCGCTGTCGCACCACGCCTTCACCCCTTCCCGAGAGGAACCGCACCGTGACCATCGCCCCCGAGAACACCGCTGCCCAGCACACCTCCGAGCAGGACACCGCCGGTGAGTCCGGCATCACCGTCACCAGGATCAACGGCCGGATCGGCGCCGTGATCTCCGGTGTCCGCCTCGGCGGAGACCTGGACCCCCGCACCGTCGCCGCGATCCGCGCCGCCGTCATCGCCCACAAGGTCGTCTTCTTCCGCGGCCAGGACCATCTCGACGAGGACCAGCACGAGGCGTTCGGTCAGCTGCTCGGCACCCCGATCGCCCACCCCACCGTGCCGTCGGCCGACGGCCGCTACTCGCTGGCCATCGACTCCGACCACGGCGCCCGCGCCAACCAGTGGCACACCGACGTCACCTTCGTCCCGGCCTACCCCGCCTTCTCCATCCTGCGCGCGGCAGTGCTGCCCCCCTACGGCGGCAACACCCTCTGGTCCAACACCTCGGCCGCCTACGCGGAGCTGCCGGAGCCGCTGCGGGCCCTCGCGGACAGCCTGCGGGCCGTCCACTCCAACGCCTACGACTACGTGGCGGTGCGCCCCAACGCCACCAGCGAGGCGCTGGAGCAGTACCGCAAGGTCTTCACCTCGACCGAGTTCCTCACCGAGCACCCGGTGGTGCGGGTCCACCCCGAGAGCGGCGAGCGCACGCTGCTGCTGGGCAACTTCGTCCAGCGGATCTCCGGCCTCAACGGCCAGGACTCCCGGCAGCTGATCGACCTCTTCCAGCGTCACATCGAGCGGCCGGAGAACACCGTGCGCTGGCAGTGGCAGGTCGGGGACGTCGCCATCTGGGACAACCGCGCCACCCAGCACTACGGCGTGGACGACTCCGACGACTACGACCGCAAGCTGCGCCGGGTGACCATCGACGGCGACGTCCCGGTCGGCACCGACGGCCGCCGCAGCACCCTGCTGAGCCCCTCCGAGGTGCCGGCCCCGTCCTTCGGGCCCGCCTCGGGCGCCTCCACCGCGGAGGCAGCGGCCTGACCCCGGACGCGGTTCCCGGGGCCGCCGTCCGGCGGCCCCGGGAGCGGGCGCGTCCCCCGGCCCGGCCGCCCGGTCCGTATCGCCGCGCGGGCCTGCGGATCTGCGGATCCGCGCAGTCACCTCGCGCCGACTGCCGGTAGGGTGGGCCGCGGTCGCGACTGGCGAGGGTGGACCACCACCGGGGAGCGGCCGTGTTCCGGATGCGAGCGTCGACCGCCTGGGCGTCTCCGTCAGCGATGTCCCGCTGAGGAGGCCAGAACGTGGAACTGCGCTACGGAACCAACCCGCACCAGGCGGCGGCACCCGCCGCGCCGGTGACACCCGACCGGTGGCCGGTCCGGGTGCTGCACGGACAACCGTCCCTGATCAACCTGCTGGACGCGCTCAACGGCTGGCAGCTCGTACGCGAGGCGAGCCAGGCGCTGGACCGTCCGGCGGCAGCCTCCTTCAAGCACGTCTCACCCGCCGGGGCGGCCGTGTCCGGACCCGTGGACGAGGTCACCGCCGGGCTCCACGGCCTCACCGGTGCCGACATCGGCGCCCTGACCAGCGCCTACCTGCGGGCCAGGGATGCCGATCCCAAGTCCTCCTACGGCGACTTCGCCGCCCTCTCCCACCCGGTCGACACCGAACTGGCCGACGTGCTGGCCGGTGTGGTCTGCGACGGCGTCATCGCCCCCGGCTATGCGCCGGGCACCGTCGAGCGCCTCAGCAGGAAGAAGAACGGACGCTTCCTGGTCCTCGAGGCGGACGAGACGTTCACGCCCCCGCCCTTCGAGGCCCGGGACGTCTTCGGACTGCGGCTGGCACAGGAACGCGACCGGGCACGGCTCTCCGCAGCCCTGCTGGACACCCCGGCGGTGGGTGAACTGCCCAGGCCGGCGGTGGAGGACCTGCTGCTCGGGCTGGCCGTCATGCGCTACACCCAGTCCAACTCGGTGTGCTACCTGCGTGACGGCACGACCCTGGGGATCGGCGCGGGACAGCAGTCCCGCGTCGACTGCACACGACTGGCCGGGGCCAAGGTCGACACCTGGTGGCTGCGACGCCATCCGGCGGTCCGTGCGCTCGCCTTCCGGCCCGGCGTCCGCCGCCAGGACCGGATCAACTGGCAGATCCGGTTCATCGAGGGCGACCTCACCCCCGACGAGAGCGAGCGCCTGGCAGACGTACTGACGTCCCCCGCAACGGCCCTGACCGCCGATCAGCGCGAGCAGTGGCGGCAACGTCTCACCGGTGTCGCCTTCGTCTCCGACGGCGCACTGCCGTTCCGCGACAACGTCGACCACGCCCACCGCCACGGTGTCCGGTACATCGCCGAACCGGGCGGGTCGATCAGGTCCGGGGAGATCGAGAACGCCTGCCGCGAGCACGGGATCAGCCTCGTCCGCACCGGCCTCAGACTCTTCCACCACTGACGCACCGGGGCCCCGCAGACGTAACCACTGCGGGGCCCCGGGCACCTGTCCACCACCCGCGCAGCCCTGGCAGGAGGCGATGCGCCAGAGATGTCGGCGGCCGAGGCCGGTCACAGCTTTGTTCAGGTAGGTGAGGACGGCGCGGACACGTCGGTCGGTGCTGTCGTCGACGGAGATGCCGAGCTTGCCGAACGGCGAGGTGGTGCAGTCAAGCCTGATTGTCAGTCAGTCACCGTCACCGGACGGCCCCTCGGTGAAGTCCTCGCGGCCCGGCACCGCCCGCGAGGTGGACGCCGCCGGCCTCCCCGAAGTCCGCTCAGTCGACGCCGTGGAGGCCGTCGAGGAAGTCCGAGATCGCGGCGTGCAGGATCCCGGGCTGCTCCAGGTGCAGGTCGTGGCGGGTGCCGGGGACGGACATGGCCACGGTGGCGGGTCCCTCCGCGAGCATCTCGTCGGCCTCCT
>NZ_LIQR01000683.1 GCF_001418575.1 Peterkaempfera griseoplana
GGCTGCTGGCCGAGCGGGGCGCCGCCGCCAGGCCCGGCTTCGACCCGGCGCAGGACCCCGGGGCGTCCGCCGAGGTCTGCCGGCGGCTGGACGGCCTGCCGCTGGCGATCGAGCTGGCCGCGGCCCGGCTACGCGGGATGACGATACGTCAGATAGCGGACCGGCTGGACGGCCGCTTCCAGCTGCTGAGCAGCGGCAGCCGTATTCTGATGCCCCGTCAGCAGACCCTGCGCGCGGTGGTCGACTGGAGCTGGGACCTGCTCGCCAAGGACGAGCGGGCACTGCTGCGCCGGCTCTCGGTCTTCGCCGGCGGCTGCACCCTGGAGGCCGCCGAGCAGGTCTGCGCGGACGACGAGGTGCCCGCCGGGGAGGTCGCCGGACTGCTGCTCTCCCTGGTGGACAAGTCCCTGGTGGTCGCCGACCTCGACGCCGAGGCCGGCCCCGCCCGCTACCGCATGCTGGAGACCATCCACGAGTACGCCGCCGAGCGCTTCCGGGACGCCGGCGAGTCCGAGGTGCAGCAGACCCAGGGCCGCCATCTGCGCTGCTTCCGGGAGTTCGTACGCCGCACCGAGCCGCTGCTGCACGGCCCCGGACAGCTGGACCAGCTGGACCGGCTGGAGCAGGAGCAGGACAACATCAGGGCCGCGCTGCGCCGGGCCCTGGACACCGGTGCCGAGCAGGAGGCGCTCTGCCTGGCCCTGGGCATGAGCTGGTCCTGGTCGCTGCGCGACTACGGCAGGGAGGCCCGCACCTGGCTGGACGCCGTCACCGCGATGGGCCCCGACCCCTTCGACGCCGACCCCTATGCCGCCGACCCCGAGGGCAACGCCCCCGCCCCGCTGGACGCGCCGCCGCCCTGGCCGGCCGCGGTGCTGCTGGAGGCCCGCCGCCAGGCGGTGCTCTTCCGGCTGATGGCCGGGCTGGAGGACGACTTCAGCACGGCGCCCTCGGAGGTACTGGTGGAGCGGGGACGGCGGATCATCGCCGGCTACCCGCCGGAGCTGCCCCGCTCCTCCCGCTTCCCGGCGCCACTGCGGGCGGTCACCGCCTTCATGACCGGCGACCTGGCGCAGCTGCCCGAGCTGATGGACGCCGTGGTGGACGGCTGCCGCAGGCTCGGCGAACCATGGGACCTGGCCTTCGCCCTGCAGTTCCGGGCGAAGTTCGGCAACGACCAGGCGGGCGGTCTGCCGCAGTCCGCCGCGGACGCCGACGAGGCACTGGCCCTCTTCGAACGGCTCGGCGACCGCTGGGGCGCCTCGGAGGCGCTGTCGGCCAAGGCCGAGGCGGCGGGCAAGCGCGGCGAGTTCGCCGTCGCCGCCGAGACCTACGCCCGTGCCATCAGGCTCGCCGAGGAGCTGGGCGCCGGGCACGAGGTGCCCATCCTGCTCGTCCGCCAGGGTGAGGCCCTGCTGGGCGCGGAACCGGAGAAGGCGGAGCGGCTGATCGCCGAGGGGGTGCAGCGGGCGGTCGACCGCCGTCAGCAGAACTCCGGCTCGATCTTCTTCGGCCGGATGCTGCTGCTGATCGTGGCGGTCCGGCGCCGGGACCGCGAGCGGGCCGATGAGGTGCTGCGGCTGCTGGACCAGAGCCCGGCGATGGTGGGGCCGCTGGGACCGCCGATCGTCGGGGGACTGGTGGACTGCCTGCGGGGCTGGATGGAGTGCCACTTCGGAGAACCCCTGACGGGGGTGCCGATGGTGCGGCAGGGCATCGCCAGGGTCCGCGGCGCCACCCGGGACTCGGTCTGGTTCACCGACTTCATCGTGGTGACCCTGCTCTCGCTCGCCGCCGGGGGCCTGTCCCTGCTCGCCCGGCGGGGGACGCATCCGGAGGCGGCCCGGCTGGCCGCCGTACTGCTCGGCACCCATGCGGCCCGCAACAAGGACGCCGGCAACAAGCTGGAGCTGATGGAGCGTCACGAGGCGGAGCAGCGGCTGCGCGCGGCCCTGGGCGACACCGGGTACGACGCCGAGTACGCCAGGGGCGGCCGCCTCACGGTGGAGGAGGCCGCCGCCCTGCTGGATTCCTGGGACCCGGGGGAGTCCGGCTGATCAGGTGCGTTTGCGGAACCGGGCCACCGCCAGCGGTGCGGTGACCACGGTGATGCCGATCGACCAGGCCAGCACCATCAGCACCGGGTGCGCCAGCGGACCGCCGTTGAAGAGCGAGCGGCAGGCGTCGGCCAGCGCCGACAGCGGGTTGACCTTGGTGAAGGCCTGCAGCCAGCCCGGCATGGTGGAGGGACTGGCGAAGGTGGAGCTGCCGAACTGCAGCGGCATGATCACCAGCATGGCGACCCCCTGCACCGCCTGGGCGCTCCGCAGCGACATGCCCAGCAGCATCGACACCCACACCATCGAGGAGCCGAAGACCAGCGACAGGGCGACCGCCGCCACCACCTCCAGCGGACCGGTCTTCACCTCCAGACCGAGCAGCATGGCGAAGCCGATCAGGATGACGAAGGACACCAGCCCGCGGCAGGTCTCCGCCACCAGCTTGGCGATCAGCACCGAGGCCCGGCCGATCGGCAGGGTACGGAAGCGGTCCATCACCCCGCTGGAGAAGTCGGTGTTCAGACCGGTGCCCACCGCCATCGCCAGGTTGATGCCGGTCTGACCGAGCAGGCCCGGCACCAGGTACTGGATGTAGCCGTGCTGGCTGCCGGAGAGGGCGCCGCCGAAGACGTAGACGAAGAGCACCGTGAAGATGATCGGCATCAGCAGGGCGTCGAACATGGACTCCGGATCGGCCTTGATCCGCATCAGATTGCGCCGGGTGAGCGCCCCGATGTGCCGCAGATGGGCGGCGGGGCTGATGCGCGCCTCGTCACGGGCGGCCGGGGCGGCGAGGGGGCCGGCGACTGCGGCGCTCATGCTGCGTACTCCTTCTCGTTCTTGCTCTCGGCCTGGTTCTTGTTCCGGTGCCCGTCCTGGTCCTCGTCCTGGCTCCCGTGCCCGGGCCGGGACTCGGCGACGGCCCGGTCCGCCGGGTCGGGGGTGCTGCGCCGGCCGGTGATGGCCAGGAAGACCTCGTCCAGGCTCGGCAGCCGGGTGTCGATGGAGGCGATGGCGAAGCCTCGGGTACCCAGCACCCCGACCACCGCGGTCAGCTGCTCCTCACCGGTGACCGGCACCGACAGCAGCCCCTCGGACGGGTCGGCCGCCGCGCCGGGGACGCCGGCCTCGGTGAGGCAGCGGACCATCTCCGGAAGCTGGTCGGCGCGTCCCGGCCGCACCTGCAGGGTCTGGCCGCCGACCTTGGCCTTGAGCTGGGCGATCCCGCCCGAGGCGATCACCCGGCCGCGGTCGATCACGGTCAGTTCGTCGGCGAGCTGCTCGGCCTCCTCCATGTACTGGGTGGTGAGCAGCACCGTGGCGCCGTCGGCGACCATGCCCTGCACCTCGTGCCACACCTCGTTGCGGGTGCGCGGATCCAGCCCGGTGGTGGGCTCGTCCAGATAGAGCACCCGGGGACGGCCGATCATGCTGGCGGCGAGGTCGAGGCGGCGCCGCATACCGCCCGAGTAGGTGCGGGCGGGGCGGCCGGCGGCCTCGGTGAGCGAGAAGCGCTCCAGCAGCTCGGTGGCGCGGGCCTTGGCCTGCTTGCGCGGCAGGTCGAGCAGCCGGCCGATGAGGTAGAGGTTCTCGTAGCCGGAGAGCAGCTCGTCCACCGAGGCGTACTGGCCGGTGAGGCCGATGGCGCGGCGCAGCTGCTTGGGCTGGCGCAGGACGTCGTAGCCCGCCACCGTCGCACTGCCCGCGTCCGGTTTGATGAGGGTGGAGAGCACCCGGACCAGGGTTGTCTTGCCTGCGCCGTTGGGGCCCAGGACGCCCAGGACGGTGCCCTGGCGGACCTGGAGGTCCACGCCGTCCAGGGCCTTGGTGGCGCCGTAGTGCTTCACGATGCCGTGCACCTCGACGGCGAGCCCCTTCGAGGCGGGGGCGGTGTCGGTCGATGTCATGGCTCCACCGTGCCGGGCGCCGCTCACAGCCCGCCGTCATCCCGCTGTCAGCGGTGACGTACCGCTGTCGGCCCGCCGGCAGCCCGCTGCCGGGCGGGTGCAGAGCGGAACCGGGCGGGGAAAGGGCGGTGCCCCGGGGACCGGCGGCTGCCGGTCCCCGGGGCACCCGGGGTACTGCTGTGGTGCTGTGTCACTGCGGCGCTGGGTCAGCTCCCGGTGCAGGTGAACGCCGGGGTGGCGTTGGTGCCGCTGTAGGTGCCCTGGAAGCCGAAGTCGGCGGTGGCGCCGGAGGCCAGGGTGCCGTTGTAGCTCGCGTTGGTCGCCGTCACGGACGTACCGCTCTGCGTGACGGTGGCGTTCCAGGAGCCGGTGATCTGCTGGTTGCCGCCCCAGCTCCAGGTGACCTTCCAGGAGCTGAGGGCCTTGTTGGCCTTCACCAGCACGTCGCCGGTGAAGCCGTTGCCCCAGGAGTTCGGGGTGTAGGTCACGGAGCAGGCCGCGCCGGTGCCGCCGGTGGTGCCGGAGGTGGTGCCGGTGGTGGTGCCGGAGGTCGTACCGGTGGTGGTACCCGCGGTGGTGCCGGAGGTCGTACCGGTGGTGGTACCGGCCGTGGTGCCGGTGGTGGTACCCGCGGTGGTGCCGGAGGTCGTACCCGTGGTGGTACCGGCCGTGGTGCCGGTGGTGGTGCCAGAGGTGGTGCCGGACGTCGTGCCAGCGGTGGTACCGGAGGTGGTGCCAGAGGTGGTACCGGCCGTGGTGCCACCGGTGGTGCTACCACCGTTGACCGGCGGGTAGGCGTTCTTCAGCAGCATCTGGAACTCCGCGGAGAACCAGTGGCCGGCCAGCGGGGCGTTCGCCAGAGCGCCGGTCGGGTTGTTGCCGTTGCGTGCGTTGCCACCGTAGGTGGGGTCGCACATCTGGTCGAAGCCCTTGCCCTCGTCGTTCGCGACCGCCTGGCTCGCACCGTCCGACTCGCCCGGAGGCTTGACCCAGACGTAGGCGTCGATGTTGGCGACAGGAGCAGCGGTCGGGCGCTCACCGAGGCCGGCACCGCTCTGGTTGCACCAGTTGCCGGCGTGGATCCGGCGGTCGATGCGGCCACCGTTGACGTAGTCGTCGACGGAGGTCTGCGGGCCGGGGCCGGTCGGGCGGGCGGTGCCGCCCCAGCCGTTGCGGCTGGTGTCGATCAGCATGCCGATGCTGGACGGGAAGCCGGCCGAGACCGCCTGGTTGCGCAGGCCGAGGGCGTAGGACTGCTCGTCGACGTAGTTGTTCCAGTCCACCCACTTCGACTGGCGGACCGTGGTGCCGTTGACCGAGTCGGTGACCTTGAAGTTCGGCTCGACGGTGGCGCTGTAGTTCGCCGTGTTGACGATGAAGCCGGCGACGTTGTTCACGGTCGAGCCGCTGGTGGTGGCGGCCTTGTAGAACTCCTGGACCGAGGGGCCGAGGTTGGAGTCCCAGCCGAGCCAGCCGTGGTGGCCGGCGTCGATGTAGTTGTAGGTGTTGCCGAGCGCGCCCAGCTTGGCCAGCGCGTACCCGACGCCCTTCTCGTAGTTGCCGTTCGCCTTCATGGTCGCGCAGGCGTCGGTCGAACCGGCGGTGCCGCCGGCGTTGGTGACCAGGTTCGGCAGCGAGTCGGGCTCGATGATGTTGATGATGCGCAGGTTGGCGTAGGCCGAGCTCGACAGGATCGAGGCGATCGGGTCGATGTACTGCGTCTCGTACTTGTCGATGTCGGTGGGGCCGAGCTCGCCGTTGGAGGCGAGGGCCGAGCAGTCACGACCGGGGAGGTCGTAGATGACCAGCTGGATCGCGGTGGCGCCCTGGGCGACGGCCGCGTCGAGGTGGGCCTTGAGGCCCATGCCGCCGTTGACACCGTTGATGGCGGCGATCCGGTCCAGCCACACCGCGGTGGGCTGGTTGGAGACCGCGCTGCCGCCGGGCTCGGCGGCGGCGTTCTTCGACCACTCCGGGTTCACATAGACCTTGGCACCGACGTACGGGTTGTCCACCCGTGCGGCGGCCGCGGCCTGAGCGGTGCCGCCGCTCGCGGCGACGCTGAGTGCGGACGCCAGCGCCAGTGCGCCCAGCGCGGCGATGCTGCGACGGAGATGCTTGCGCTCTCCACGCGGCGGGGATGTTGTCACATCGGCTCCTTGATGGATGGATCACCGGTCGCCGGGGGTGGTCAAGCGGCCGGCCGGGGGTGATTGCGTCGCCACCGGCCGATGCGCCGGACTGGCAGTCCCGTGAGGTTTCCGTGGGAGCGCTTCCACAGTGCGCTGGACAACGGGGCCTGACGGTGTCGGGAGTCGAGTATCACCACGATCCGTGGTGGGCTGTGGATTCCACGCCTGCACATCGTGCGGTGCGGGAGTCGACGCAGCGACAGATGACATGAAGCCATCGCGTTCTTGGCCTGTCAATGGTCTGTGCCGAGTTCACTTGTCGAACGCGGAGCCGCCCTGATGGCCTGTCAGGGGTGGCCGGGACCCGCCCCCCGCTAGAAGTCTTGACATGACCTGCCAAGGGGAACGACCATGGAATCGGTTGGGAGCGCTCCCACGATCAGGCCTTCAACGGACGCCGTGATCCAACCGTCAGGGGACGACGCCGGGGGCCGGCGGAGCGACCGCCGACCCCCGGTGGACCCGCCCTCCGGGGGCAGATCGACAGCGCGGTACCTCAGTGGAAGGAGTGCTCCTCCCCGGGGAAGGAGCCCCCGGCGACCTCCTCGCCGAACGCCCGGGCGGCATCGCCCAGCACCGAGCGCAGATTCGCGTACTGCTTGACGAAGCGCGGCACCCGGCCGGACGTCATCCCGGCCATGTCGGTCCACACCAGTACCTGGGCGTCGCACCCGGCGCCCGCGCCGATGCCCACGGTCGGGATCGCCAGCGAGGCGGTCACCTGCGCGGCCAGCTCGGCGGGCACCGCCTCCAGCACCACCGCGAACGCACCGGCCGCCTGTACCGCCTTGGCGTCCCGCATCAGCTGGTGCGCGGCCTCGTCGCCGCGGCCCTGGACCGGATAGCCGCCCAGTGCGTGCACCGACTGCGGCGTGAGGCCGATGTGCGCCATCACCGGCACCCCGGCCTGCACCAGCAGTTCGATGGCGGCGGCGGTGCGCTCGCCGCCCTCCAGCTTCACCGCTCCCACGCCGGCCTCCTTGAGCAGCCGGGTGGCGTTGTGCAGGGCCTGCGCCGGGGACTCCTGGTAGGAGCCGAAGGGCAGGTCGGCGACGATCAGGGCGCGCTCGGTGCCGCGCACCACCGCGGCGGAGAGCATCACCATCTGGTCCATGGTGACCGGCACGGTGGTGTCGTAGCCGAGGTGGCAGTTGCCCGCCGAGTCCCCGACCAGCAGTACCGGGATGCCCGCCTCGTCGAAGACGCCCGCGGTGAGCGCGTCGTACGCGGTGAGCATCGGCCAGCGCTCGCCCCGCTGCTTGGCGGTGGCGACGTCCCGGACGGTGGTGCGGCGGTTGCGGGTGCCCCCGTAGAGGGAGTTGGCCGGCCGCTCGGAGGACTGCTGGGCAGGCGGAAGCGAAGAAGCGTTCATGGAACGGACTCCTGTGGGTGAGTGTCTCGTGGCGCCCCTGCGGGCGTCCCCGGATCCCCTCCATGCTGACACGCGGCAGCCGGTGAGCAAAGGGCCGGGTGCGGTCACGTCGGCCGCGGGCCGCTTCGCTCGGATCTTTGCCGAGAATTTACGATACGATACGGTCGCGTATCGAAAGTAGAGCTACCTTGACCCCAAGGGGAAATCCGTCCCTGAAGCCATCTCATCGACGGGAACATCATGTCCACCGCTGCATCGGCACAGCGCCCCGGCGCGCCGCGCCGGGTCCCGGAGGCGGTCCACAACCGCCGCTGGGCGATCCTCGGGGTGCTGATCTTCGCCCTGCTGGTCGTCGTGCTCGACAACTCGATCCTCAATGTGGCGATGAAGACCATCGCCAGCCCCGCCCCCACCGGCCTCGGGGCCAGCCAGAGCGACCTCGAGTGGGCCATCAACTCCTACACCCTGGTCTTCGCGGGGCTGCTCTTCACCGCCGGCCTGCTCGGCGACCGCCTCGGCCGCAAGAAGACCCTGCTGGCGGGCATGGTGGTCTTCGGCGCGGGCTCACTGCTCTCCGCGATGGCCGGATCGCCCGGCCAGTTGATCACCTTCCGGGCCGTGATGGGCCTCGGGGGCGCCTTCGTCATGCCGGCCACCCTCGCCATCATCATGAACGTCTTCGAGCGCGAGGAGCAGCCGCGCGCGATAGGAGTCTGGGCGGGCGCCGTCGGCCTGGCCATCGCCATAGGGCCGATCACCGGTGGGCTGCTGCTGCAGCACTTCTGGTGGGGCTCGGTCTTCCTGGTCAACATCCCCATCGTGGTGGTCGCCCTGGTGGGCATGGTGCTGCTGGTCCCGGACTCCAGGGACCCCCGTCCGGGCCGGCTGGACCCGGTGGGTGTGCTGCTCTCCGTCGTCGGCCTGGTGCTGCTGATCTACGGCATCATCAAGGGCGGCCAGCTGGCGGACTTCACCGATCCCGCCGCCTGGGGCACCATCCTGGCCGGCCTCGCGGTCCTGGTCGGCTTCGTGCTGTACGAGCGGCACACCGAGGAGCCGGCACTGGACGTCACCTGGTTCCGCAATCCGCGGTTCTCGGTCTCGGTCGCCGTCATCGGCCTGGTCTTCTTCGCCCTGATGGGCGTGACCTTCTTCGCCGCCTTCTATCTGCAGAGCGTCCGGGGCTACAGCGCGCTCAAGGCCGGCACCCTGCTGCTGCCGCTCGCCGCGGCCCAGATGATCTTCGCCCCCCGCGCCCGGCTGATGGTCGACCGCTTCGGCGTCCGCGCCACCTGCGCCGGCGGCATGTCCCTGATCGCGGTGGCCTTCCTCGGCTACCTGCTGCTGGGCACCGACACCCCGATCTGGCTGCTGGAGGTGGTCGGACTGGTGATGGGCACCGGTATGGCCCATGTGATGCCGCCGGTCACGGTGACCATCATGTCCGCGCTGCCGCGGGAGAAGGCCGGCTCCGGCTCCGCGATCAACAACACCTTCCGGCAGGTCGGCGGGTCGCTGGGCGTCGCTGTGCTCGGCGCGATGCTCTCCACGGCGTACCGCGACGGCATCTCCGACCACCTCACCGCGCTGCCGCCCGGGCTGCGGTCGACCGCGGGCGAGTCCGTGGAGGCCACCCTGGGCATCGCCCAGCGGCTGGGGCCGCGCGGCGCCGCGCTGGTCGACCCGGCCAAGGAGTCCTTCGTCCACGCCATGCACATCGTCGCGGCGTCCTCGGCCGGAGTGGTCGTGCTGGGCGTGGTGATGGCCCTGCTCTTCCTGCCCGGCCGGCTCCCCGCGCAGCAGCCGCCCCAGCAGGTCGAGCGGGAGACGGAACAGTCCGACGCGGCCCCCGCGGCGAGCTCCTGAGCGGAACTCGGGGAGAATCCGCGCATGGACACCAGCAGTACGGCTCCTGAACGGCCCGAGATCATGGAGGTCGGCCCCTGCGGCGCACCGCGGCGCGGCCGGCCGCGCAGTGAGGCCGTCGACCTGGCGATCCTGGACGCCGTGGAACGCCTGATGGCCGGCGGCATCAGCCTGCTGGAGCTCTCCATGGAGGGCATCGCCCAGGAGGCGGGGGTCGCCAAGGCCACCGTCTACCGGCGCTGGCCCAACAAGGAGGCGCTGCTGATCGACGCCGTCCGACGGCTGGAGGAGCCCGAGCCGCTGCCGCTCGGCGAGTCCTTCCACGACGACATGGTGACGCTGCTGGAGTTCATGCGCCGGCGGGGCCTGGCCAAACGGTCCCGCTGGGTGCTCAAGTCCGCCCTCAGCCAGATGGGCTCACTGCCCGAGCTGAGATCGCTGTACCACGAGCGGGTGGTCAACCGGCGGCGCGAGCTGATCCGCCAGGTGGTGCGGCGCGGGGTGGAGCGGGGCGAACTCCGCTCCGACATCGACCTCGACCTGATGGCGGAGATGCTGATGGCGCCCATGCTGGTGCGGACGGTGCTCTGGGAGGACGCCCCACTGGACGATCCAGGGCTCTCCGAGCTCATCGTGGACACCGTCCTGCAGGGCGTCGCCGCCAGGCCGCCCGCCGCGGACTGACCACCGGACGGCCGCGAAGCGGAACCTTCCGGACCGGTCCGAGCGTCTGTCCCGGCATACGCTGAGGCAGAGCGGCGGACCGCCGGGCCAGACCCGGTCCGCGCCGGCGCAGCACGGGACGGGCACAGAGCGCGGCACGAGGGATCGGTATGGCACAGGCGGCGAGGGCATGGGCGCAGTCGGACGGCGAGGGGCCGGACCGGTCAGGCTCCCGGCCCCGCCGCCCCCGCCTCCCCGGCCTCG
>NZ_LIQR01000684.1 GCF_001418575.1 Peterkaempfera griseoplana
CCCCCGCACTGAGGGGCAGCCGATCAGTGGGACACCTCAAGGCCGCTCGGCCGCCGGTGGCCACCGGGTACGGGCACCCGGGGCCACCTGGACGCTAGGCCGGGCCTCGCAGCCGACCCGCTGTTTCTCTCCCCCTCCAGCGGGCCGGCTGCCCCATGTCTGAGGCCTCCCGTCTCGGTGGCTGCCCGTCTCCGCGGGGCGGCGGACCGCGCCGGGCCCTCAGCGGACGGTGACGAAGGGGTCCGCCGGGCGGTC
Source organism: Peterkaempfera griseoplana (assembly GCF_001418575.1). Lineage (GTDB taxonomy): Bacteria > Actinomycetota > Actinomycetes > Streptomycetales > Streptomycetaceae > Peterkaempfera > Peterkaempfera griseoplana. Next base: position 256 of record NZ_LIQR01000684.1, read on the forward strand.
GGGCCGCTGCGGGGGCGCGGCGGCGGGACGGCCGACGGCGACGGCGCCCATCGGGTCCCAGCCGTCGGGAAGGCCCAGCGCCTTCCGTACGGTGGGCCGGCAGAACAGGGTGGACGACACCCAGGCGGAGCCGTAGCCCTCGCCGGCCAGGGCGACCAGCAGGTTCTGCACGGCGGCTCCCATGGCCACCACGAACATCTCCCGCTCGGCGGCGGCGCGCCGCTCGTCGGGATAGTCATGGGCGCCGTCGGTGACCAGGCACGGCACCACCAGGTAGGGGGCGTCCCGGAGCACGTCGCCGCGCCGGGTGCGGCGGGCGATCCTCTCCTCGGTCCAGCCGTCCAGCTCCCGCAGGTCGGTGCGCCAGGCGTCGAGCATGGCGTCCAGCAGCCCGGTGCGCGCCGCCTCGGTCTCCAGCAGCACGAAGCGCCAGGGGGTGGTGTGGTGCGGGGCGGGCGCGGTGACCGCCGCGGCGACCGCCCGGCGTACGGCGCCGCCGTCCACGGGTTCAGCGGTGAACTCCCGGACGGTACGGCGCAGGGTGACGGCCTGGCGTACCGCCTCGGAGGTGCCCAGCCGGAACATGTCGTCGGCCGCGGCGCGGATCAGCGGCCGGGCACCGGGCCCGTGCCCGGCGGTGGTGACCTCGCCGAGGCCGCGGACCACGGCGACCGGCAGGCCCGCGGTCTTGCCCTTGACCAGGTCCCCGGCGGCGGCGAGCTCGTCGGCGGTGGCGGTGACGGTCATCGCCAGCTCGTTGCCGTGGGAGTCGGTACGGCCGCGGTGGTCGTCGAGGACGGCGAGTCCGGCGGCGCCGATGGCGACGTCGGTGAGGCCGTTGCGCCAGGGACGGCCGAAGGTGTCCGTTACCAGCACGGCGACCTCGGCGCCGGTCAGGTCGCGCAGCCGGTCCCGCAGGCCGCGGGCGGAGGCGTCGGGGTCCTCGGGGAGCAGCAGCACGGTGCCCGGGACGGTGTTGGAGGCGTCCACCCCGGCGGCGGCCATCACCAGGCCCTGACGGTTCTCCACGATCCGGGTGCGGCCCCGGCGGGCGACCACCCGGACCGTCTCGGCGTCGATGGCGGCCTCGCGGTCCGCGGCGGCCAGCAGCCGTCCCTCGGCCTTGCTGACGACCTTGGAGGTGACCAGCAGGATGTCGCCGTCCAGCAGGCCGGGCTGCCCCTCGGCGGTGGCCGCCGCGGCGACGGCGGCGGCCAGGTCGTCGCCGGGGCCGATCTCGGGGATGCCGGGGACCGCCCACACCGTGTACCCGCCGGTCACCCGCGTACCTCCTCGGCCAGCGCCAGGGCCGCCCGGGCCATCGCGGCGGTGGCCTCGACGTCGGTCATCATCAGCGGCACCGCCCGGCAGGCGATCCCGGCCTCCTCGACGGCGGGCACGGCGGCCGCGTCGGCGGTGTCCACCAGCCAGCCGTCCAGCAGCCCGGGGCCGTAGTGCCGGGCGACGGCGCCGGCGGTGGACTCCACTCCGACGGCGGCCAGCACCTTGTCGGCCATGCCCCGCACCGGGGCGCCGCCGACGATGGGGGAGAGGCCGACCACGGGCGCGTCGGCCTCGGCGAGTGCCTGGCGGACGCCCGGTACGGCGAGGATGGTGCCGATGGAGACCACCGGGTTGGACGGCGGGAAGAGGACCACGTCCGCCTCCGCGATCGCCTCCAGCACACCCGGGGCGGGCTTGGCGTCCTCCGCCCCGACCGGCAGGATCGCCTGGGCCTGCACCTCGGCGTGCAGCCGTACCCAGTACTCCTGGAAGTGGACGGCCCGGCGGCCCTCCCCGTCCTCGATCAGGACATGGGTCTCCACCCGGTCGTCGGACATCGGGATCAGCCGCACCCCCGGCTGCCAGCGGGCGCAGAGCGCCTCGGTGACCGCGCTCAGCGGATAGCCGGCGGCGAGCATCTGGGTGCGGACGATGTGGGTGGCGAAGTCCCGGTCGCCCAGGCCGAACCAGTCCGGGCCGACGCCGTACGCCTTGAGCTCCTCCTTGACCGACCAGGTCTCCGCGGCGCGGCCCCAGCCCTGCTCCTCGTGGATGCCCCCGCCGAGGGTGTACATCACGGTGTCGAGGTCCGGGCAGACCTTCAGCCCGAAGAGGTGGATGTCGTCGCCGGTGTTGCCGATGACGGTGATCTCGTCGCCGGGGGCGGCTGCCTTGAGTCCGCGCAGAAAGCGCGCGCCGCCGATCCCTCCGGCCAGTACCACGATGCGCATACGGCCATCCTCCCAGGCTTCGGGGCCCGGACGGTCAACCGGCCTCGTGCGCGGCCTGTCCGGCCGGGGCCGTGGTGGCGCCGTACTGGTTCATCTCGACCAGGCCGGGCGAGTAGACATGGATGCTGACCGCGGGCTCCAGCGCGGTGTTGACCACCTCGTGGACGTATCCGGGGGCGAACACCCGCTGGGCGCCGGGCCGCAGCGTACGGGTGGACTCGCCGGCGCGGCCCAGGGAGCGCTCCGCCAGTTCGCCCTGAACGACCGTCAGCACTCCGGAGGAGGCGCCGTGGTCGTGCAGTCCGCTGGACTGGCCGGGCAGCCAGCTGAGCAGCCACACCTCGTAGCCGGGGCCGGTCTCCAGGCGGGCGTACCAGCGGGTGAGGGCGTCGTAGCGGACCAGCGGCTCCCAGCGGGCCCGGTCGGCGGCGATCCGGCGGGCCAGCGCGGCGAAGCCGGAGACCGTGACGGGGTGCCGGGGGGCGTTGTCCACGGCGAGGTGGGGGAAGGCCATGGGGTCGCCGGCGATGGAGAGGTCGCTCAGGCCGTCGGTCCAGCGGCTCGGGGC
>NZ_LIQR01000685.1 GCF_001418575.1 Peterkaempfera griseoplana
GCGCGCAGAACAGGTCCCTCTGCTTCGCGACGGGACCCGCCCCACCTGGCAGTCCGGCTGACTTCACTTGGCGACAACAGGCTTGTGACGTTCTGTCAAAACGAGATCAGCTAGGAGGAGGCGCGGTGGCGACGGTCCCCGATTGACGGGACGTCCATCCCGAGAGGTCTTTGATCGCCTGCCCGCAGCTCAGGTAAGGGCCGGGGTTGATTTGGATTATTTCCTGGCCAGAGCAGGAAGGTCTTGATGATCTACCTCGCTAGCGGACCCGTTCCTCCAGTACCCTCAAGGCGCCGGCAGCGGAGGCTGCAGGGAACGAGTCCCCACTGCGCGCCGACGCCCGGGACGCCAGGCAGTACCGGCGGGCCCTGGCCGAGCACCGCCCCCCGCTGCTCACCGCTGGCACTACCTGTGGGGCCTGGCCAGCCAGGTCTGCCAGCAGGGATGGCACTCCCCGCCGCTGTCCCGCTGGTGCGGCAGCGGCCGCCGCGCCACGGTGCCGCAGCTGCTGCAGGTACGGCGCGCGAGCATCCGCTCCGCGACTTCGTCCGGCAGCGTCCGCATCGGCGCGGCCTGCCTGGGGTCGTACAGGGGCACCCGCTGGTGGCGGCGCATCAGGTACAGGTACCCGGCCGGTTGCTGCCCGTCGGCTGGCTTGAGCCGTTCCTCGCCAAGCTGCCCGACGGTACGCAGGTGCTCCGGGGCAGTCCCGGCGTGGTGACAGCGGCAGGCCTGCCCACGTGCCCGCCCGGGTCACCGGCTCGGCGGTCCGCGGGAGGCCCGCGTCAGCGTCAGCAGTCATAGCTGGACCGTAGACACCCCCACTGACAAACCAGCCCTGATCACCGCAAATGACACGACTGTTGAGCCGACTGCGGTCGTCATTGCTGTCCAGGACGCCCCCCGAACTGAGAGGCGGGCACCGGGCCCGCCGAACCCGAAAGGGAACGTCGATGGGCAAGAACAAGAAGAAGCGCCAGCCGCCCACCCCCACCGAGCTGATGGTGCTTCTGCTGCTCCTCCTGGCGCACACGCCCATGCCGCCGCACTGAGCTGCGGCCGCCGCCGGGTGCGCTACAGTTCCCGGCGGCGGCAGCGCCCGCCCACTCCGAGCCTGACAAGCGCCCCCACGCGGCGCAGCAGGCGACCGAGGACGAAGGTTCAGCGGCACGGTGCAACCGGCAGCCCAGGAATCGCGCCAGCGACTACCCGTGTGCCCACCTGACCGGGCGCGGGGCGTGGGGCCGCGCCCAGACCCCAGGAGCAGCACATGACCGCGAACCGCGGACCCAAGCGCGCCAACCGCACCCGCGCAGCAGCCGCCGGCCAGACCTACACCCAGGTCCGGCAAGCCCGGCTCACCCCGCCCGCCGATCAGGCCGACGACTACAACGACGATGTCCACATCCGCCAGTGCGAGGGCTGCCACTGGCTCCTGGACGACGACTACCCGCGCTGCCCCAACGGCTGCGACGACTACTTCGACCGCAAGCGGGCAGAGGAGTACGCCCGCCGGTGGGCCACCGAGGCGACCCGCCGCTACCAGGAAGCCCCCGTGCCCGCCGACGTCTTCCTCGAGCACGTCAGGGCGCACCCCGACCTCATGCCGGCCGCGCCCACCACGTTCGCGGGCGAGGACATCGGGGTGCGACGCAACTGGGGACTGCCGTGCCTGCGCTGCGGCCAGCCAGCCGCGAACGCCTACGTCGCGATCCCAGCCACCAGCCAGGTCCCGCGCTGGCTCGACCTGTGCCCCGAGTGCACCCACGCCACCGGCGTGTACGAGCCCACCCGCGACATGGCCACCACGTACGGGCAGCAGGGCTGATCTCCGCAGGACGGGCCGCCCTCGAAGCCGTGGGCGGCCCCGCAGCCGACAACCGTCGCGTCCAGCCCTGCCAGGCGAAACCCACCCGTCGAGCCTCAGGCGACGGCAGAATCACCCTCCACACACCCGAACACCTGGAGAGCCGATGGACCTGTCACCCGTGATCGAGGCCGTCCAGAACGGTAATGGGGTCGCCGTCGTGCCGGTCGCGGACCTGTGCCGCGCAGTCGGGCACAAGGGCATGGGATCGCAGGTCACCGTAAAGGTGGGCGCCGCACTGGCCGAGGCCGGCCTCCGCTACTGGCCCCGCTCGATCCCCAGCGGCACGTACTCCTGTACGGGGGGACGGGCAACAGCGACGTGTCCATGCTGCTCCTCCTGGTGGACCGCCTCTCGGCGGCAGACGCCGCCGGCGACGACGACGCCGCCGAGAGCGCCGTGAACGCCTTCGGCCTGCTGCTGGGCAGGGTAGGACAGCCCGTCAGTTGAGTAGGCCGTAGCGGCGCTCATCCAGGACGCTGACCGGCTCGTACAGGGCGAGCAGCGCCCCGTCCGCCCGGTCCGGTGAGCCGACACCGCGGGCCCGCATCGCCTTCTTCGACTCCACCACCACCTGCCCAGTGCTCGAGGTGGAGATCGTGGGCGAGCCGAGCTGCACCAGGCACGTGTGATCGAAGCGCAGGCGCAGCCGCGGCGGGCCGGGCACGCCCAGGCCGTTGGCGGGGCCGGGCTGCAGAAGCGACCGTGCCGCTAGCCACATCTCGTCGCGCTTGCGGTACGGCCGCATCTGCTGCCCGGGGTCTTCCCGGTCGGGGTCAATGTTCTCCGACACCATCACGCCGACGATCTGCGCCCCGTGGCGGCCTTCCTCGCCCCACTTCTCCAGGATCGACACGACGCCGTGCCCCAAGCCGTTGCGGTCAATCTTCACCCGCACCGCGACGCGGGTGCCCAGCGCTTTGGCGAGGCGCTCCGCGGCCAGGATCTCCGCGAGGATCCGCCCGGCGACGTTCACCTGGTTGAGGTTCTGCGGGCCCGAGGAGGCGTGCCGCTGCTCCAGGGCGTCACCCACCACCCGGTACACGGTCACCTCGTCGCCGCCGTACGCGGCGACGTCCACGCCGAGGCGGACCCACGCTCCCCGCCTGACCGTGTGGTCGGCGGTCTCGCCCTCCAGGCCCAGGTCGGACAGGCGCACCCACGGCCCGTCGGGCTCCGGGTCGGGCTGGTCCGCGGCGGTGTCGATCCAGGCCACGGGCAGGGCCCGGTTCGCTCCGCCCTGCGGGAACTTCGCGTACACCTTCGCGATGGTGTACGGGTGATCCGGCCCGTACTCGCCGAAGACGCGGTCCACCCAGTCCTGATTCGGCATGTGCTCCGACAGGGGATACTTCGGCACACCGACGGGGCAGTCCAGGCAGTACGGCACCCGCTCCCCGGTGATCGCCGGTGAGTCCAGGGCCGCGATCGGGATCGTGATCGTGCCCAGCTTCTCCGGGTCGTCACCCTCCTCGCACAGCTTCTCGAACAGCTCCTCGGACCGTCCGTGGCCGGGTTGCCGATCGCCAGCATGCGCGCGTGTCAACAGGTTGTTGGTGCCGTTGCCGATGCTCCTGGCGATACCGCCGGCCTCGTCCACCACCAGGAGCAGCCGGGCCGCGTGGATGCCCTGCATCGCGGCCCCGTCGTTGGCGGGGGCGGAGAAGCCGTACGCGGCGACGACCTCGTTGCCGTACGCGTCGGGGATCTTGTATTGGACGGTGTCGCAGGCGCCGGGCAGTTTCGCGCGGGCGCGACGCAGCGGCGGATGTGCGGCCACAACTGCCGCTGTACCTGCCGGAACCAGGTCGCGGTGGTGACGCACTGGCCGACCCCCGGCGGCGTGGTCAGCACGAACCACAAGGCCGCGCGCGCCGCGATGTGTGTCTTGCCGACGCCGAACCCGGCCGCAACGGCGACTCTCCTGTACCGGGGGATGGCGTCCAAGAGCTGCCGCTGCTTGCTCCACAGCGACTCACCCAAGACGTCTTCCACGAACCCCGACGGGGTGTCCGCCCACAGGCCGAACAGGGTGCCGGTCTCCCGCTGCACCTCCGCCAGGACGAACGCGAGCTCCCGCTCGGACAGGGTCCTGATCGCGGCGCGGCGGGCCCGGACGGGCGCGGCCAGGAGCACCTGGGCGACCGACGCGGCGTCGGTCGAACGCACGCCGGGTCGGCGGCCGGCGAGGTGCCGGGCCGCTGCCGTCACCGTGCGGGGGTGAGGAGCGGGGGCGGCCCCGCCCCGCCGGGGCGTCCGGTTGACCGGTGGCCGGGCCAGTGCACCCGCCGTCCCCCGTGAGGGGCGGTTGGGGGCGCTTGCACGCAGGGCGCAGCGGGTGCACCGGCCGGGCCGGTCTAGGGGCCCTGCGCCTGGCCGCCGGGTCCGCCCGACTGCGCACCACCCGGAGCGGAGCTGCGCCCCAGATTCTTGACCTCTGTGCGTTGCCGGGCCCGCGTGCCGTGCCGAACCAAACGGCCAGGCACAGGGGTTGTGAACACCCGGCGGCGTCTCCTCCAGACACCGCCGGATGCTCGTACCTACAGGAACGCTCGTGCCCGCGGGAGCGTGACAACCGACCCTGGTAGCGTGCCGCGCTGCCCAACTTGACTTCGGAGGCATGCATGGCCAGCTATGAGGAGCACGAGCAAGCTGCCATCGAGCTCTTGGCGCCGCTGAGAGCTCCCATCGCAGGAGGAGGAAGAGTTCCGGCGGACTACCGCGTGCAGATGGCTCAGGTGGAGGCGCTTCTGGCCCTTGCCGCAGCCATAGCCGGCCGTCACCAGCGGGGCGGAGCGGCGGGGCAGCCGCCGATGCCGAACGGTCCTGCTGGCTTCTGACAAGGGAGGAACGCAGCGGGGTGGTCAGGTGGTCTTGTCGCGGGCGGCCCGCACCCAGTAGCGGACGATGCTCGCGCCGAGCTGCAGCTCCCGGGCGGCGCCGGCCGCGGACATGCCCTGCTCGAGGACCATGCGCACGGCTTGCTCGCGAAGCTCCGGGTCGTGGCGGACGGTCGGGGTGCCGTCGGCGTGCACGGCATCGTGGATCACCGAGCGGGACACGATGCCGGACCTGCATCACCTGGTCACGGGACCATCCGGCGTCGGTGGCGAGCTCCCGCGCGGCCTCGTCGCGGTACGCCTTGGCGGCGTCGCGGCGGGCCTGCCACTGGACCGTCTCCAGCGCCACCTTCGGGAGACGCTGCTGCACCGTCGTGGGCTTCATGCGGGTGATCCCGGCGGCCTTGGCCGCGGCCTCCCGGTCGGGGCCGGCCGGTGGATCTTCACCCACGACGGGCGGGAGACGCCCATCGACTGCTCCAGGCCGCGGGTCCGCTCGTACGCCCACAGGGCCAGGGCCAGGGAGTCACGCTCGGGGCGCAGCCGGGCGAGGTGCGTGTCGGCCTGGGCGACGAGCTGCCCGACGCGGTGGGCGCGCTCCACGCTGTCGGTCACGGCGTCGAGCTGGGCGCGGGTCTCAGCTTGGACCTGGTCGCGGACGGCGTCGAGGTCGGGGCGCTCGAGGCGGACGATGGTCGGGGCGGGCG
>NZ_LIQR01000686.1 GCF_001418575.1 Peterkaempfera griseoplana
GTCGGGGGTGGGGCGGCGGCGGGGAACGCGCGCTGCTCGGGGCGGCGGATCTGGGCCCGGAGGAACGCGCGGAGGTCGCCGTCGTGGCGCATTTGGCGGATGTCGTCGCTAGTGATGTCGTCGCTGGTCAACGCCCGTCACCACCCGTCGCCAGGGCGACGTCCAGGAGCGCCAGCTGCTGCGGGCGCGAGGGCAGCGGGGCGCCGCCCTGGGTGTGCTCCGGGCATCGGTCGTCGGACAGCAGGTTCTGACGCACGCACCAGTACGCGCCGCCGGCAGAGGTGACCGTGCGGCACATCGGCCACGACCGGTACACGGCTTCCTCGAGGTCCTGGACGGTCACGCCGTACCGGCCCTCGGCGAGCCACTGCTCGGCGACCTCGACGGCGCGGGCCGGGGACCCGAAGGTGCGGCCGTCGGTGGACCAGCCGTTGTCTCCGATGCGGATGTCGGGGGTCTCGCTGTAGAACGCGGCGAAGCGCTTCATCGGTCGGTTCCTTCCGGGTGGTCGGGCAGCACGGTGAAGGCCTCGATGAGGGCGTCGAAGGCGCTGTCGACCTCGGCGTCGCTGAGCCCGTGCTGCGGCGGGTCGTACGGGTCGCTGTCCTCGGCGTCGGCGTGTGCGGCCGCGCGGCATAGGGCGGCGAGGACCACGACGACGCCGCCGATGAACAGCCCGCCGAGGACGGCGTCGAAGGCGGCGCACCACCAGGCGCTCACTGTTGCGTCCCGGCGGTCTTTCGGGCGGCTGTGCGTGCGCGGCGGCGCAGCCGGGCCAGCGCAGACCCGTGACCGACCGTGCCCGCCACGGTTCCGGCCCGTCGGTCGCAGCCCCAGTGCCCGGACGGGACCTCGCCCTCGTGCCACAACTCACGGAAGCGGCGACGGCCCTTCATCAACTGCGATGTCAGCGAGGCGGGGCTGCCGATCAGTTGGGCTGCCCGGTCGTAGTCGCCTGTCACGGCGAGCGCTTCGACGGCCTGACGCTGGCCTGTGGTCAGCGCGGGGAGGATCTGTGCGAGGGCGAGCCGTTCGACGATGCCGTTCTCGGGGCTCGGCACGGACCGGCCAGCCCACTCCCAGTACATGGCGTACTTGAGGCCGTTGTTGCTGCTGTCACGGCGTGCACCGTGGTGCCGCATGTTGTCCTTGACGTCCTGGCCAAGGGCACGGCGGCCGGCCTCCATGAGTTCGGTGCGCCGCGGTTCGGTCTCAGTGGTGTAGAGGTGCTCGACGATTCCGTGCCAGGCGGCGGCGTACAGGTCGTCGCGGTCCCCGGCGGGCCACCATGCGCGGTTGTTGGACACCACGGTCCGGGCGAGGCGGTCGAGGTCGTGCAGGGTCCAGCCGTAGTCGTCGGGCTCGTCGACGGGGGCGAGGGTGAAAGTGCCCGCCACCGACCCAACGCGGCGCAGCTCGCCGGTGAGCCCGTCGAGGTGGACGGAGACGGTGCGGGAGCCGAGCCTGGGCCGGGCGTGTGTGTGGACGGCGGCGGCGAGCTGGGCCGGGCTGTCCCCGACGACTGGGATCGGCGGCGGCTGCTCGCCGGGCAGGTCGAGGTACAGGAGGTAGGTGCTCATGAGGTGATGTCCTCGGGGAGGTGCAGGTCGACGACCGGCCGTGGCGCCGGCACGGTGGCAGGCGTGGTGGCGGGGTATTCGTCGGCGTGGTCGTAACGGCTGGCCGCGCGGCATGCGGGGCGGGTGCACCAGTGCAGGCCCACGAAGTCGACGCCGCCCTGCGCGGTCAGCGCGGCGCAGGCCAGGCCCTCGGCAAGGGCGTTGAACGCGGTGGCGCAGCCCTTCCCGCCGAACTGCAGGGCATCGCCCTGGCTGCCGACGACGGTGGCGCAGCGGGAGGCCCGGGCCAACACCTGCTCGGGGGTGCAGTTGCGGAGCTGGTCCATCCACAGGGGGACTGCCACTTGCAGCGTCACGGTGAGTGCGGGGCTGTCGGTCAGTGCGGTCGGTGCTGCTCTCCGCTGGGGGAGGTGTGTGGCGGTCACCGGGTCACCGCCGTGCGGAGCAGGCCGAGGGCGGTGGTCTGCTGGATGCGGTAGCGGGCCTGGTGGGGCTCGGTCATGGGGCCGTTGCCGTAGCAGAGGTTGCCGGGTTCGGCGCCGCAGGCGGAGCAGCGGACGGCGAGAGGCCCGGCGTCGAACAGGGCCAAGGCTTCGGCGACGGCGGCGCGCAGGGGCTCGGCTTCCTCGCGCAAGATCTCGTCGCGGTAGGCGTCGAGCTTCGCGTCGAGCAGGGACTCCGGCAGGACCGCGGGCGTGCCTGCGTAGGTGTAGAGCGTGTCGCGGGCGGGAGTGGGGGC
>NZ_LIQR01000687.1 GCF_001418575.1 Peterkaempfera griseoplana
CCTCCGGCGACCCGCTGCCGGACGGGGTGCTGCTCTGGACCCGGGTGACCCCCACCCCGGACGCCACCCCGGGTTCGGGGGCCGGCCCGGACCAGGCGGTGACCTGGCAGATCGCCACCGACCGGAACTTCACCTCGGTGGTCGCCTCCGGCACCGTCACCGCCTCGGCCGCCTCCGACCACACGGTGAAGGCCGACGTCCGCGGTCTGGCCGCCGACACCTCCTACTGGTACCGCTTCACCGCGGGCGGCGTCTCCTCCCCCACCGGCCGCACCCGCACCACCCCGGCCGCCGACGCCACCCTGGACCGGCTCCGCCTCGGGGTCGCCTCCTGCGCCAACTGGGAGGCCGGCTACTTCTCCGCCTACCGCCACCTGGCCGCCCGCGGCGACCTGGACGCCCTCCTCTTCCTGGGCGACTACATCTACGAGTACAAGTCCGGCGAGTTCTGCGCCCGGGGCACCGTGGTCCGCCCCCACCAGCCGCCGGGCGAGACCGTCACGCTGGCCGACTACCGCACCCGGCACGGCGCCTGCAAGACCGACGCCGACCTGCAGGCGCTCCATGCCCAGGTGCCGGTCGTCGCCATCTGGGACGACCACGAGTTCGCCGACAACGCCTCCTCCGCCGGAGCCGTCAACCACCAGCCCGACACCGAGGGCGACTGGGGCGCCCGGGTCGCCGCCGCCAAGCAGGCCTACTTCGAGTGGATGCCGGTACGCCCCTCCACAGCGGGCACCACCTACCGGAGGCTGCGCTACGGCAAGCTCGCCGACCTGCACCTGCTGGACGAGCGCTCCTTCCGCACCGCCCAGGCGACCACCGGCAGCGGCGATGTCGACTCCCCCGACCGCACCATCACCGGCCGCGCCCAACTGGACTGGCTGAAGGCCGGCCTGTCCGCCTCCGACACCACCTGGCGGCTGATCGGCAACGAGGTGATGATCTCCCCGGTCGCCTTCCTCTCGCTGCCGGCCTTCCTGCTGAGGCCGATCGCCAAGCTGCTGGGACTGCCCGAGGAGGGCCTGGCCGTCAACACCGACCAGTGGGACGGCTACACCCACGACCGCCGCGAACTGCTGGACCACCTGGCGTCCCACGGCATCGGCAACACCGTCTTCCTCACCGGCGACATCCACTCCGCCTGGGCCTGCGACGTACCCGCCGAGGCCGCCACCTATCCGGCGTCCGGCTCGGTGGCCACCGAGTTCGTGGTCACCTCGGTCACCTCCGACAACGTCGACGACTTCCTGAAGGTCCCCCCGCAGACCCTGTCGCTGGCCGGTGTCGCAGCCATCGAGGCCGCCAACCGCCATGTGAAGTGGGTCGACCTCGACTCCCACGGCTACGGCGTGCTCGACGTCACCCCCGACCATGTGCAGATGGACTACTACGTCCTGGCCGACCGCACCCGCGCCGACTCCGCCGCCAGCTGGACCCGCTCCTACCGCACCCGCTCGGGAAGCCAGCAGGTCGAACGGGTCTGGTCCCCCGTCAGGTGATCGTCCGGGCACCATCACCGACCCTCCCCCGTTGATCGAACGGACAGGCGACACGAACAGCGGGGGTGGGGTCGGCGATGGCGTCCGAGAGAGCACGCGGGGGGCGGCTGCTGGCAGCCGGCTCCCTGCTCGCCGCCGTCATTCTGATATTCGGCGCCCTGGGGCTGCTCGGCGGGCTCCAGGGCGTCGCCGCCCAGCTCAAGGCCGACCACTGGAAGGCCGAGCAGCCCACCGGCGCCGACCACATCACCGCCCGGATGCGCACCGTACGCGCCGCCGTCACCAAGGAGTTCCCCCTCCCCTACGGCTCCGGCTGCTACCGCGAGGACGGCGGCATCGCCGGCGGCGGCGAACACCCCCTCGGCCGCGCCTGCGACTTCATGCTCGGCCCGGCCGGCGTCATGGCCGCCGGCGACCGCGAGAAGGAGGGCGAGCGCATCGTCCAGTGGGTCCGCGACCACGCCGGCCAGTACGGCATCTGGTACGTGATCTACCGTCAGCACATCTGGTCCAGCCGCCACCCCGAGCGCGGCTGGCTGCCCATGGAGGACCGCGGCTCCATCACCGAGAACCACTACGACCACGTGCACATCTCGGTCTACTGAACCCTCACCTGGTCGACCAGCAAAAAGGGAAGACGTCCACCGCTGTGACCGGCTCAGATGCCGCAGGCGTCCGAAGATCTCGGGACGGCCTCCCGGATCGACCAGCGCCTCAGCCGCATGGGACCGGGACCGTCTCAATCAGGCGCCGGCCAAGGCGGTCGCAAGGCTCCAACCCGTGAGTTGAGCGAACTCTGAACCGGTGGCCGAAGCGGGGCGGGTCCCTCCTCGGTGGCCTGACCGCCGCCCGGCGGCCCACGGCGCCGATTCCCAGCCACAGGACGGGCACCTCCGACGCCGGCAGGCCGAGCGGCCGACGGCCGAACCCGCCGACCGAGACCGCTCCACCGCTTGCCGGTCACTGAGAAGCCGTTGTCGTACCGA
>NZ_LIQR01000688.1 GCF_001418575.1 Peterkaempfera griseoplana
AGGCCGGCGGGGCGCTCCCGGCCCCGCCCCGGTCGCCGGCGGGGGCGGGGGGCCGTGCGGCCGGCTCCCGGTGGGGGTGCCGGTCCGCTCCCGGGACCTGCTGCGCCTGGGGTGCGCCGCCGAGGAGGCCGTCCGGCGAGGGGGTGCCGCGGGTCTCCCAGCCCTGGGGGGCGCCCTCGAGGGCGAGTTGGCCCGGGCCCGGGGCGCGGCGCCCGGGGCGGACGCGCGGGCGGTCGGGTTCCATGGCGTCGAGCAGCAGGTCGCGGCGGACCAGTCCCTCACTGCCGGGCGTGTCGGCGGCTCCTATGCCGTGCAGGGAGTCCAGGGCGCCGATCCGGACCAGGCCCTCCAGGACCGGCTGGGAGGGCCGGGCCCGGTGGCGGAAGTCGGCGAGCGAGGTGTAGGGGGCGCCGGTCCGGGCCCCGGTGATGCGGGCGGTCTCGGCGTCGCTGATGCCCTTGACGTCGGCCAGTCCGATGCGGATGCCCAGCACGCCCTCCCCGGTGCGCTCGACCCGGTGGTCGGCGTGGGAGGCGTTGACGTCGGGGCCGAGGACGGGGATGCCGAACTGCCGGGCGTCGTCCAGGATCAGCCGCTTGGGGTACATCCCCGGGTCATGGGTGAGGACACCGGCCAGGAAGGCGGCCGGGTGGTGGGTCTTGAGCCAGGCGGACTGGTAGGTGGGCAGCGCGAAGGCGGCGGCGTGGGCCTTGCAGAAGCCGAAGGAGGCGAACGCCCGCAGCACCTCCCAGGTCCGTTCCACCACGGCGCGCGGATAGCCGCGGCGGTCGGCCGCGGTGGTGAACCAGTCGCCGACGGCGGTCTGCCCGCCGGGGCTGCCCAGGGCCCTGCGGGCCTCGTCGGCGCGGGCGGCGGAGCAGCCGGTGAGCACCGCGATGGTCCTGATGACCTGCTCGTGGAAGACCACCACGCCCTCGGTCTCGGCGAGCACCGGCTCCAGGTCGGGGTGCGGGTACTCGGCCCTGGTCCAGCCCTGGCGGGCGTTGAGGAAGGGGGTGATCATGTCGCTCTTGACCGGGCCGGGGCGGAAGAGCGAGATGTCGATGATCAGGTCCTCGAAGGTCTCCGGGCCGAACTTGCCGATCAGTTCGCGCTGTCCCGGGGACTCGATCTGGAAGCAGCCCAGGGTGCGGGTGGAACGGATCAGCTCGAAGGTGGCGGGGTCGTCGTGGGGGACGGCGTCCAGGTCGACCTCGGTCTGCTCGGTGCGGGCGATCTCGGTGAGCGCGTACGCCATGGCGGACTGCATCCGCACGCCGAGGACGTCCAGCTTGAGCAGGCCGATCTCCTCCACGTCGTCCTTGTCAAACTGGCTCATCGGGAAGCCCTGAGCGCTGATCTCGGCCGGGGTGAGGTCGCGCAGCCGCTGGTCGGAGAGGAGGATCCCGCTGGGGTGCAGGGCGATGTGGCGGGGCAGCCCGTCCAGCTTCTCCACCAGGTCGAAGAGGACCGCGAAGACGCCCTCGTCCAGCCGGGAGGAGCGCAGCTCCGGCAGGTCCCGCAGGGCTGCGCGGACATCCCGGGCGCGGATGTGCGGAAAGGCCTTGGCGGCGGCGTCGATCTCCTCCGGCGGCAGGCCCAGGGCCGCGCCGACGTCGCGGACGGCGTGCCGGGCGCGGTAGGTCTCCTGCATGGAGACGCAGAGGGTGCGCTCGGCCCCGAAGCGCTCCAGCAGCCGCTGGTAGACCTCGGTGCGGCGGGCGGACTCCACATCCAGGTCGATGTCGGGCAGTGCGGTGCGGCGCTCGGAGAGGAACCGCTCCATCAGCAGGCCGTACCGCATGGGGTCGACACCGGAGACCCCCAGCAGATGGTTGACCAGGCTGCCCGCGCCGGAGCCGCGGGCGGCGCAGCGGATGCCCATGCCGCGGACCATGCCGACGACCTCGGCGACGGTGAGGAAGTACGCCTCGTAGCCCAGGCGGCGGATCAGGGCGAGTTCGTCGTCGAGGCGGGCGCGGGCGGCCGGGCCGCCGGCGCCGGAGCCGTAGCGCTGGACCAGCCCGGCCTCGCAGCGGGCGCGCAGTTCGGCGGTGGCCCGCTCCGGGGCTATCCCCAGGACGGCCGGCTCGGGCATCCGCACCGAGCCGAAGCCCAGGTGGGCGTAGGGGTCGAGGGCGAGCCCCGCGGCGAGGTCGGCGGTGGCCGCCAGCAGCCTGCGGGTCCCGGTGGGGCTCTGTCCCGCGGCGCGGACGACCTCCTCGGCGACCAGGGCCATCTCCGCGGCGGACTTCAGGTGCCCTTCGGCGTTGGCCCGGTCGCGGTGGCGGCGGTCCAGCGGGACCAGCCGGCGGGCTGCGTCCAGGACGTCGGCGACGGGGGCGTCCTCGGGGCGGGCGTGGCGGACCGCGTTGGTGAGGACGGCGGGCAGGCCGGCCTCGGCGGCGAGGCCGAGCATCCGGGCTGCGACGGGCAGCGAGTGGGGATGGCCGGGCGGGGCCAGCTGGTGGACCACCTCCACGGCGAGGTCGGCACCGCAGGCCCGCTCGCGCCAGCGGCGCAGCAGTGCCCGGGCCAGGTCGGGGCGGCCGGCGGTGATCGCCCGGCCGACGTCGGAGGACGGGCCGAGGAGGACCAGCAGGTCGCCCTCCAGGGCGCCGGCGGCGTCCAGCTGACGGGTGATCATCTCGGGGGTGACGGCCGGCCTGCGGCGGCCGGCGAGCAGCTCGGCGGCGGGGGCGGACACGGACGCCAGGTCGGCGCCGTGGGCGGCGCTGACCAGCCGGCACAGGGCGCCCCAGCCGGCCCGCCCGCCGCGGGCCAGCACGGTGACCCGGGGCAGCCCGGGGTCCACCGTCCGGCCGCCGCGGGCGGGGGTGGTGGCAGGCGGGGCCTGCGGGCCGTCGGGGCGTACGGCGAGGTCGGCGCCGAGGACGGGGCGGATCCCGGCCCCGGCGCAGGCCCGGGCGAAGCGTACGGCGCCGTAGAGCCCGTCACGGTCGGTGAGGGCCAGCAGTGGCATGCCCAGCTCCGCGGCCCGCTCGACCAGCACCTCCGGCGCGGAGGTGC
>NZ_LIQR01000689.1 GCF_001418575.1 Peterkaempfera griseoplana
CCCGGGCGCACCGCCGAAGGCTCCCCGCCCGCCCCGGCAACGACCAGGCGGCGTACGGCACCGGCATGCCAGGCCCGCGGGGCCCCGCAGCGGCACCCGATCGCACCCTTCGGCCACCAGGCGTCGTGAGCCGTGAGCCGCAGGGAGGATCAGCCCGGCCTGCTGCTCGCCGCGGCTCCGGCAAGGACCTGGGCGTACTCCGCCACGCGAGGGAAAACGCAGCGCGATCCCCCTGGGCTCCGCCCCGGAACCTTGGCGTTCGGCCGCGGCGAGGTCAGGAGACGGAGTTGCGCAGCATGAACGCCCCCGCGGCACCACCGCCGGACGCACGGCCCTGCCCGTCGATCAGGTCCGCCGGGGCGCAGGCAGCGGAGTCCGGCCCGGGCCACGACAGGTGCCAGGCACGGCGGTCCGCCGGTCAGGACCGCACGGGCTGCTCGGCGAAGTCCAGGACGGTGACCGACGGTAGCCGTGCGGCCAGCGGCGGGACGGCCAGGGCCAGCGGCAGCAGAACGCCGACCAGCCCGCGCCCGCCGACCGGCCGGACGTCCCGCACTCCGGCGACTGCGGGGGTGGCGGTGCGCAGTTTGCCCCGCTCACCCGCGTCCATCCCCCAGGGCATCGGCGGCACCTGGTAGCCGTGACTGCGCATCCGGCCGCTCCGGGCGAGCCCGGCGAACCAGCGCGGCACGGCGTCCAGCACCAGCGAGCCGCCCGGGAAGTGCTCGGCGCACATGGCGATGACGTCGCGGACCTCGCCCGGGCGCAGATACATCAGCAGGCCCTGGGCGGTGACCAGGACCCCGTTGGCGGGGTCCACCTCACCCGTCCAGCGGCTGTCGGTGGCCGAGCAGGCCAGCACCCGCTGCCTCGGCTCGGCCGGGAGCAGCCGCTCCCGCAGCGCCGCCGACTCCGGCAGGTCGACCGCGAGCCACTGGGCCCGGCCGTTGTCGGCGCGCCAGAACTGGGTCTCCAGCCCCGCGCCGAGGGAGACCACGGTGCCGCGGGGGCGGCGCAGCAGGAAGTCGGCCACCTCACGGTCGAAGCAGCGCACCCGTAGCGCCTGGAGCTGGCCCTGCAGGCGGACCGCGGCCTCCTCCGGCGGGCCGAAGCGCTCCTGGAAGGGGTAGTCGATCTCCTCCACCAGTCGCACCGCCATGGGGTCGGGCAGCAGGGTGTCCGGTCTGCGGGCCTCCACCGCGCGGTGGTAGAGCGTCCAGAGAGCGGTTTCAGGAACCGGGCCGAGGTCGCCCGGGCTGCCGGCGGGCCGGTGGTCGGTGGTCATCCCCATGCCTCCTCCGTGGCGGGGCGCCGCGACCGTGCGGGCCCCGGGGGCATTCTCGCGGACGGCCGGCGGCCTCGCTCCGTCGGCCTTTGCCGCGCGGCCGCCGAGGACGGGGAGAAAGGGTCAGGAGAGGGTGAAGGCGCCGTCCGGAGGCGGCGGTGAGGGACGGGCGGCGGAGTCCGCCACCGGTGCGGCGTCCCCGATGAGTCGGTCCAGCTCGGCGCCGTGCACCACCCGGGCGGGGAAGGGGTCCGCGGCCAGCCGCCGGGTGAGCTCCGCGGTGGGGAGCGGTTCCCCGGACCCCACCAGCACCACATTGCCGAAGCGGCGGCCGCGCAGCACCGACGGCTCGGCGATCAGGCAGGTCTCCGGGAACACCGCCCGCACGGTGGCGGCCTGGGCCCTGGCGAAGTCCAGCGGCGGGCCGTCGGCCAGATTGACGGCGTAGCGGCCTCCGGGGCGCAGCACCCGGGCGGCCTCCCGGACGAACTCCTCGCTGGTGAGGTGCGCGGGCACCCGGGAGCCGCCGAAGACGTCCGCCAGCACCAGGTCGGCGGAGGCGTCCGGGGCCGCGGTCAGCGCCTCCCGGGCGTCACCGACCGTCACCTCGATCCGGACGCCCGGGTCGCCCTCCCACGGCAGCCGCTCGGCGACCAGGTCGACCAGCGGTCCGTCGATCTCCACGACCCGCTGGGGGGAGCCCGGCCGGGTGGCCGCGGTGTAGCGGGGCAGCGCGAGTGCCCCGCCGCCCAGATGCAGCACCGCCAGCGGGGTTCCGGGCCCGGCGGCGGTGTCGACCACATGGCCGAGCCGGCGGGCGTACTCGAACTCCAGATGGGCCGGGTCGTCCAGGTCCACATAGGACTGCGGGGTGCCGTCGAGCGTCAGCAGCCAGGCGCGGGGCCGGTCGACGTCCGGCAGCAGCCCCGCCGTGCCGAGGGCCACCGCCCGGTGCACCGGCAGGGGCTCCTCGTCGGGTTGCGTCGGATGTTGCTGCTCATCGGCCATCGGGCCATTGTCGGGCACCGGCGCGCCGCCCCGGAGCCCGCCCCCGGCGCTCCCCCCGGGCCAGGGTCAGCCGGCGGCCGGGAGGTAGGCGGTGAGCCAGCGATCGAGCTCCTGGAAGACCTGCTGCCGTGCGGCCTCCCCGGAGAGGACCAGGTCATGGACGCCGTCGGCGATCCGGACGGTGGTGATGTGGCGGCCCAGGCGCGGCGCGAGGGCCACGATGTCGTCGGCCCGCAGCACACCGTCGGTGGTGTGCAGCGCGGGATTCCACCGGGTGGCGGTGAGGGTGCTGGCGGTGGCGGCCATCAGCAGCACCGGGCAGTCGATGGAGAGTCCCCTACGCACCTGCCGGTGCCCCTGCTGGATGGCGGCCAGCCAGCCCGCGTAGACGCCGAACCCCGCGGCCGGTTTGAGGGCGAGGTCGAACTCCCAGGTGCCGCGGAAGTCGCGGTGCAGGCTGTGCACGTAGTGGGGGGCGGGCGGCATCGGCAGTCTGCGGGTGCCGGCCAGCCGGCCGAGGGCGTCGACGGCCGGGGCGCCGAGGGTGCGGACCAGGGGGCCGGCCGGCATGGAGAGAAAGGGGCTGTTGAGGAAGAGGGCGTCGACCAGGCCCTGCCCGGCGCGCCGGTGTGCCCAC